>SHXR01000035.1 GCA_009693235.1 Betaproteobacteria bacterium | reverse complement strand
AATCAGCGTTGTCGCGTCGTGGCCTCTTCGAGCGCTATGCCGGCACGCCGACCGTGATCCTACCGGCGCACTTCGCGACACCAACGGCCGGGACGATTGAGCGGGCCGGGTCGACGTGGCGGTATCGGTTTCAAGGTACGTGACGGTCACCCACATCGGCGAATCCGCGCAGTGGAATCGGCGGAATGGTCAATTGCGGTCCGCTGCTTCTCGCCGCACTCGCATTGATCTGCTCCTGCCTGCTGAACGAATCCGCCGGCGCGTCTGACTTTGCCGGTGACTGCGACCCGGCGCGACCTTCGAGCTCGCGGACCCTGGCGCCCAAGGCCTCAAGCAGGCGGTTACTCTCATCAAGGCGCCGCTCGATATCGGCTGTCTGCGCGGATTGGGCCAGCACCCCGGCCGGCACCGCGGCAATGACACAGGTGAGGGCGATCCCTGCTACAAAACGGAATCGTGTCAGCGGTCGGTGCATAACAGGCAAGTAACCTAGCAAGGAAAGGGCGAATTGGCGGCGTTGCATCGGGCAAAAGGGGATCAGAGTGCAGATTAGCAACGGCACGGATTCCGGCCATTAATTGGGCCACACCAACGCGGCGGAAGCACGGGATCATGGCCGCCAAATGTGGCGTATTGCCAATGACATCGCCGACGTTGACCTGCCGCTACTACGACTATCGACATGGATGGGATCACCGTGGCGACGCCGTCACATCAACGGGCTGGCGAATATCAGTGCGCTTCCCGCGTTGGAATGGGATTGACCTTGGCGCGGTATATTCCCGGCACAAATAATTTTTTGGCTGAGCACAGCGACCAAAAGGAGCAATGTCAGCATGAAGTTCGGGATGTTCTACGAGCATCAGATCCCCACCCCGTGGACCGCAGACGCGGAGCAACGCGCATACCAAAATGCGCTCGATCAAGTGGAGCTGGCCGATCGTCTTGGCCTCGACTACGTTTGGGAAGTCGAGCATCACTTCCTGGAGGAGTATTCCCATTCATCGGCTCCCGAAGTTTTTCTCGCGGCGTGCTCGCAACGGACCAAGAACATCCGTCTCGGTCATGGCGTGATGCTCATGTCACCGAAATACAACCATCCGGCGCGCTCGGCAGAACGCATCGCCACGCTCGATCTCGTCTCGAACGGTCGCGTCGAATGGGGCACCGGAGAATCTGCCACCGCACTGGAAATGGGTGGCTTCAATCTCAATCCCATGGAGAAGACCGACGAATGGATGGAAGGCGCCGAGCAAGCCGCGAACATGCTCGCCATGACGCCTTACCCTGGCTTCAAGGGCAAATACTTTGCGATGCCCTGCCGCAACATCATTCCGAAACCGGTGCAGCGCCCGCATCCTCCCATGTGGCTCGCGTGTTCACGGCGCGAATCCATTCATCGCGCCGCGCGTCTTGGACTGGGAGCGCTGGCCTTTGCGTTCGTCGAGTCCGAGCAGGCGGCGCATTGGGTGAAGGAGTACTACGACATCATCAAATCACCCGCGTGTGTGCCGCTGTCGCATACCGTCAATCCGAACATCGCCATCGTCAGCGCCATGTCGATGCATGAGAATGAAAACGAAGCGATTCGCCGCGGCGAAGAGGGCTTCAAGTTCTTCGGTTATTCACTGGGATATGTCGCAATCTACGGCCAGCATCGACCCGGTCGCTCGGCGATGTGGGAGCGCTTTCTCGACGTAAAAGACACTTTGCCGCGCACCGCTGGTCAAGGCGGCATCGGCACGCCCGCCCAAGTCCGCGCGTTCCTGCAACGCTATGAAAGCGTCGGGGTCGACCAGATGATGTTCGTCCAGCAAAGCGGCTTGAATCGGCATGAGCATGTTTGCGACTCGCTACGACTTTTTGCGGAGAAATTGCTGCCTGAGTTCAAGGCGCGCGATGCAGCGCGGGAACGGGAAAAACAACGGGAACTTGCGCCCTACATCGCGCAGGCGTTGGCACGCAAGATCCGCATGGCGCCGATTGCCGATGACGATATTCCGATCGTTGAATCGTATGGACGAAATAAAAGTGCCGACATCGGCGTGTCGCGCGCCGAAACCGTTGCCGACCGTGGCGGCGGCATCAACATACCCACGCACGATCCGCATTCCAAGAAATAGCTCGGCGGCTCAGTGTCGCGCGAGCCGCATGCCAACCGATAGCGCAAGCGCGGTGAAGCCGCAGCCAAATAAAATAAACATGGACGTGTAACCGACCGTGGCCACGGCCGCCCCCATCGCTGCCGCACCGACCGCTTGACCGCCCGCCCAACTCATCGAAAACAGCGCAAGTCCGGTGGCCCGCGCATCAGGCGCCATTTCAGTGGCTTTCACTTGCAAGGTGTTGTGCACCATGTAAAGCGAAAATCCAAGGCCCATGGTGCAGACCATCACGCCCGGCCAGTACGGCGTGAGTGCAATCGCGATGTAGAACACGCCACCTGAAATGCCACCCACCGTCACGCAGCCGCGCTGTCCGATCCGCACCAGGATCCATCGCGCGACGATGGTGTAGAGAAGACCGCCGATCCCAAAGCCGGCCAACAGCAAACCGATCAGCGTGAAGGGGAGATCGAAACGTAGTTTCAACAACACACCAAGGAACGCAAACGCGCCATGGAAGCAGACGGTTTCGCAAAATACGCTTGCCATAACATTGCGAACCCGCGAACGCTGCATGATCGAGATATAGCGTTGCGGCGAAAGCCACGGTCCGGCAATCACGACGGGCGGCGCCCACGATTGGCGCGTTAAGATGAATAACACGATCGCCACCGCGGCAAAGACAAGACCCAGTACCACGAACGTCGCGCGCCAATCGAAAAGATCGGTCAGGCCGCCACCGATAAATGGGCCCACGGCCTGGCCAAGGATCGTGCCGGAAATAAATCGGGCAATGATCGGCTGGCGTCCTGCTGCAGGCACTGTATCGGCAAGATAAGCAAGGCCCAGAGTCATGCTGCCGGATGCAAATGCGCCGGTTGCGAAGCGCCAGGCAGTGAGGCCATCCAAGGAGTCGGCCGATGCACAACCAAACGATGCCAACGCGGAGAGCGCCATGAGAATGGTGACCACGCGTAGCGTCCCGTAACGATCACCAAACGGACCGTGAAAATACTGGGCACCGGCCTGCGCCAGCGCAAACGCGGTAATGATTGCAGCGGTCGCCGGGATGGAGGCCGAAAAATCGTCCGCGATCCGCGGCAACATCGGCTCTGCCACACGCATCGCAATGCCGCTGTTGGCGGCGGCCAGCGCCAGCAGGAGAAACGTCTTCTGCGCGGCATTCACGCCGTGAAATCAATGCTTATCGCGGGTAATCCGATGCCCTCAAGCGACGTGCTCCAGCGTTCACCGGCACGAATGGGCAGCGCCGCGGTCAGCGTTCCGGTTGTAATCAACTCGCCTGCTCCGATCGGCGGCGAAGACGATTGAGAGGCAAGCTTGGCGATCAGATGCGCCACCGCGGCGAGCGGATTGTCGAGGACATTGGCGCCACAGCCGCGCGCACGCACCTCATCACCACATGAAAGATTGATCGTGAAGCTGGCCAGCCGTCCAAGCAGGTCATCTCCCAGCCGCGCCGCTTCGACGGGTTCGCCGATCAACAAGGTACCGTGCAGGCTTGCATCAGCGATCGTATCGGCGACCTTGAATTGCCAATCCGGAAAATGCGATTGCACGATTTCGAACCCATGCGCGATCCAATCGATGCAAGCGAGAATGGCGTGCAGATCGTGCGTGACCGGCGGCGCCGACCGAAAATGCAGAATGATTTCCGGTTCGATACGGGGCTCTGCAAAAGGTCCGAGATTGCATGCCCCATGATGACCCAAGACCCGCGTGACGGTCCGGTCGTAAATGTGCGCCCAGATCGGCTCATACACGCCGTACTCAGGCCAGATATTGCGATTGGTAAAGCCGATTTTTCGCCCAACCGGCTGCGCCCCTTCGGCCAACCTTTGCTCATGGATAAGGCGGGCCACCTCGTAGGCGGCAAGTTGGTCGAAGGCGGGTAGCGAGGTAGTGATCGGCGAACAAGACATACGAAGATCTTGCGCGACCTTGATGTCGTGGGCGATGGCGTGCAGATTCATTCGATGCAGTGAATGATGAGAAGTGAAAGGTGAGAAGCGAAAGGTAAAAGGTTCCTGCTTCCCCGTCACCGGGGGAGAAGGTTGGGATGAGGGGGCTCACTTTTCACTTTTCACGATTCACTTGCCCCTAAGCCCCCTGCACCCACCCTTCACAGGGTCACCCGTGACCCTTACACTTGCCGAATCTTACCCCCGAGCGCATCCCGTCATGGAAATCCTCCGCACGCCCGACACCCGCTTTGCAGTGCTTCCCGGATTCCCCTACGCGCCACGCTACATTAACGATTTGCCCGGTTTCGCTGGACTACGTTTGCACTACATCGACGAAGGCCCCGCGAACGCGCGCGAGGTCTATCTTTGTTTGCATGGGGAACCGACCTGGGCCTATCTGTTTCGGCGCATGATCCCCACGTTTGTAGGCGCCGGTGCACGCGTCGTGGCGCCCGATTTTTTTGGTTTTGGGCGATCGGATAAGCCGGATGACCAGTGGTTCTACACGTTCACCCGACATCGCGACACCTTACTTAGGTTCATCGAACGTCTCGAATTGAAGGGGATGATCTTGGTCTGCCAGGATTGGGGCGGGTTGCTTGGCTTGACCGTGCCAATGACAATGCCCGACCGGTTCGCCGGGCTCCTCGCGATGAACACCATGTTCGCCACCGGCGACCGCCCGCTCACCAAAGGGTTCATCGACTGGCGTGCTTGGGTGGCAAAGAACCCGGATATTGCCGCCGGAAAGCTCATGAAGCGCACCTGCCCGCATCTCACTGATGCAGAGGCCGCCGCCTATGACGCACCCTATCCGGACATTCGCTATAAGGCCGGTGTGCGCCGGTTCCCGGAGTTGGTACCCGCTACGCCTGACGCTGATGGGGCTGCCCTGTCGCGGACCGCTCGCGACTGGTTTCGCGATCAGTGGCAAGGTCAGACCTTCATGGCGATCGGCGCGACCGATCCGGTTCTCGGTCCAACGGTGATGAACGACTTGGCCGCCTCGATTCGCGGCTGCGCGGCCCCACACCTGGCTCCCGAAGCTGGGCATTTTGTTCAAGAATGGGGCGAAGACATCGCCCGGCGCGCGGTTCAAGCCTTCGGCCACGCACGTTGATTACGCGGGATAGCTTAATCAACGCTTCCCTAAGGACATTCCATGAATGCCGATCTGAAAATTATTGATGTCAAAGCGTTTGCCTCGTCTTTTCCGGTACCCCCCTCGGCCAGCTTGACCCTCGGTGTCGGTCGTGTCGTGAAGCGCGACACGGTGATCGTCAAGGTCATGACCGCGGGTGGCCTGATCGGCTGGGGAGAATCCCATCATTCGCGCTCCCCTGGGGCGATCGCGCATCACATCAATACGACGCTTGCCGAATTGATCAAAGGCCGGGACGCAAGCGATGTCGTGGGCGCGTGGAAAACCATCTACGACAAACAGCTCGCCAGTCACGGCATGGGCGCAGGGACTGCCATGGCGATGAGCGGCATTGATCTTGCGCTGTGGGATATCCGTGGCAAGGCCTGTGGCTGGCCGCTCTACAAATTACTCGGCGGCACTGCCAAACCCATCAAGGCGTATGCCGGTGGGGTATCGCTCGGTTACCAACCGCCGCCTGCGCTGGTGGATGAAGCCCGCCCGCTGATCGAACAAGGTTATCGCGCTATCAAGCTCCGGCTCGGTGACTCGCCGGCCCGCGATTGTGAGCGTGTTGCCGCGGTGCGCAAGGCGTTTGGCGACGACCTGGAAATCCTTACCGATGCCAATACCGGCTACCACATTGGCGATGTGCGCAAGGTCATGCCGGTGCTGGACGACCACGGCATCGGCTGGCTCGAAGAACCGTTCCCAGCGCATGATTACACCGCGTATCGACAGGCCGCCACCTACGGACACACCCCGCTTGCCGCCGGTGAAAACCACTACACCCGCTTCGAGTTCAACCAAGTGCTCGAATGCGGCGCGATTACGATTTGGCAACCCGACCTCTCGAAGACCGGCGGCATCACCGAAGGCTTGCGCATCGCAGCGATGGCCAGCGCCCACAAGATTCCCATCCATCCGCATACCTCGATGACCGGGCTCAATATGGCGGCTTCGATCCACTTCCTTGCGGCGATTGAAAATGGCGGTTACTTCGAGGCCGATGTTTCGAAGCTCAATCTTTTTCGCGATGCCCTCACCGAAAAGCCCTACGAGATCGGCCAGGACGGCTGCGTGCGGCCGCTGGAGAAACCCGGCATCGGTCTGAATGTGGACGAAGCATTCCTTGCCAAGCATCCGGTCATCGAAGGGCCGAGCTATGTTTAAGGAATCACTGAACAAAGGGGCTTGTTGGGGATGAAGGGGCCCCAACCCCTCCATTACCTCTCGTAACTCCCTGAAAAACATGGTCACGCTGATTGCGCGAGATAGCTTAATCAGCGTTCCCTTAAGTAAGCGCCGCTTGGGTCAGTTTGTTGACGGGTTCCGGTGCTAAGGCCGACTGAGATTCGCCATGACGCGCACCCACGAAGTCACGAACCAACCACCGCCATTCACCGGCTACGATCCGCGGTCGGGCGATGTGCTGTTGCGAACGACGGTGGCGCGTGAAGGCGGCGGTTGGATCGATGCGCGTGCCGGCATGTTGGCAAGGGCGGTTGGCAGTGAAGCCCTGCAATCGTTGGCGGCGCAGGCGAACCGCTATATTCCAGAACTGCATACCCATGATCGGTTCGGCCGGCGCATCGATGCGGTCGAGTTTCATCCCGCCTACCATGCCTTGATGAGCACGGTCTTTGGCGCGGGCTTGCATGCGCTCGCTTGGACAGCGAACCGTGATGGCGCATTCGTCGCCCGTGCCGCGCTCAACTATTTGTGGAATCAGCTTGAACACGGCGTGTCATGTCCGGTCACGATGTCATTTGCTGCCGCGCATATGCTGCATGCTGTGCCCGATCTCGCCGCCCGATGGGAAGCCAAGCTCCTTACCGAAGACTACGACCCGCGCCCGCTGCCGGTCGCAGCGAAGCGCGCGGTCACGATCGGCATGGCCATGACGGAAAAACGAGGCGGATCGGATCTGCGCGCCAATACCACCCGGGCGGTACACATCACCGTCAACGACTATCGATTGACCGGACACAAGTGGTTCTGTTCGGCGCCGATGTCAGACGCTTTTTTTCGCTTGCCCGTACCGAACGGGGCTTGACGTGCTTTTTTTGTACCGCGCTCGCTGGATGATGGTGCGCGCAACACGTTTCTCATTCAACGTCTGAAGGACAAGTGCGGCAATCGTTCAAACGCCTCCTGTGAAATAGAATATGACGACACCTTGGCGTGGCGGGTGGGTGACGAAGGCCGCGGCATCCCCACCATAATCGAAATGGCCCATCTCACCCGCTTTGATATCGTGGTCGCCAATGCCGGTTTCATGCGGGCATTGTTGAACGAAGCAATTCACCACACCGATCATCGTGACGCGTTCGGTCTGCGCCTGGCGCGCCAACCGCTCATGCAAAACGTGTTGGCCGATCTTGCCATCGAAACGGAAGCGGCCATGCTGGTTGCATTCCGATTGGCACGGGCATTCGATCGGCGCGCGAGCGATCCGACCGAGGCAGGCATTGCGCGCCCGCTTACGCCTATCGCAAAATATTGGAGCTGCAAGCGGGTTCCGGCGGTCGCGGTCGAGGCAATGAAATGTCTGGGTGGCGCAGGCTACGTCGAAGAAAGTCCGCTGGCCCGATTTTATCGCGAGGCGCCGCTCAACAGTATCTGGGAAGGCAGTGGCAATGTGATCTGCCTTGACGTGCTTCGCACGATGCAGCGCGAACCGGATGCGTTCGCCGCGCTGATGACAATGCTCGATGCGCGAGCGAACGCCGATCCGCGGCTCAGCCAAACTTTGCGGGTGATCCGCGACCTGCTGGCCGACCCGGGCACGCTAGAATGGCACGCGCGAGTGGTGGTCGAGCGACTGGCGTGCGCGGTGCAATATGCCCTGCTCAGCGAACATGCGGCCAACCCGACGCCGCAATGAGATCAGCGAGCGATCGACCCGGCGCGAGTCGCTCTTCGACGTCGAACGGCTTGCCAAGCGCCACAGCGGTTTGGCGCGTGCGCACCGCCGGGCTAGACAACAGCAAGACTTGTTCGGGAAGGCGCTCGAGCAGCCACGACGCAACGCGGCTCGCCTGCTTTTCGCCCCGCTTGGTAAGCTTGCGTGCTAAATCGTTGGCGCCATCTTCGGCTTCCGCATGACGCCATAATAGGAGATCCATCGTTGGTTCGTTGATTGGGGGGCAGGAAGCTATCTACCGGTCGGGCAACCGGCGTTTATACCGGACAACCGGCACCCGCGGCTCACGTGGCGGGGCACCTTCCCCACGCTCGCGCAAGAGCGGTGGCGCATCATCGGGCGCGCCCTCTCCCACGCCGCCCGCAGCATCGCGATAGGGACGACCTTCCCGCGGCTGGCTATCAAAGCGTCCGCCAGCACGTGGGGGCGGACGACGACCGGTTCGTGCGCCTTTGCGTGGCGGGGAAATGGTGAGGATCATCGTTTTGTAGACGAGACTCTGGTCGCCCGAATCCACCAAGATAGTTTGGGGGTCGAAGCCGATGATCTTGCCTTCGAGGCGCGTGCCATTGGTGAGAAAGACCGTGAGGATCGTCCCCTCGTCGCGCCACTTGGCGAGCCGAGGATCCTGGGCCGGTTGGGCTTTACCTTTATTCAGAATCGCTCTCCCTTTGTGGTTTCCCACGATTGGCGATGGTTGCGGCCATGGCATCGCTCCCGCCATCATGACAACCGATGACGATCGAACGGGTCACGCTTCCCGCCGGACTGCCGCTTGACTGCCCCGGGGGTAATCGTAAGCGAATGACCGGCAATGATGCAAACATGTTCCGCATGGAGTTGTTCCGAAAGCTCGATATTGATTTGATTCCTCCACCGCTACGCGAATCATGCCCGAGACCGTCTTCTGCAATCACCAACGCCGCGCCGATCGTCCAATTTAGGGAAACGCTGATTAAGCTATCGCGCGTAATCAGCGTGCTCAAATATTCAGGGAGTTACAAGGGGGCGAGCCCCCTTGTTCAGTGATTCCCTTGCGGTAGCCCTCCCCTACAATGCAGCAACGGTCGCGGGGTAATCAGCCCCTGTCCCCAAGGAGGAATCGTGCGGTTACGCCATGGTCCATTCGCCACCCACAAACTGCGGCTTTCCAATATTTCGCTCCGCGATGCGATTGTCGTCGGGCTGCCGATGCTGGCGTTCACCATCGGCGCGTTCTGGATCGCTTACCAATTTGTCCGTCCCGCGCCACCGTCGACGTTCGTCATGTCGACCGGGTCGGCGTCGGGCGCCTACCACCTCGTGGCGGAAAAATATCGCGAACACTCGCGACGGCACGGCGTGGAAATTGAACTGAAGCCATCGGCCGGCGCGGTGGAAAATGTCGAGCGTCTACGCGATGCAGACGCGGGCTTCACCCAAGCTGGCATTCTACGTGCTGATACCAGCGAGGGCCTGGTATCGCTTGGCGCCGCGTTCTATGAGCCGGTCTGGGTGTTCTATCGATCATCAAGGTCACTTGATCGGGTCAAAGAGCTCACTGGAAAGCGGATTGCGATCGGCCAGGTCGGCAGCGGTACCCGGCAACTCGCCCTGGAAATCTTGCGCGCCAACGCCGCTGATGGACCGCCATCCACGCTGCTCGATCTCGCCCCCTGACCAAGCAGCCATCGCACTGCTCAATGGCAAGATCGATGCGATGTTCGTCGTTGCTGCACCGGAAACCGGGTTGGTGCGGACACTGCTCTATGCGCTCAGCATTAAGCTGCTCAGTTTTTCCCGTGCGGTCGCTTACAGCAGGACCTTTCCGCATCTTTCCATAGTGATGCTGCCGCACGGCACCATCGATCTAGTGCGAGACATTGCCGCGGGGCTCGATGTAAGCGTGTCGGTGAACATTACGGTCGGTTTTCTCGAAGAGTTGGCCGTCACCGAAAACATCATCGCGCTGGCACAAAATGTGAAAGTGTCCGCAAATCGCATCATTCTTGAGATCACGGAAAGCACAGAAACCACTCACGTCGTGACGGTCATCGGCAATCTCGCCCGCCTTCGTATGCGCGGCTTCGGACTCTCGATCGATGACTTCGGCACCGGTTACGCATCGATGCAACAGCTCTCGCGTATCCCGTTCAACGAACTCAAGGTAGATCGGTCATTCGTGTCCGGCGCCGCCCGTTATCCTAACCTGCGCACGATTCTCGAATCGAGTCTCGAGCTGGGCCGCCGTCTGGGCCTGTAGACCGTCGCCGAAGGCATCGAGACGTCTGAAGAACTGGCCTTGCTGAGAGGCATCGGTTGCGATACTGCGCAAGGCTTTCTCTTCGCCAAACCGATGGAAGCCGAGCATTTCCTACGCTGGGCAAGTGACTGGCGGCAACATCGCCAACAATCGTTGTTCAGCGAGCCCGTTCCAGTCACCGCAGAGTAAGCAGCTCACGCATCAAGCGGCTGTTTCATCGCGACAGAACACGATACCGATGGCGTCATCAACCGCCTGGTATCCGAGTCGACGCCGCTGTCTGGTATCACGTCAAGGCGTGACGGAAGTCCAACCAGCTCACGCGCACCGTGCGTAGCATCGGGTTAAGGAATCACTGAACAAGGGGGCTCGCCCCCTTGTAACCCCTGAATATTTGAGCACGCTGATTACGCGGGATAGCTTAATCAGCGTTTCCTTAAGCGCATCCCGAGGTTATCGTCATGGTCAATGCAACACGCCCACTCGCTCACTTGAGCGTCCTCGTCGTCGATGACGATCAAATTTCACGACGCCTCGCCGCGGGAATTCTGCGCTCGGTGGGCATCGAACAATTCGTTGAGGCGACCAATGGCTTTGAGGCGCTGACGCATCTTAGACGTTCGGCGGAAGCGGTCGACATCGTGCTCTGCGACCTCGATATGGAAGGCATGGACGGCATCGAATTTCTCGCCGAACTCGCCAATCAGTGTCCGGGAGCGGCGGTCATTCTCGTCTCGGGGATGCACCGCTCGGTCATGGCAGCCGTCCAAGAGATGTCGAAAAGCACCGGGCTTCGCATGTTGGGCGCAGTCGAGAAGCCGCTCGATCGAAAGCAGCTGGTCACGCTCTTTGAATTGCTGAATTCACCCGGCGAAGCGGCGACGGTGAAAGCGGCTCCGGAAAGCTTTTCGCATGCGGAAATCGTGGAGGGTCTACGGAACCATGAGTTCATGCTCCATTACCAGCCGAAGATCGATCTGCGTAACGGCCGCTTCATCGGCGCCGAAGCGCTAGCGCGCTGGCAACATCCCACGCGCGGCATCGTGCTGCCGACCAGCTTCATTCCTGCCGCCGAACAAGGCGGCGCAATCAATGATCTCACCTGGACACTGCTCGAGCAAGCCTTGCGCATTGCAAGCGGCTGGTACACGAGCGGACTCGATATTTCCTTGTTGGTCAACATCACGGTCGGCTTTCTGGAAGAACTGGCCGTCACCGAGAATATCCTCGCGCTAACGAATCGCTTAAACGTACCGGCCAATCGGATCGTGCTGGAAATCACCGAGAGCATGGCGACGACCGACATTGTTTCGGCGATAGGCAGCTTGGCGCGGTTGCGGATGCGCGGCTTTGGCCTCGCCATCGACGATTTCGGTACCGGTTACTCGACCATGCAGCGGCTGTCCCGCATTCCCTTCAATGAGATGAAGATCGATCGCAGTTTCATCGAGGGCGCAACCCGACAACCCGATGTGCGCGCCATTCTGGAATCGAGTCTGGAACTGGGCCGCCGGTTGCGTTTGCAGACGACGGCCGAAGGAATCGAGTCCCTCGATGAACTCGCGATGCTCAAATCGATCGGGTGCGACACGGCGCAAGGCTTCTTGTTTGCCCGCCCGACGGAAGGCGCGGCCTTTGCGCATGGGCTGACGAGTGGAACCGCGTCGGCAATCGCGCCCTTCGCCAAATGATGGCATTCCACTGACGCACGCCGCCGCGAATCCGCTTCACGATGACGGCAAACATCCCCTTATGGTGAAATGGTCACCAAACTCGGCTAACGGGCCTTGGCGTCCTTCTCGCTCGGCGAGCCTTTTGGGGTTGCATCCATCGCGCGCTTCTCGTCACCGGACTTCTTTACGTGGGACGGAGCGATCGTGATGTCAGGCTTGATGGTCTGAAAGGTCGCGTCACTGATCCCTGGGACTTTCTTGATGTCACCAATGGACTTGAACGGCCCATTCTTCGTTCGATAATCGACGATCGCCTTGGCCTTGACCGGTCCAATGCCCTTCAGCCGGTCGAACTCTTCCGCCGTTGCCGTATTGATATCGACGGCCGCGTTCGCCAGCCGAACACTCAGTAGCAATAATACGATGACTGCAATGAACGTCTTTCGCATCGCTGGGTCTCCTTGTTACGCAGGCAAGAGCGGCGCGAGCAGTCTATAAAAGTTGGCCTTGCCTTCGAAGCCAACGCCCGGCAGGGATGGCATGCTCACCTGCCCATCGACGATATCTGTGCCATCCCAGAATCCGCCGTAAGGCAAGGTCACATCGACCGCCGCTTCATGCGCGCCGAGCGCGAGGCCCGCGACCACCTGCGCTGCAAATAAATGACCGGCATGCGGCCAACAGCGTTGTCGTGACCAGCCGGCCGCCTCGAAGCCTCCCACTACGCGCAGATACTCAGAGATGCCATAGGACAAAGCCACATCGAGTTGAATGATGTCGCGATCACCACGAATACCACCGTAGCGAAGAAGATTGCGCGCGTCATCCCAGGAAAACAGATTCTCACCGGTTGCAATCGGCGTTTGGCAATGCTTGATAAAGCTCGCGAGCAACGAGTAATCGAGCGGTTCGACCGGCTCCTCGATCCAGGCTAATTGATAAGGTTCGACATGACGAAGCCAATCACCGACGATGTCAGGCTCAAGCCCGCCGTTCAAATCGACAGCCAGCCACTTTGATCCATTCATTGCCTTCGCTGCCGCCTCAATGCGCGCGCAATCCTCTGCAGTACGGGTGCCGCCCAGCTTGATCTTGACACGGGTGAAACCCGCATCCACGGCCCGTCGCACCTCATCACCAAGATGGGCGAGCCCCTCGCCATCCCGAAAGTGCCCGCAGGTCCCGTAGACCGCGATGCGACCCGTCGCATCGCGACGACTATAGCGATCAGCGAGCGCACGCCAGAGCGGCTTTTCCTCGATCTTGGCGCGCAGATCCCACAACGCTGCATCGAGCAGGCCGACGGCAACCGAGCGCTCACCATGTCCCCCGCCCTTTTCGTTGGCCATGACCCGCCGATGGCAACGATCGGGATCGATGATGCCCTTCGCATCGAGCAGTGCATCGGGGGGGGCGGCCAGTAGGCGCGGCAGGAAGCGGGCCTTCAGCAATGCGCCGCTGCCATAGCGCCCGATCGAATCAAACGCATAGCCGATGACGGGTTTCCCGCCCACCATGCGATCGCTAACGACGGCAATCGCGGAGGCGGTCATCGCATCGAAGCGGATCGATGCATTGCCCATGGCGGCGCCGATCGGCACAGTGACTTCGCGAACGGCAAGGATTTTCATTGGACGCTAGATTGAGAGGCGGCGCAGTGGCGTCAGGCAACTTTACCCAAACCGCGCAACACCCGCTCCGGGGTGAAGGGCTGGTGGGTGAGAACGCAATGAAACGGCGAGAGCGCATCGTTGAGCGCATTGGCAACAGCGGCACCGGCGCCGATCGTCCCCGCCTCACCGACCCCCTTGCCGCCCAATAGCGTGCCGGCGACCGGCGTCTCGATATGATCGACGGAGATGTCTGGCATCTCGAACGCCATCGGCACGAGATAGTCCATCATGCTCGCGTTGGTGAGTTGTCCGCGCTCGTCATAGCGCAGTTCCTCGAAGAGCGCCGCACCGATTCCCTGCACGATACCGCCACGCAACTGCTCATCGACCAATAAAGGATTAATGAGGCGTCCGCAATCCTCGACGATCCAATGCCCGAGCAGTCGTATAAAGCCGGTTTCGATATCGACCGACATCAGGCTCGCCTGCACGCCATTGGCAAAGTAGTACGGCCGCGCGGGAACGTAGTGCGCCACCACCAGCGGTTGCGCTTCCGTGCCGTGCGGAATCTTGTATTGCTGGAAATGCAACACGCGGGCGAGCTCTTCTAGCGACATCTGGCGTCGTCCTTCCGCTGCACGCAGTTCGCCACCGGCAAGCCGCAGTGATGCCGGTTCGCATTCCCATAGCACCGCGGCGACCCTGAGAAGTCGATCGCGCATTGCGTACGCCGCGCGCAGCGCCGCCTCACCACCGATGGTGAGGCCACGGGAAGCGAACGTACCACCCCCTACCGCGCTTACCGCGGTATCGCCAGTCACGATGCGGACCGCAGACATCGGCACCGACAGCGCACTGGCGATGAGTTGGGTGAGTCCGGTTTCGACGCCTTGACCTTGATCAAGGCTCGACGTCACACAAGTAAAGGTACCGTCTTGCTCGATGCGAAGCATGCAACCATCGGCCGCTGAAATCGACACATTGTTCGTGCCATAAAAGCCTGCGCCGGGCGACGTCTGTTCGAGAAATGCCGCCAGACCGATGCCTAGGTAGCGACCCTCCGCGCGATCGGTCGCCTGTTGCCGGCGCAGTCCGTCGTAATCCATGCGGGCGAGCAACCGGGCCAGACAACCGTGTTGCGACAGCGCATCCATGTCCTGTCCACCTGCGGTCTTGCCACCGGTGGGTGCGCCGCGTCGCAAGGTGCGTTCGCGCATGGCGGCCGGATCGATACCAAGCGATTGGGCCGCCGCATCGATCAACTGCTCGGTCACCCCACATGCGATCGGTTGACCCACGCCGCGATATGAGCCGGTATTAACTTTGTTCTCATAGACGACGCGAAGTCGTGCAGAGTACGCTGCGAGATCATAGGGCGCGCCGGTCATACCGATGGCTTGCATGCCTTCCAGGACGCTCGAGCGTGGATAAATCGAATACGCGCCCGCCTCGGCGACCACATCGACGCGCAAGCCCACCAACGCCCCATCGGCGGCCACTGCGATTTCCGCGTTGACTTCATGTTCGCGCGCATGCACATCGGAAGTAAATGCTTCCAGGCGATCGCAGACCCATTTCACCGGGCGACCGAGCAGCACCGCAGCGCTGATCACGGCCAGTTCGTCGTCGTAGGCGTGCAGCTTCACGCCAAATCCGCCGCCAACATCCGGCACGATGACGCGGACATCGCTTTCATTCAAGTGTAATTGTGCGGCCAGCATGGCGCGCAATTGATGCGGCACCTGCGTCGAGGCGCACACGGTGAGGCGACGCGATGTCGGATCGAATTCCGCCGCAATCGCGCGCGGTTCGAGGCAGACACCGGTCAGACGTGGAAAGCGAAAGGTACGCTTGATGATGCGATGGGCAGCGCCAAACGCGTGGACGGCATCTCCTGACTCAATCGCATGCGCAAAGGCAAGATTGGAACCGAGCGCCGGATGAACGGGCGACGCGCCTTCCGCCAACGCATCACGCCAACGCGCAACCGATGACCGTTCGGACCATTCAACGTCGATCAGCAGGGCCGCATCTTCGGCGGCAGCGCGCGATGCCGCGATGACCAGCGCGACCGGTTGCCCCTGATAGACAGCCCGGCCCATGGCAAGGGGCAGCTGCGGTGCGGACACATGTTGCGGCCAGGTCGCGAGCTTGGTGGTCCACGGCCGGCAAACGGTTGCAATTTGTGCGCCATCGATGACGGCGAGCGCCGCATGCGCAGCCCGGCTGGTGTCGACGATCCTGAAGTCCGCATGGGCGTAGGGACTACGCAGGAACGCGGCATGCAAAAGCTGCGGCCAACGCAGATCGTCCACATACCGCCCGCGACCCGCTACCAACCGGCGCGCGGCGCTGCGCGGCACCGATGCACCGATCAGTGCTGTCGCTGGTCTTATTCCTTCAGTCTGCACACGCATTGCTCACACAGTTGATTGGTGCCGTGGCAGGTCTAGAGACCACCACGACGTTGCAGGGAGCCGATAATGTACTCTGTCCCTAATCATGTAACCTGCAAGCCATGCTACGTCTGCCGCTTTGGGTCATCTCGTTCGCTGCTGCCTGGATCCTGTTTCTCGTCATGGGATTGCGGCAGGGCTTTGGGCTATTCCTTCCGCCGCTTGCAGACGAGCTGGCGATCGACCGCGCGACGTTTGGCTTCGGCATCGCTGTCTCCAATCTGCTGTGGGGGATTGGCGCACCACTTGCCGGTGCGATTGCCGATCGATTTGGGCCTGGTCGCGTCACCGCAGGTGGCGGCCTGCTTTACGCCGGTGGACTCATCGTGTTGGCGATGGCGGCCGGCGCCAATGATTATCTGATCGGCCATCTGCTGGTCGGTATTGGACTGAGCGCCGCGGGCTTTTCTGTCGTGCTAGCCGCGGCCGGCAAGGCAGCGCCGATTGCATTGAGAGCTCGTGTGATGGCGATTGCCAGCATGGGGGGGTCCCTTGGTCAATTTCTGATGATTCCGATTACCCAGTGGGTCATCCAGGAATGGGAATGGCGGGCGGCCTATCTCGTGCTGGCGGTCTTCGCGGCGACCATCATCCCATTCGCGCGTGCCGTCGCCGGCATCAAGGTCGCGCACGCTGAAACGCGGGATCAAACGTTGCGTGCAGCGCTGGCTGAGGCGTTTCGCGTACCAAGCTTTTGGCTCCTCACGATCGGCTTTTTCGTGTGCGGCTTCCAACTCAATTTCATCTCGACCCACATGCCCGCCTATCTGGTGGATAACGGGCTGTCGCAATCGATGGGTGCGGCGGTGCTGGCCACCATCGGCCTCACCAATATCTTCGGCACGTACTTGTTCGGTCGGATGGGTGAGCGACTGCCGAAGAAATCGATCCTCGGTTGGCTCTACTTTGCGCGCGGCGTGCTGGTAGTCGGGTTGTTGGTGTTGCCCCTCACACCGGCCACGGCACTCGTGTTTGCGGTTGGCATGGGGGTGACGTGGCTCGCGACCATTCCACTCACCGGCGGCCTGGTCGGGACGTTCTTCGGTCCGCAATACATGGCGACTTTGTACGGCGTCGTATTCTTCGGCCATCAGTTGGGCGCGTCATGCGGTGCCTTGATCGGCGGTCTCGTGTTCGATGCCACCGGGTCCTACACCGGTGTCTGGTGGGCCAGCGCCGCGCTCTGCTTCATTGGCGCGGCGATGCACTGGGCGATTGTCGAGCGTCCGGTGATGCGATCTCCACAGGTGCTCGCGAGTTAGAACGGCGCATCGCTACCGAACCCGGATGCTGTGCGTCAAGCGTTCAACCGGCCCGACACCTTCGATATCAAAGGTGAATTCCCAGCGCCCAGACATATGAAAGAGCAGTCCTTCCGCGCGGTATCGATGCGGTCCGCGGCGCGTCACGCTCGGCCGATAATTCATGCCATGGCGGTGGTCCGGCATCGACGCGTCAACGCGTATTGAAGAGGGCGTTGCAACGCCCTCTTTGGCGCAGACCATGAATTCAACAATGAAGTGCGCTCCGACTGGAATCCTGGCGGGTTCGGTGCGATAGGCGAGCACATACCCTTTCGATTCGATCCGCTCGGCCAGGGCAGCATCGACCCGGCAGTCTTCACCGCGCGCATTGGCGTGGCCGCCCAGCGCGGCAACGAGCAATGCAGCGATGGCGATACGGGTAGCGCGATAAAGCATTGAATGCGATCAAGGACGATCAACATGGCGGTCGGGCAAATAGCGTAACGCATTCCGCCGCCCACGCACGCCATTTGCCGTGGGCACGCTACCATCGACCTTTCCCCAAGAGGAAGGGAGCCCCACCATGGGCAGACTGGACGGCAAAATCGCACTGATCACCGGCAGCGCCTCAGGAATCGGCGCGGCGACCGCGCGGCGCTTCATCGCGGAAGGCTGCCAAGTGATGCTAAATGACATTAACGAGGCGAAGGGTGCAGCGCTCGCACGCGAATTAGGGGCCAACGCGGCATTCATCCAAGGCGACCATTGCAGGCCGGCTGAAAATGAGCGCATGGTCGCGGCAACCGTGAATCGCTTCGGCGCGCTGGACATCCTGTACAACAATGCCGGCATACCGCAGCGCAGTCCGCTCGACCAGCTGGAAGAAAACGTGCTGCGTCAATTGATGGATGTGAATCTGATCGGTCCCTTTCTCGCCACGAAAGCGGCCATTCCGGCGCTCCGCAAATCGGCCGCGGCGAAGCGAGCGCCGTGCATCCTCTTTACCGGATCGATTCAATCGATCATGGTGCGCCCCAATTTCACCGCCTACGGGGCCTCCAAGCATGGCATTCTCGGGCTCATGAGCACCCTCGCGCTCGAACTCGCGCCCGATGACATTCGCGTGAATGCAGTGGGTCCCGGGCCAGTCGACACGCCGCTCTTTCGCTCGATCGTCCAGGCAGGCGGCGGCGATATCGGCACCTTCCGCGACAACATCCCATTGAAGCGTCTGATTACGCCCGAAGATGTGGCAGCAGCGGCGGTGTTTCTTTGTAGCGCCGACGCTTCCGCAATTACGGGCGTACTGCTGCCCGTTGACGGCGGCATAACCGCCCGCTAATTCGTCATTGCGGCGCTACGCGGCGAGGCATTGCGCATCGCCTGCAGCGCCTCACTGAAGATGTCGCTGCCGATGCCCGGGCGACGCACCTGCTCGCTCAATACCCGCCGCCACAACCGTGCGCCCGGCATACCCTGATACAACCCGAGAACGTGCCGCGTCATCGCAGCAAGTGGCGTGCCTGACGAAAATTCGCGGTCGACATACCCGGTGAATCGCTCGATAACCGCTTCGCGTGCGCAAGGCTCCACCGCATCGCCATACAACTCGCTATCGACCTGGGACAGCAGATACGGACTGTGGTACGCCTCGCGGCCCAACATCACCCCATCGACCTGGAAGAGCGTCTCGCGGCACGCCGCAATCGTCACGATGCCACCGTTGATGATGATCTCAAGCAACGGATAGTCGCGTTTCAACCGATGCACCACCGCATACCGGAGCGGCGGCAGCTCACGATTTTCTTTCGGCGATAAGCCGTCCAGCCATGCATTGCGCGCGTGGATGATGAATGTCGTGCAACCGGCTTGCCGGCAGGATTCAACGATTGCGTAGAGTAGATCGGTCGACTCATCCCGATCGATGCCGATGCGCGTCTTCACCGTCACCGGAATGCTTACCGCAGCGCGCATCGCCGCGACGCACTCGGCCACCAACTGCGGCTCGGCCATCAGACATGCGCCGAAGCGCCCGGACTGCACACGATCGCTTGGGCAACCCACATTGATGTTGATCTCGTCATAGCCCGCATCGGCCGCCATCCGCGCGCAAGTTGCCATCTCGGCGGGATCGGCGCCGCCGAGTTGCATCGCCACCGGATGTTCCGCTTCATCGAACCGAAGATGGCGCCAGGCATCGCCATGCAGCAAGGCGCCGGTCGTGATCATCTCGGTATAGAGCAACGCCCGGCGCGATAGCAGGCGCAGAAAATAGCGCGCATGCCGATCGGTGCAATCCATCATCGGCGCAACACTGAACCGCCTGGAAAGCGCGACGCTCAATGTGCGTCTTTCTCATCGGCGTACCAATCGGGCTTCACCGGATAGTGCGGCCCGTCGTACATCTCGACCACCACCGTATCTTCATGCGCTAACGTCGGGCCGTGCACGTTGCCCTTTGGATTGCAGTAGAAGCTGCCCGGGGTCAACACCACGCCGGTCGCCGTGTATTCGTAGCGGCCTTCGAGGCAGATCATGAATTGATTGGATGTATGCAAATGCGGCTGCGGAATGCCCGTCCCTTTGTCGAACTTGATGAGCGCGATGGTGGCCTGGGTCACCTCGTCTCGCCATAGCATCTTCTCGTGCACACCCTTTAGCGACTTGGCGCGCCATGGCAGGTCGCGCGTTTGCAGCAGGATCTCCTGTAAATTCGGCGCACCTTGCAGGGAGGCTGAGGGCGGAACAGGCGGTGTAGACATGATGGACTCACTTACGCGGGCGAGGCTTGGGAGGTCAATTGTAGCCTTGCGCCGCCGTACTACAATCACCGGCATGACAACCCTCCAACGAATCCTCCCGGTCTGGCGCTCGCTGCTCTACGTTCCAGCGAACGTCGAGAAATTCGTCGACAAGACGC
Organism: Betaproteobacteria bacterium; assembly: GCA_009693235.1. GTDB lineage: Bacteria > Pseudomonadota > Gammaproteobacteria > Burkholderiales > SG8-39 > SHXR01. The sequence continues at coordinate 25,609 of SHXR01000035.1, read as the reverse complement.
ACACCCGTGGCGCCGATGTCATTCGACTCGACCTGGAGGACAGCGTGCCACCTACCGAAAAGGCCCACGCCTGTGCACTCGTCGAACGTGCGGCGCAACGCGTCCGGCAGGCGGGCGCCGACGTGGTGGTGCGGATCAATCGTCCGTTAGCGCTGGCGGTGCGGGACATTGAGGCGTGTGTGCTGCCGGACGTCGATGGACTGGCCATCACCAAGACAGAAAGTGCCTCGCATCTGCAATTGCTGGACGAATTGATCAGCGAGCTGGAACAAAGCCGCGGACTGCCGGCAGGCCACATCAAGCTGATCGCGATGATCGAGACGCCCGCCGCGTTTCTGTCGATCGGCGAAATCGTGCGGGCGGTGCCCCGCATCGTGGCCACCAATATCGGCGGCGAGGATTTCTCGATCGCCTGCAATATGGAGCCCTCCGACGAGACGCTGCTCTATCCAAAACAGCACATGATCATCGCGGCCAATGCTGCGGGCATCATGCCGCTTGGCTACAGTGCAAGCGTTGCCGACTACAGCGACATCACCGCGTTTCGAGCGATGGTGCGCCGATCGCGGGCGTATGGATTCATGGGTGCGGGTCGCATTCATCCGACCCAGGTCAAGGCCGTGAACGAGGAGTACCGCCCCTCCGCCAAGGAAATAGAGTGGCGTCGCAAGGTCATAGACGGTTACGCACTGGCTACACAAGCCGGACGAGCATCGTTTGCCATCGACAACAAAATGATCGATATCCCGATCGTCCAGAGAGCAAATTGGATGCTCGCACGGGACAGCGCGATCGTGGCGCGCGAACAACGCTCGGGGACTGGCGTGTAAATGGATATCGCCGCACTGGAACAATGAATCGGCAAATCCGAAGTTCGCCGCGACCACGTCACCCTGCCAATGGTGGAGCGCATGGCCACCACGTTCGATCGCGATGAGCCGCCGCCTGAGGATCTGTCGTGCAGCATCGGCGGCGCATCGCCGACGCCGGGCATGTACCATGACGGTGCAAACCGTCACTCACCCCACAGGCGCTTGGTCGCCATCCGTGCGCCTTCGGCCAAGGTGGCGAGCTTGGCCCACACCACGCTGTCGGCGACCATGTCGGTACCGGCAAAGGTGCCAAAGCCACAATCGACCGATGCGATGACGCGTGTCTTGTCACCAACGGCATCCACCACCTGACAAATCCGGTCGGCGACGATCTCCGGATGTTCAACATAGTTTGATGTGCTGTCGATCACTCCCGGCAGCAACAGCATGTGGGCGGGTGGCGGATTGCGCTTGATCGCCTTCCACTCATGTTGATGCCGCGGATTGCCCATCTCGATCGATAGCGCGCCCACATTCGCTTGATACAAAATAGGCAGCAACGGTGCAAGCGGAATGTCATGGGTATGCGGGCCATCGTAGTTGCCCCAGCAGACATGGAGCCGAATGCAGTCGCGCGGGATAGTTACCGTCGCACGATTGATCGCATTCACATGATGCGTGGCGATCGCGAGAAACCGGTCGAACGAGTCGCACTGGAAAAGCCGCGGTCGTTCCATGGCGAGATCCGGCGCATCGATCTGCAGGAGATGCCCGTCCGCATGGATGATCTCGTACTCTTTTTTCAGTTCACCTGCGAGTGCATCGACATACGCTTCATGCGAAGCATAGTGCGCATTGAGCAGGATGCAGGCGGCAACACCGGGCGAGGCTGCCGTCATGAATGTTTCGGCGAACGCCCGCGGTTTGACTCGTTCCAGGGATTCTGCAAAGTAAGCGTCTTCGCGCCTAGCTTCGTCCTCGCCGATGTACTGCACCGGCCCGATGCATTGCGGTGCATTCGCGACGCGCGCCGCGCCTTTGCGACGTTGCGCCAGCATCTCGGCGTAATCCGGATGATCAATGAGATCAAGCGCGAGTGGCCGCTTGCTCTCGCCGCCGAACCCACGCATGCGCTCAGCCACGTAGGTGGAAAAACCGATACGGGGCTGCTCGCCGTCATTGCCAATATCGATACCCGCATCCATTTGCTTGGCAACAACTCGATCGATCGCCGCCGCCACCAGCCGGCCATGCAGGGCGCGATCGATGGGCTCGCCACGCTCTTGCCGAATGAGCGAATCGCGCAATGCGGGGCTGCGCGGCAGACTGCCGACGTGGGTAGTGAGAATGCGATGTTGACTGCGCTGCATCGGGATTCCTTTGTTACTTTGTTAACAGGTGCTCAATCGAACACCGTCTCCGAGTAGTGGGACGCATCGACCACCGCTTCGATCACCGTCGGACCGTCGGCCGACAATGCACGGTGCAGCGCTCGTTCCAGCGCATCCGCTGTCCGCACCCCGACCGCAGGGACGCCGAAATAATGCGCCGGCGGATCGCGATAGGGTTCCGGCGAGGTGTCGGTGCCGTACAGCGTCAGACTGCGGCGTTCCTGCTTTACCTTGATGAGACTCAACCAGCGGTCATCGAGGACGATAAAAGGAATCGCGAGCTGGCGGCGCTTGGCCACCGCGACCTCACCGCACGTCATCTGAAAACAGCCATCACCGACGATGCAGACGACGGGCAGGGTCGGGCACGCCAGTTTCGCCGCGATGGCCGCGGGCAGCCCGAATCCCATCGATGACCAGCCATTGGTAATGAGAAACGTGCGTGGCGCATGGGTGGTCCATTGGCTCGCGATCTGGTGGGTGTGCGCCCCAACATCGAACGCGAGCACGCCGTTCTTGGGCAGCACGCGGCGCACGACATCGATGGCCTGATGTGGGCCAAACGCATCGATTTTCGGTCGCAGAGCACGCTGGAAGCCTTCACGATGCTGCGTGATGACCACCATTTGCCAGTCATTGCGCACTGCAGGCATGGCGGCAAAGGCACTGATCGCGCGATCGAGATCACCGGTCACCCCATGTCTCACATCCACCGACGGATCGACATCGGCGGCTTCGATGTCGAAGTACAACAACGGGACCTTGCCGATCCACGCTTCGTATTCCACTTCAATCGTGTCATAGCCCAACGCGATGATCAGATCGGCACTGTTCAGGAACGCGCGTTGCACTTTGCGCTTGGATCGTTCGATGCAGCCGATGGACAGCGGATGGTCCTCATCGATCATGCCTTTTGCCATCGTGGTGGTTGCAAACGGAACTTGGTGCTGCTCGACGAAAGCACGCAACGACCCAGGCGTATGCATGCGCATGGCCGAGGCGCCGATCACCACGATCGGTCGCTTCGCCGCGCGCAGGATCGCGTAGGCCGGGTCAAGCGATTCGAGGCCGGCGTGGGCGAGCGGTTGCGGCGTCACGACATTGGGCATGGGCGCTTCCGATATTAAGGCCAGCGCGACATCTTCCGGCAGGTCAAGATGCACCGGACCGTGCGGCTCACTTAGCGCGATGCGCAGGGCTGCTGCAACCGTTTCGCCAATCTTGCCGGGCCGCAGCGACAGCGAGGCCTTGGTGATCGGCTTGAACAGCGTATGCAAGTCGATCGACATCTGCATCCGCCGGCCCAACTGCGCCTGATACAGATTGCAGGTAATGGCGATCAATGGCGATCGGTCGAGGAAAGCACTCCCAACACCGGTCGTGAGGTTGGTTGCACCCGGACCCAGGGTTGCGATGCAAAGGCCGGGCTTGCCGGTCATGCGGCCCATCACATCGGCCGCGAATGCCGCTGATCCTTCATGGGCCGTCAGCACAAAGGGGAGCCCACCGGCACGCATGGCCTCCATCAACGGCAATACATTGCCGCTTGGCACACCAAATCCGTGGGTGACGCCGGCTTGTCGCAGCGCGCTGACGAGCAGATCAGCGTTGTTCATAGAGAGGCCTTTTGCATGCATTGGCGGCCAGTGTAGCAATGGATGGCAAACAGTTCGTTTTGCCATCGGGACGCTTAGGTCGGCGCTTGCGCAGTCTGATCGAACGAATCGCATGTAGGCCGAACCCTGATGCCGTGGCGGGACGAAGCCTCACACACCCATGACTCCAAGTAACCACTCAACGACATGCGTAACCGTGATTGTTAATTGCGCGATACAAGCCGGCACGAAGAGCCTTCGAAAGCGCTCAACTGTTTCAGCATTGTTTTAGAAGGCGCAAAAATTAACAAATCAGCGTGCAGACTTGGCAGCTGACACAAAGTTACACTCGCTCGTGGTCCAATTCTTCTTTCGACATTCGGGAGTTGAGTAAATGGATTCGCTAACTTGGAATCAGCTTATGCGCTCAACAATGAAGTTCGCCGCAGTGTTGATATTGAGTGTGCTCATGTCGCTGCCGGCTGCGGCACAGACGGCGTGTGGCCCGGTCACGATCGTCTCGGGCTCGATCGTAGATGGGGTGGCGGGGCGATGGATCGATAGCGCGACCACAAGCTTAGTCGGCAATAGCCTAAAAATTGGCTTCAACACGGGGATGGATGCGACGACGTGGAAGTACAAGGAATTCATCGCATCGACCAACGCGTTCTATCACACGACCATTGTCGACACGCTGCAGTTCGCTGTTACCGCGCCCGTGGGTTGCTATATCGCCAAAGTTTCCTACGCGCAACACGGGGCAAGCAGCATTTCCCGCATCGGCAAAACGGGTGGCAGCGCATCATGGATTGTCGGCGGAAAGCCGGCTTTGATCGGAATTGCCGGGGTACTCCCGACCATGGTCGGCAGCATGGACCTCCAGCCCGGTGCCGATGCAACCAAGCCGCTGGTGATTTCGATCACCATCAGCTTGTTTGCGTTCTCAACCCCCACCCTCGGCTCCGCAACCGTATCGCTGTCCGGCCCGGACGTGCTATTTGAGTCGCTGCCGCGAGTACCTTAGAAACTAGGCCGCCAAACGCGTGCCTTTCCCCTCGATCGACAGAATCGACTGCGCAATGGTCATCGGCTTACCCAGTGTCGGCGTCATGCTCCAGCGATTGAGCGGCTCATTGCCGATCCGCACCATGCCGGTGTGCTGCGATTTATCCGCATCGGCAACCTGATCGAGGAAGGCGAAGCCGAGCTTACGGCGGAGCAGCTCGATGTCCGCCTTGGCACCGGTGAGAAACAACCAACCAGGTTGTATGCCATGGGCTTTTGCGTATTCGTTCAAGACCGCGCGCGAATCGTTCTCCGGGAGCAGCGTAATGGAACACATGTGGACATCCTTGCCGACTTTCTCGCCCAACGCCTTCTGTACTTGCAGAAGGTTAGCCGTGGCCACCGGGCAAATGCCGCTGCACACCGCGTACATCATGTTGATTGAAACAACCTTGCCGCGGATCAGATCGTCGTAGAACTTGTATGACTTGCCGTCGTGCCCGGTGAGCGTGACGTTTGGAAAGCCGTTTTGAATGTGACGGCCGCATCCGCTTGCGTTGTGGGTCGTGCGCTGGACCCAGCCGCCAGAAGGCCAAGCGCCGCACCGCCCAGCCCGGTGAGTAGTTGACGTCGTGATTGCATGATGCTTTCTCCGTTTCGATCGATTTACGGCACGACGTCAAAGCGCAACATCATCGCGTGGTCTTCGTGCACCGTGTTGTGGCAGTGCATGAGGTATTTGCCCCTGGAAGTCACGGAAGCGCAGGAAGACGCGCACGGTCTCTGAATTGCGCAGCACGTAGACGTCCTGGCGCCCGCGCTCATGAGGTGGTGGCGGCGCTCCATTGCGGGAAAGAATGTGGCCTTCCTCCAAATGGATATGAACCGGATGCCACCAACCGCCGCTTCCTTCGAGCTCCCAGATTTCCGCAGTGCCTCGTTTGACGGTTGCCACGGGCGTGTTGATACCGAAAATACGGTCGTTGACGGTCCACATGCCATTGGTGCGCTTGAATTGGAATCGCCTGGTCCGTACGACCTCGCTCAAGTCAATCGACGGGAGCTCGCGCAATCTTGCCGGCACTCTGCTTGGGTCGGACAGGACATCGCGATTGACGATGAACTTGATGATCGGGACGCCCGGGTTGAGCAGGACTTCATCCGGTTTGCGACCGTCTCTTTGCTGATAGCGATTGACGAGATAGAGCACGCTACCGAGCGGAAATTGCGCGAAGTCGACCACAATATCCGCTCGCTCCGCCGGAGCGAGTTCGAAGTGATCCCTCTCAAGGGGTTCAGGCAGTAAATTGCCATCATTGGCGATGAATTTGAACGGCTGATTGACGCCTTGATACTGGAGTGCCAGATTGTAGATGCGCGACGGGCCCGCATCGACGAAACGGAATCGGTACTTCCGGCGGGCTACATTGTAGTACGGCTGGATCTTGCCATTCGCCGTAACCTTGTCACCGACAAAACCTTCACCCGCGAACTGGTCATAGAATATTTTGCCGTTGCCATCGAAATGCTTGTCGGCCAGCATGATCGGAAAATCGTAGGCGCCGCTTGGCAGGCGCAACGCCGCCGGATTGGTGTCGTTCTCGTTGCAAGAATCGATGTGATCGAACAGCAGATGAAACCCGGCCAGCCCGCGATAGCCGTGGGCGGCGGTGAAGTCCATCCGGTGATCGTGATACCAGCAGGTTCCCAATGCTTCACGGGGATCACCATTGCCGCCGTATTGATCGATACCGGCATAGGTGGAGGCATAGTGATGATCCTGATAGGCACCCGTTGAGACGAGCGTCGGACCACAGTTGGTCGGGCTATAAAAATTGCCGGCGAATCCATCGCTTTCGGAGGCAGTATGCCTATTGTGAAAGTGGGTCGAAATCTCGGGACTACCCGGTCCCATCGCATTCGCCGGCAAATCGTTGTGGACGCGAACCACGACCGGTCAGCCGTATCGAGAATGCAACATCGGCCCGGGCACTAGACCATCGTAGCCCGAATTTTTTGCGTGGGCAGGTCCGGATGAAAGCTGTGCGTCGCCTCTTTAACGCGCAACTCGTACAAACGCTTAGGCGCGAACTCACCCCAGCGCTGATGGTAATCACGCCCACATTCTCCGGAGGCGGTATTCGCCAGCCCAGCCGGCATCGGTGACAGTTTCTGCACCGGCAGCTTTGGAAGCATGAAGGGCAATTGATTCACCCGCGGGCGCGTATAGGGACTGGGCGGCGTATCCCCGCACCCTGCGCCTGGCTTGTCTTGGAAGTGACGATGGCAGCCGATGCACCGGCAGCCAGGCTAGCCTTCAGCAGGCCGCGCCGACTGGGATTCGCCGGTGCGGACGATTTTGGTGATGCCGCTTTGACTTTTCTCATTTGATGCTTACCCGTGATTATTGTTTTGCCTCTACAAGCTGATCGGGACCAAACATTCGATCCCGATCAGCTAGCACCGCAATATTGCATTCGCTTGTGCTCTTATCCAAGCAATAAATCGGACGCATCGATCGTCGATGCGTTGACGCCGTGCAGGATGATCACGCCGTCGGACGCCCGGATCGTTATCGAGTTCACGTCTTGCGTAATGGTCGCGCCGCCATTGACATCGATTGCGATGTACGTGTCCGCACCAAACTGCACGGATTTAACTGAGGCAGCAAACGTGCCCGCGTTGATGCCAAGGCCGGTTAGATCCAGTTTGTCTTGACCGCCCGTTGCATCGCTATCGAACCCGTTGATGGTGTCGGTGCCAAATCCAGTGCCAAAGACGAACATATCGTTGCCTTGACCACCGTCCATCGCATCGTCACCCCCACCGCCGACCAATCGATCATCACCGGCAAGGCCGAATAGCGTGTCATTGCCGGCACCGCCTGAGAGCACGTTCGCCAGTTCATTACCGATGCCGGTGAAATCGCCGGTGGTACCGATGAACGTGAGGTTCTCGACGTTGGCATTGGTGGCGAGGTTGAGGTTGAACGAAGCCAAGGTGGTTTGCACCGTATCTGTCCCGCCGCCGACATTTTCGTTCACGTTGTCGTCGATGTGATCGACGATGTAGGTGTCGTTGCCGGAACCGCCATTCATCACATCGGCGCCGGTACCGCCATTCAACAGGTCGGACCCGATACCACCGAACAGCTTGTCGTTGCCGGCACCGCCTTGCAGCGTATCGCCGCCGATGCGCCCAATCAGCGTATCGGTACCATCCAATCCGCTGAGCGTGTCCGCGCCGGCACCACCGTTCAGCACATCGTTGCCGGTGTTTGCAATCAACACGTCGTTGCTGTCGGTATCGATCATGGAAACATCTTCGGTACCCGTGTAGTGCATTGTGTTGATCGCGGCGAGCGAACTGCTGCCTGGATGGGCTTGGAGATAGAGCTGCGTGGCATTCAAGGAGGCTGGAGCGACCACGTGGCCTGCTGCATCCAGCGGCGTGCCCACCGCATACGGTACCCCGGTGGACGGATTAGGTTGCGAAGTACCGTCAGCAACTATTCCGCCTGCGGCCACGAACAGGTTGAGCGCATTCAGCGTGGCTATATCCACCACGTTGCCGCCCCATCCAGCAGCGTGCCCACCGCGTAGTGTTGCTCAGTGGACGGATCGAGCTGTGTGATGCCATCGGCAGGCGTCATCAGGGACCAGGATCAACCTGATCGCCACACCTGCTTGCAGTGCCGACAGATGCGCCGACATCCCGACGGCTAGGCGCCTCGCAGCGCCGCGGTCGCCGCCATGTCCAACTTGCCAGTCACCGGATCGACCACGACGCGGTGGCGTTCACGGGCGAACAATGCGGTGATCTTTTCATTCCAAACATCGCGCGCAACGCGCTCAGGCTCGCGCTCAAGCGGATTGCCATAGCCACCGCCGCCCGGTTGCAGGTGCGTGACCAAATCACCCTGCGCAAGCCAGCAAGTGGTTTTGGCGGGAAGCCTCGTTTGAGCACCTGTCTCGCCTAACAGATTTTCCGCGACACGCGCGGGCTCACCGCCTGCCAACCCATAAGGTGGAAACTTCATGCGGTCGGCCCGCAACTGCATGAATGTTTCGTTGGCAAGGACACGGTAGCTTCGACGGATGCCAAGACCGCCTCGCCAACGACCGGCCCCGCAACTATCGGCCACCAACTCGTAGGACTCGACGCGCACCGGATGCTGCGCCTCCAGCGTTTCCACCGGCGTGTTGGAAAGATTTTGGGACGCGTTGGTGATCGCCTCGATGCCATCGGCGTTCGGTCGTGCACCCCATGCGCCGCAGATCATGTCGACAATGATGAAAGGGGTCTCGTCCGCCCGCCGACCCGACAGACAGATGACCGTATTGCCACCCTCGCCCGCCGCAGGAATACGGTCAGGCACGATCTGCGCCAGGCAACCCAGCATGGCATCGAATACGCGGTAGCCCGTCAGTGCACGAGCGGCCACCGCGGCCGGTTGACGCGGATTCAATACCGAGCCCGCGGGCGCATGCACATCGATGCAGCGAAACACTCCGGCGTTATTGGGAATATCGCCCTTCAATGCACAACGCACCGATAGATAGGTGCAAGACTTCGTGTACGAGAGCGTGGAATTGATCGCCGCTTTCACTTGCGCGGCCGACCCTTCATAGTCAACGCTCACCCGGTCTTCATGGACGGTGATGGCTACATTGATTGGGATCGGGGCGCCGGAAAGCCCGTCGTCGTCGATGTAGTCAGTGAACCGAAAGGTACCCTTGGGCCAGCGCCGAATCTCTTCACGGGCCATTCGCTCGGCATAGCTAAGTAGTTCTGCCCAATACTGCCTTGCCGTATCGCGACCATAGCGCTCGAAGAGGCGTGCCAGCTCGCGCGCCCCCACCTGTGCGCCCGCGTACTGCGCCTTCAGATCACCCAGCACCCGATCAGGAACGCGAACGTTCAAACTGATGAGGCGCTCCAAGGCATCGTTCATCTTGCCCGCCTCGTACAATTTCAAAGGCGGCAGGCGCAGCCCTTCCTGAAAAATCTCGGTCGAATCACTCGCGTTCGATCCCGGAACACGCCCGCCTACATCGGTGTGATGACAGATCACCACGCAATAACCTTCTATCTCGTCGCGGTAAAAAAACGGCACGAACATGAAGATGTCGGGCAGGTGCATGCCGCCCATATACGGATCGTTGAGGATGATCGCATCGCCCGCCCGCATCGAATCGCCATACTGCGCACGAATGGATGCCATTGCCTCGGGAATCGCGCCGAGATGCTGCGCAATGGTTTTAGCTTGCGCCACCATCTCCCCATGTCGATCGCAAATGGCCGCCGAATAATCCATAACGTCCTTGACGATTTCGGAGCGCGCGGTCCGGATCACCGTGTAGGCAATCTCATCGACGATCGCATCCATGCCGTTCTTGATCACGGCGAACGTGATCGGATCGATGGCGCCGGCAACTGGGCGGCCAAGGGCAACCGGATGAGCAAGCTGCGAACTGGAAACGGGAGAATTCATGTGCGCCTCATGCTGCGATGTCGAGAATGACATTGCCGATGTCATCAGCCCATGCAAAGGTGCCAGGCGGCACGACAATAGTCGTATCGTACGCTTCCAGGATCAACGGACCGGCGCGCGGTGTGGTCCCGAGCGATGTCCGGGGCAGCACCGGTGTATCGATCAACGGCCCGCCGCGGGCAAAGCTCGCTTGCCTAGCACCGCCCACGACCGTTAGTGCCGGCGCATCGACGCGAATCGAGCTGAATACCAGGCGATCATCACGATGGCCACGCACCGATAGCCTGAGATTGACCAATTCAAGCGGTTCATCATTCGAATACCCGAACGTTTCGGCATAGGTGCGCTGGAAGTCGGCCCGTAGTGCCGCCAACCTCTGCGCGTCAAGCGCCGCACCGGCAAGTGGGATAGTGAGATCGGAAGATTGTCCGGCGTAGCGCAAATCCGCTTTCAGCACGAAGGTCACATGGCTGGGGCCATACCCCTCGGCGGCCAACGCGATCAAGCCCTGACGGCGCAGATCATCGACGCACGCCTGCAACGTGTCGACAGAACATTGATCAAGCCGGCGGAGGACAGCGCGGAGAAAATCGCGCTCCGCGTCGGCAGCCAACATCCCGGCCGCGCAGAACACGCCGGCCATGACGGGCGCAACAACCCGTCTTACGCCCAAGAGTTTGGCCACGTCGACCGCATGCACTGGGCCTGATCCGCCAAAGGCCATCAGCGTCATATCCCGGGGATCACGCCCCCGCTCCACCGTTACCGCACGAATGGCGCGCGCCATGTTGACATTCGCGACTTCGCGAATACCGTGCGCCGCGTCGAGCAGAGATAGACCAAGCGGCATCCCTACCAGGTCGGCGACCGCTTTTCGCGCAAGCGCCGGATCGACACCGAGCGAGCCGCCGGCGAGCGCCTGAGGATTGAGATAGCCCAACACCATGTTGGCATCGGTGACGGTCGGCCGTTTGTTGCCCAACTGATAGCAGGCCGGGCCGGGAAACGAGCCGACTGACTCCGGTCCGACGCGCAGCAAGCCGCCCGCATCGATGAGCGCAACCGAGCCGCCGCCCGCGCCCACTTCAGCAATATCGATCGATGGGACCTTCAGCACATAGCCGCCGCCCTTCACGAATCGACTGGGGGAGCTGATACCGTCGCGAAATTCGTATTCGTTGGTGAGGGATGGTTCACCCGCTTCGATGATCGACGCCTTGGCGGTCGTGCCACCCATATCGAACACGATCAGGTCCCGATCGCCAGTCTTCACGCCAATACGAGCGGCACCCGTGACACCGCCGGCCGGCCCCGAGGCGACCGCAAACACCGGCTTGGAACTTGCCGCGGTAATCCCCATCATGCCGCCATTCGAGGCCATCACTTGAATCGGCGCGCGTACGCCGATCGCTTCCAGATCAAGGCGCAACTGCGCAAGGTACCGACGCATCGCGGGCAAGATGTAGGCGTTGACGACTGTCGTGCTGGTGCGCTCGTACTCCTTCATTTCCGGAAGCACATCGCAGGATGCAGTGATCAGGAGCGAGGGATATTCCGCTTCGAGAATCGCTTTCGCCGCGAGTTCATGGACTGGGTTCACATAACTATTGATGAAGCAGATCGCAATCGCTTCCACCCCTTCGGCAAGGAAGAATGCGGCCTCCGCCCGGACTTGTTCCGGATCAATCGCTCTGACAACGCTGCCGTCGGCGCCGATGCGTTCATCGATCTCACGCCGGAAGCGGCGCGGGGCAAGCGGTTCGGGTTTGGTCCAGCTGACATCGAACATCGTTGGCGTGCGGATGCGGCCGATCTCGAGCACGTCACGAAAACCACGCGTGGTGAGCACGCCGGTGCGTGCCCCTGCGCGCTGCAAGATCGTGTTGGATGCGGTGGTGGTGCCGTGCACGATTTCGCTGATCGACGCGGGCGACACGCGCGCTTGCTCAAGCACCATGCGAATGCCGGCGACGACCGCCTTGCCCGGATCGCCGGCAGTGGTTGAAGTCTTGTTGATATGAAGCCGGCCACCCGGCAACTGCAAAATGATGTCGGTAAACGTGCCGCCGATATCGCAGCCGACACGGGCCCCGTTCGAGGCGGAATGACTTTCGTTGGACACTGGCAAATTAGCCTTAAAGGGGAGTCCGCAAGATTACAGATTGTAGGCGATGCCAATGCCGACATAGCCATTCGACTTGCGTTGGACCAGGGGACTGGATGCGGCATCACCAACCAGCCGGTGGACTTCCGCGCTCCCAATCAGAAGGAAGCCTTTGCTCAGTTGATAGCCGCCTTGCACGCCACCAGACAGGAATCGTGGGCCGGCGTCCGGCTCGTAGGCAGGCAGGCCCGAGCTGGCAGCAACCGATGGCGAGACGCCAAAGTAGCCACGCATTTCCTTGCGATCAGCGACGGTTAGTTGTCCAAAGGCCGCCGCAGTAAAGCCGGCTTTATCAAGAAAACCAAGCGTCACCCGAACATCAGCCTGTGCGCCACGATCAGAGTCGATATGCTTTCGATAGCGTGCCAGTGCGGTGAGCGGCGCAGCGCCCACCTTCGTGTCATATTCGACATGCGCACCGATCGACAGCCCTTCATCGACCGTGGGGTTGCCACGCGCTTTCAGGAACGCTGATTCATCGGCCAAGCGCCCACCTTCATAGGCTAATTGACCGCCCACAGAAAGACCGCGCATGGGTGAGAAACGAGCACCACCCTCCAACTTGCCTTGGGTGGTCCTGGCGAATAATGGACCTCGATAGACGCGCAGCACCGGGTAAAGCTCGCCGCGATTGCTGTTGGCGCCTTCATACGCTGGCCGTACACGCAGACCGATTCCGATCAAGGTGGGATCCTCATCATTCGCGCACGCCGGCATGCTGATCAGCACGGCTGACCCAACGACGGCGAGGCAGAAAACGATTTGACGCATTGCAGCTCCTTTGTTGTTGACCACATTTACGCGGACCACAGCCAATCACTCAACTGTTCCGCATACCACTTATCAAATGCATGGACACAGCGCTCAGCGGGATGGTACGGACCTTCGCGATATCCCATCGAGGTCGCTCCACGTTGCACGCGTTCGCATAACGCCCAGTCTTGCCGATTGGTGAGGTCCCAGAATTCGAGAATGTCGTCGGCGTTGAACGCCGGATCAGCGCGGTGCTCAGGCGGCACAAACCACTCGCAAACAATGTGTGATCGATCCGCCGCATGGGGCCAGGCGCGGTGCACCAACAAATAATCAGGATGCAATCCCAACATGAGATTTGGATACACAACGTAGTAATGCACCAGCTCACCCTTATCGGCCGGCAGGCCACGCATCGGCCCTAGCTTGCTCCACCCACTCATCGACATCGTTGAAAACCCGGGTCGTAACCGCATGGGCCCGCCGTTGAACGAGATGCCCTCCTCAAAATGCCCACTGACCAGATCACTGATGCGACTCAGTTGCGGATGTACGGCAGGACAGTGATAGCACTCGCTGTAATTCTCCACCGCGATCTTCCAATTGGCGTTGATCTCGTAGTCGACGCGATGGACACGCTGCAAGTCCGAAAGACGGTACCCGGAAAGATCGGGGAGATCGGCAAGACTTTCAGCAAGTGACCCGGCGGCAGGACCAAGGTTGATGAAAACGAAGCCACCGAAGGTATCAAGCGCGATCGGGGTCAGTCCCAGTTCTGCGGTGGCAAAATCAAGCGCGGTGCGCGACGCATGCGTCAGTCTGCCATCGTATCCATAGGTCCATGCATGATAAGGACAGCGGATCTCGCCTTGCAATTGCCCGCGCGCCGCATCGATCAAATGCGAGCCACGATGACGGCATATGTTGTGAAACGCGCGCAGACGAAGGTCTTCGCCCCGAATGATGAGGATGCGTTCGCCACCGATTTCATGGGTTAGGAAGCTACCTGCACCCGGCAGATCGTCGTCCCGCATAACGGCAAGCCATGCCTTGCCAAAGAGCTCGTGATATTCAAGATCAAGAATCGCTTTACTCGTATAGACCGCGCGCGGCAGCGTTCGCGCCTCGGCAAGCGGCGCGCGAGTTGCCCGCAGACGTGCAAGGAGATCGGCGCGAGCGACGGCAGTGAAATTGGCGGGCATTCGCTTGGGGCTATCGCAACGTCATGGGCTGGCTTTGATACCGGCATCGCGGACGATTTTTCCAAGGCGTCCAATTTCACTGGCAATCATTCTGCCGAATTCATCGGCGGAGTTGGTCTGGATGTCGAAGCCTACCGCGCCGAGCTTATCCCTTACCTCGCTGGCATTCATCGCCTGGACGATATCCGCATTCAATTTCTGGACGATCGGTAGCGCCGTTCCGGCCGGGGCCAAATAGCCCACCCACGCCGCGTAGTGAAAGCCCGGTACCCCGGCTTCGGCAACCGTGGGAATGTCCGGTACCACCGCTGAGCGCCTCGCGCTCGCGATCGCCAGCGCGCGCAGACGGCCGGCACGCACATGCGGCAATACGCCCGGCGTGCCCGCAAACATCAGAGGAATCTGGCCGGCGATGACATCATTGACCGCTGGAATAACGCCTTTATAAGGCACATGGGTAAGCTTGACGTCGGCAAGCGACATGAACATTTCCATCGGCAAGTGCTGGGCACTGCCAGTGCCGCCAGACCCATAGTTGAGATCGCGCTCACGTGCGTACTTGATCAGCGCAGACATCGAATCCACCGGAATGGAAGGATGGGTCACCAGCAACAGCGTATTGAAACCGACCAGGGCGATCGGGGCGAAGTCCTTAACCACGTCATAAGGCAGTTTCGGATAGAGGCTCGGGTTCATCGCGAGCGCGGCGTCGTTGGCCATGATCAGCGTATATCCGTCCGGCGCGGAGCGGACCGCTGCTTCAACACCGATGATGCTGTTGGCCCCCACGCGATTATCGACGATGACCTGCTGTCCCCATATCTCCGCCAGCTTTTGCCCAATGACGCGGGCATTCACATCGATCGCGCTGCCGGCAGAGAAAGGAACGATGACCCGTACTGGTTTCACCGGGAACGCTTGGCCTTGCGCGACGCCAGCGCCAAGGAGCACGCAGCAAAGGATTGCGAAGCGACCATAGCCACCGACGCTAATTGCCTGAATAAAACGCCGTCGCATACTTGCATCCTTGTTTGAGTGACATTTGGCCGGGCGCAGCCTACCCAGGTCGGACCGATCATCCGGTAGCATGCCACAGGCCTCGTAGAGATTTGGGCCTGCAACGCGCGCAATCCCTTGTAGCATGGGGAGCATCCAAGGAGCGACAGTAATGATTCAATTCCCGCTGATCGAGCGGTCTCACCCGGAAATGACCGAATGGCGGCGCGATATTCACGCCCATCCGGAGCTTGGCTTCCAGGAGAGTCGCACCGCGGATCTCGTCGCACGACGGCTCGAATCCTTTGGCATAGAGGTCCATCGTGGCATCGGTAAGACAGGCGTCGTCGGCGTCCTGCGGACCGGCAACTCGCAACGTACGCTCGGACTTCGCGCCGACATGGACGCGCTGCCGATCGATGAAGCCAACGCCTTCGCGCATTGCTCGCAACACGCCGGGCGCATGCACGCCTGCGGGCACGATGGCCATACCTCGATGCTGTTGGGCGCCGCAAAGTATTTGTCGGCCACCCGCAACTTCGATGGCATCGTGCATTTTATTTTTCAACCGGCAGAGGAAGGCTTGGGTGGGGCCAAGGCGATGATCGCCGATGGTCTGTTCAAGCGGTTTCCATGCGAAGCGATCTTCGGCATGCACAACCGGCCAAAACTTGCGGTCGGTAGATTCGCGGTGAAGAGCGGACCGATGATGGCAGGCGGCGCTTTTTTCGATATCGACATCAAGGGCGTCGGCGCGCATGGTGCAAGACCGGAATCGAGCGTCGATCCGGTGATGGTTGCGGTGCATATTGCCACCGCGCTCCAGACGATCGTCTCCAGAAATGTCCGGCCGATCGATACCGCGGTCCTTTCCATCACCCAGATTCACGCGGGCGACGCCTACAACGTGATTCCGCAGACCGCACGTTTATCAGGTACCGCGCGCGCCTTTTCAAACAACGTGATGGCCTTGATCGAAGCGAATCTTCGTCGCACGATAAGGGGCATCGCAGACGCATTGGGGGCAACGGCGAGCGTCGACTTTCGCATCAATTTTGCGCCGACCATCAACAATCCTGCCGAAGCGCAGTTCGCCGCCGCCATTTGTGAAGAGCTGGTCGGTGCAGACAATGTCGTGCGCGATCCGCCGGTGTCGCTCGCCTCGGAGGACTTCTCTTTTATGCTAAACGAAGTACCCGGCTGCTACCTCAATATCGGCAACGGCGATGCCGAAGGCGCCTGCGAAGTACACAATCCAAGCTACGACTTCAACGATGCCGCCCTGCCGCTTGGCGCCAGTTTCTTTGCGCGGCTAGTGGAACGGCGGCTGGCAAAAGCATAGCCCGTCAGCGCGTCGCCCGGCGCTCAATATGTTTGCCTTGAAAATGCGGCGCGATCTCTTCCATGAAGCGGTGCATCTGCTCTTTCACCAGCGCGTTCGGTTTGTTGCCGACGTTGAAATAGAGAATCACCTCTTCGATGCCCGCCGCTTCGACCTTCTTCAATGACTCGATGATCTGCGCAGGCGTGCCGATCAGAATCGAACGATCGGAGAGATTCTCTTTTTTCATGTTGCGGAGGATCTCGGTGATCTTGATGAAGTACTGCATCGTTGGTGGCGCTTCTTCCGGCTTGCTGGGGATCGAGCGGAATACGCAATGGTTGAAGTAGTCAAGCTGGGCCTGGCGGCCGTAGTCATCGGCCTTCGCATCATCGGCGATAAAGATAAAGTAGCTGCACATCGCGCGACCAGGCTTGGTGCCAGCACGGACACACGCTTCGCGATAACTGTTCACCGCTTTGTCGAGACCGCCGAAAATCATCGCAGTCGCAAACGGCGCGTAAATGATGTTGAGGCCACGCTTGGCTGCCATCTCGGCGCTGGTCATGGAGAACGAAGCGACATAGAAAGGCATCGGCGTTTGCACCGGTCGCGGCGTGATGCGCATCTCGGGGATGTCGTAGTATTTCCCCTGGTGGGACCACGGACCGGGTGAATTCCACGCTTTCAGGAGCACGTCGATGCTTTCCTCGAAGATTTCCGCGGAGGCGAAGAAGTCGGCGCCAAATGGGCGGTATTCATTGCGGTCATAACCCCGCCCGGCCGCGAAATCGACGCGACCGCCCGAAAGGAGATCGAGGGTGGCCCAGGTTTCGGCGACATGCACCGGATGATGAAGAGGTAGTACGGAAACTGCCGGCGCCAACCGCACATGCTTGGTAAGCGGAATAATGCTGGCAAGCAAGAGGTCAGGCCGTGAATTGACACCCAGTGAATCAAAATGATGTTCACCGATCCAGCATGAATGCATGCCCAGCTGATCGGCGAGAATGGCCTGTTCGCGGATTTCGAGCACGAAGTCGTTCGGCGTACGCGGACTGTTCGGATAGTGGTTGTCGCTCAACGTGAAATAACCGAATTCCATGACTCACATCTCCATCGATAGAAAATCTGTAACGGGCGATCTTACTTCCAATGAAGAGGATCTGAGTGGTAACCATTCGATCGGCGTGCGGCGCGCCAATCGCCGCCGGCTGCTGGGAGCGCTGGCCGCCGCGCCTCTTGCGTCGCTCGCTTATCCGCGGCATCTGCGCGCCGCGGACCAGCCCACCACCAGCGATGGCGGGCCGTTCGTACCGACGCCGTGGGTCATCGTGGACGAAATGTTGAAGCTCGCGGAAATCAAACCCAATGATGTCGTCTTTGACCTTGGCTCAGGCGATGGGCGATTGGTAATCGAAGCCGCCAAACGCTACGGCGCGCGTGGCGTCGGCTTAGAACGCGATGCAAGTCTGGTGGTGTATTCGCAAAAGCAGGCGGCCAGCCAAGACCTTGCAGATCGGGTGAAATTCGTAGCCCGGGACCTGTTTGATGCTTCGTTGCAGGATGCCTCGGTGATCACGATGTACCTGTTGCCCCGCTTGATGCCGCGGCTGGTGCCGAAGTTGCGTGCCGAACTACCGGTGGGCGCCCGCATTGTCTCGCACGACTATGCCCTCACCCCGTGGCCGGCCGATAAGACGGTGACGTTCGACACCGAAGAAAAGCTCATGATCAACGGCATGACCCACACGACCCTGCTCTACTACGTCGTGCCCGCACGGGTTGGGGGAACCTGGTCACTCACCGCCCCGCCTGACGTTGCGAAGGAGCCGATTATTCTTGTCATCGACCAGACGCCCGATCGGCTGACCGGCACCGCGATCATCGGCGAACACGACACACAATTAAGGGACGTGACGGTGCGCAGCGATACGATCCGGTTTTCACTCTTGTACAGTGGTCAGTTGACGGAGTTTCTCGGCAAGATCGATGACTCGGGTATGCAGGGTGAGACGCGAGCGCGGGCCGGTGGCGGGCGTTGGACGGCCAGGCGGCGTCCAGGTTGACGACGGGAAGCAAGTACGTCGCTACAATGACGAATTCAAACGAAAGAGAATTTCATGTCGACCACCACTTCCGCCAGCGGCCTCATCATCGAAGAAGTTTTGTTTGGGACTGGCGATACTGCCTCAAGCGGACAAGACGTCACCGTGCACTACACCGGCTGGCTGACCGATGGCAAAAAATTTGATTCAAGCAAGGATCGCGATGATCCGTTCGAATTTTCATTGGGCGCCCGGCAAGTGATCGCCGGATGGGATGAAGGCGTGCAAGGCATGAAAGTGGGCGGCGTAAGGAAGCTCACCATCCCGCCAACACTGGGCTATGGTTCGCGCGGCGCAGGTGGCGTGATCCCGCCGGGTGCAACGTTGGTATTCGAAGTGGAATTGCTCGGCATCGCCTAAGAAAGTCGATTTACGGCGCCCCGGCGCCTTTGCCGGGAATAACCATTTGCGTTTGAACGGTCATCGACAAGAGCCGCCCGGTATCGTCGGTTACGTGCGTCTGCCAGACCGTCGTCCGCGCGCCGATATGCAAGGGCAGCGATTCGGCGCGCAGCACGCCGCGGCGACCTGCCGCAAAGAAATTCGTTTGGATTCGATGGTGGCGGTGTTTGCGTGATCCGGAAGATTCATGATCGTTCCAACCGCGCCCACGGTATCGGCGAACGCCATCAGCGTTCCGCCGTGCACGACACCGGACAGGTTAAGAAGTAAATCGTGAACGGGAAGCTCGGCGACGATTCGCTGCTTCGATAGTTCGACGACGCGATGCCAAGATGCGCGCCGAGCGTGCCCTGCATTCCCTTGGTATATTTTTCGGCGTTGAATTGGTCAGCATCCATAGATGCCAGTTTCGCACACCTGCCGGAATTCAAGTTGCATGAATGCCTGTCATCGCTTTGTGCGATCCGGGCATAGCAGCCAAGCCAATGCGATCAATTGAAAGATTCCAAGCACGGTGAAAGCGGTGACGTAGGCAGTCGCGGAATACCGCCCATCAGCGAATGGAAAGAATCGAAGCATCGTCCCGACGCCCCACTGTGCAGCAAATACTGCGGCAAACATGGTCATGTTCACTGCGGTGGTCACGCGCCCGGACATTTCCGGCGGGAAGCGCTGGGTGAGCAGTGTGTAGGCGAGCGTTGGAGCGATGGCGCCAAATGCATAGACGATAAGGATCGGCAGGCGACCCGGTATATCGATGAGCGAAGCGAAATAGCCGACGATGGCAAGCGAGGTACCCAACCGGTAGATCGCCAATCTTGAGATACCGCGTTTGGCAAATTGGTCGGCGCCGCTGCCGTAGGCAATCGATCCGATCGTCGAGGCGAGTGCCATCCAAAAGAGCCACTGTGCCGCGGTAGCGCGATCGAGGCCATTCGTATCCATGAGCCAAGGCACGAGCCATAGACCGAAATTGGCCTGGTAGACGGCTTGCACGGTTGCCATCGGCAGTCCAATCTGCCAGAACATTCTGGTCGAAAGAATGGCGCCGACCTTGCTGATCTGCTCCATCCAATCTTCTCGCTTAGTAACTGCTGATTTCTCCGGGACGACGGTGAGAATCCAGATTCCGATCACAACAGCCATGCCGGCGAGGCCGACGAACATCATTCGCCACCCAAAGCGTTGCGTGACGACTTCGAGAGGAATGGTCGCCGTGAGGGCACCCAGACCACCGGCCGCGATCACCCAACCGTTCGCCGTGGCAATGCGGTCTTGTGGAAACCATAGTGCGAACGCTTTGAAGGCTCCCATCAGGCAGGCTGACACGCCAACCCCAATCAGTGCGCGGGCCACCGTCAACGTTGTTAGCGTCTCCGCCTGAGCAAACGCCAAAGCGCCAAAGGCCGCCACAACGAGCAAGGACACCACCACTTTTCTGGGTCCATACCGATCGAGCAGCACCCCAACCGGAATCTGCATCAATGCAAAGGCGAGAAAATATGCACTCGTCAACAGCCCGAGATCGGCGGCCGTCAAATTCAACTCGAGCCGGAGATCTTTTGAGATCACCGCGTTGGTATTGCGAAAGATGAACGACAGGAAAAATCCGGCTGCAAAGGGCAGAAAGAGCGTCGCTAAATACTGCGTACGAAAGACACGCTGCTCGGGACGGGCATCGTTGCTCAATCCAGTTTGACCTTCTCGGCCAACGCGCGCCATTTCTTGAAGTCGGCTTCGACACGGGAACGGAACTCCGGGCCAGTTGTTCCAAATGGCTCTGCGCCGATATTGAGGAGCCGCGCCTTTACCTCTTCTTGCGCAAGGACAGCCCGCACTTCATTCGATAGACGTTCAATCACGGCGACATTCGTTCCAGCCGGCGCGGCAAGACCCAACCATGAAGTGACTTCATAGCCCGGCAATGTCTCACCTACCGCTTCTGCATCCGGAAAATCCTTTGATCGGGAGGCTGAGGTAACCGCCAGCGCACGTATCTTTCCCGATTTCAGGAAGGGCATCGATGAGGTAGAAACACCTACGCTCATCTCTAGGCGCCCGGCGGCAAGCTCCTGGGCTTGGGTGCCTTTGGTCGGAATGTGCACCATGTCGATGCCGGCCATTTCCTTGATCAGTTCGCCCACCAAGTGAAGGGTCGTTCCGGTCCCCGAATGCCCGTAGCTCAGTTTGCCGGGCCGCCGCCTAGCATCGTCGAGCAAATCACGCAATGTTCGATAGGGTGAACTCGATTGGACGAGAATCAAGAATGGGAATTGGGTCGTGGCTGAGATGAATACAAAATCTCGGAGCAGGTCGTAAGGCAAATCTTTGAGTGTCGCAGCGAGGACGGAATCGCCGCCTGTCAACATGATCAGGGAATGGCCGTCCGGGGGTTGCCGTGCCACATGGAGTGTCGCAATCCGCCCGCCGGCGCCGGGCCTTGGCTCGACGACAATCGGCTGGCCCAGGCGCTCGCTCAAAATTGGAGCGATGAGCCGCGCGACAATGTCTGGATTACCGCCGGCAGCGAACCCATGAAAGATCTGGATAGGCTTTGTGGGCCAGCTCTGTCCCATCGCAGCCACTGGAAGCGTCAGAAGCACGAACCAACACCACATACGGACATTGCCCATCGTTTCCCCTTTCAATCGGTGATCAACCATTGCAACCGGTTGGATCGCTCGCTCGAACTATATGCCAGCAGGGCAGCGTACGATGATTCGCGATCGGGCGATGCACCGGCGGGTGCGTGAGGCAACGGGGCATCACTTGGTATGATTCCGAAGCCAGTCCACATCAAGCGCGGCCCAATGACGCGGCCAGGCGGCGCTGTCACGAATATTGTGCGCAATTCCAACAGGAGAAAACGATGATTGATTGTCACACATGGAAAACCGGGAACGGGCGCAAAGCGATTCTGATGCTCGCTGAGTCGGGCCTTGCCCACCGGATCATTCCGGTTGATCTTTCAAAGGGGCAGCACAAGACGCCTGAGTACACGAAGATGAATCCGAATCAGGTTATCCCGACCATCATCGACAACGATGCGCCGGGCGGTCCCCTCACGATCTTTGAATCCGGCGCGATCCTGCTGTATCTGGCTGAAAAGAGCGGCAAGCTACTGCCAACCAACGCTGCGGAGCGCGCTGCCTGTTACCAGTGGATGTTCTGGCATTCAGCGACGTTCGTGCCTGGGGTAATCCCCTTGCACATGATGGCGCAAGGACGGATTCCAAAGGAACCGACGGCGGAGCAGGCTGCTCTGGCTCGCGCGAAGGCCCTGTACACCATGCTCGAAGCCCGGCTCGGTCAAAGCGCGTTTTTAGCGGGGGCCCAGTATTCCGTTGCCGATGTGATGATGTCACCCATGTTGACACGCCGCACTTGGCACGGCATTGACCTCGCGAACTTCCCCAATCTCAAACGCTGGTTCGAAGCGATCACCGCACGGCCGGCTGCGAAGGAGGCGTTCTCGGACACGCCTCTCGCATAAGCAATTGATGATCGTGCTCGAAGGGACCATTGCGGGCGCGGCTTGCGAGCCGCGCCGTGTTCTCTATGGATAGTACACGGAGCTGTCCGGGTGGATTACGCAGCTTGCTTGATGTAGGTCACCGAGGTCACGGCGCGATCGACAATGGATGCTTGGTCAGACACCGGCACCACTCGGCCAATGCGGATTGCTTCAGCAAGCTGAAGCGACGTTAAGCTTCGCGGGCCGAATTGATCCGACGAGAACACATAGTGCGAGTTTCTTGGGCTCACCCAAACCAATGTTCTTCGCACCACACTGACTTCCTCGAGAAACTCGACAATTTGACCGCGTTTCAAGAAGGGCATGGCAATGACGACGGTAGCGTTGTCACTTGGCGGCAGCACCAGCGGATACCGATCTACATTGGTATCTGCATGTCTCGACACGTCATACGCAATTCTTGATCCCCTGAGTTCCGATGAATCCGGTTGGCGGCGCCTTCCTTGCATGAGGTTGGTATGGGAAGTCATCAGATTCGCCAAGAATTCTTCTTCCTGTTGCAGGGAAGCATTGGCTGCACGCATACCGCGGCGCAAGGCTCTGATCAGTCCAGGGAGAATGGTGATGAGTTTCGGTAGTTCGGTTGGTTGCATTGGCGTAACACTCCACACAAGCTGTTCAGCTGCCTCCATGCGTGCGGCATAGTTATCTTCGTCTGGCAGTCCATTCACGTCGGCCGCCGCTAATAACGGTACCCAGGTCTCTTTTAGAAAGGTCTCAATATAGGCCGGTGTTTTGGGAGCGATGCGTTGTGAAATTTGTTGGGCTGCATCGCCTGTCGCCAACGCAACAAATTCGTTTGCAACCGGTGTCTCGGCGAGCGTTGCAATTGAACTCTCGCTGGGATTGGCGTGCTTCTCGATTGCTTCGGCAAATCGCTCAAGCGCGACATCGAAGATCATTAGGTCGCTTTCGAATCGAGCCAGCAGGCCTTCCACGGTATCGTGTAGGATTTTCTCAAACGGACCGTCAGTACGCAGATCAAATTGAGGGTCCACGGAAAGCCTAGTGATCTGAGACATCATGCGGCGAAATGGATGTTCTTCGCGTGCAAAGAACGTCCGATCCAGCAATGCCGCCTTCAGCGCAACGATCTGCAAACGGGCCAACTCTCGCTTGACTGGGGTGGCAAGCTGGTCGTCTTCCAGAATATGCCGGTAGACCGCCGCGATTAGTTGGCCAGTGAGAACGTCGATCGGGTGCTTATAAAGTTGGTCGACCTGGTCTAGATAGGCAACCAATTCATCGGCGCTATGCGTTCGCGGGCTTCCGTTGCTGTCCAGCGGCATCTTGGACTGCATCTTGGTCAGCGCTTCAGTAAGGGGCGCCGCGACCGACAGTTTGATGGCTTGTCGATAAAGGGCGCTGTGGCGGTCGCCTTGAAGTCCCGCGCCCAAGGTCACGGCCCCGGGTGGTCCGCTTAGTACCGCCGTAACCAGCCTCGCGATATCAACAGGGCCATGCTGCGCTGCGGCTTCGGCCGAATTCAGGACGTCAGCTAAGCGGGTTAGCCTTGCCGACTCACCATCATTGAACTTCGCAGCTGAACGGTCCTGCGTCTTCTCAATGGCATGATCGATTCTCGTAGATTGGGTAAGCCTGGGCTTTGCGAAAGGGAACGCTGCTTCACCGGGAGGGCGCTCGATTTCGAAGCGAAGATGGGGGAGAACGCCTTCGGATTTTAGTAATTCGTTGATCTCCCGAAAGAGACTTGTCAGCGCATCGGCCAGCATTGGATGGAGGGCGTGGCTTAGGACCGCTTTGATTTCCTGCTCACCCGAGGCGGCCGCACAGGCGCGCTTTATTGCAGTGAAAACCGCTTCCGGTCCGATGGGATTGGCAAATCCTGCGAGACGTTTACTGCCGAACAGATCTCCGACGCGCGTTTCCATTTCAAACCGAAGTTGGGCGTCGATGCGATTTCTGGATGATTGCGCGAGGCGGCTGATCGCTATTTCATTTTCGATCGTCGCTTCATCAATGAGCCAAAGCTCGGTGCCGCCACCAGTTGTATAAGGATATGGGGCTGCAATTGCCGATGCATTACGGTTGCCGAATTGTTCGCCCGTCCGGTTCCATGTTTTGGTGATCTCGCGCTCGAAAGTTTCGATGATTTCACCGCGCCACGCCATCGCTTGGGAAGCGACCAGAGCTGTTGATGCCCTATAGGTTGTCGTCTCGTAAAACCCGCCATGCGAACTCAACCGTTCCGGGAGCGCGTCGATCGCGTCGGCCAATGCGCGGGAAAGTCGATGGCGAGCCGAATCAATGCAGCGCGTCAACAGTATGTTTTTCGATGTTCCCATGCTCGCACCAGCCCCCAATGCTGTGTGCTCACCGATCAGAAGATGCCGCGGTATCGCGCCTGCCTCCGATCGGAGGGGACCTTGCAGACCGACTGTGATTTATCCGAGCGATTAGTTCGCTGGTCCGTCCCATCGATGCCGCAGAATCCCTTCGACCGGACCCCAATGCAGCGATGTGACGATATTTGTCATACCTTAACGTTTTACGGGCACAACGGGCAATCACAATGTAGATGTATGGTTAAATTATGACGCTCGTGGGCGCAACACGGCAATCTTCGTCACCTGGCAATGCTTCGCAACCAGGCAATGAGGATCCTGCATACCGCCCGTCGAGAACTTCCGCCCGCTGCGGAAACAGCAATGTCCGGAGGTGCCCCCTCCAAAAAAGCCGAACGCCCCGATGCGTGGAGCATCGAGGCGTTTGGGGTGTAGATAAGCCTGGCGGTGACCTACTTTCACGCGGGCAATCCGCACTATCATCGGCGCGGCGCCGTTTCACGGTCCTGTTCGGGATGGGAAGGC
>SHXR01000034.1 GCA_009693235.1 Betaproteobacteria bacterium | reverse complement strand
CGTCACCCACACAAAGTGATACTCGATCTGAAATACTGTGTGGCTACCGTACCTGTATTCCATGCCGCACCTCCCTTGGTACGACACATTTTCGCAGCTAAAGCTGACCGGCTAAAGCCGGTGGTTTAAACCTTATGATGGACAATTATTGGCGGTCAATACTCCCACCGTCATCGACATGGAGCGGGGCGGCCATCTGGTCATCAATCAGGCGAACTTGGCGACCTGCGGTGGCGCGACGGACTACGCGATCAAGTTACAGAACTTTCAGACCAATGCGCATATCGCCATTTTCAATGATCTGCGCGCCGAGCAAAACTCCTACAAGATCCTGCAAGCGAGCGGTTAGGTCGGCCGCATCCTGCTCAACGGCTACAACGAGGCGCAAACCGACCAGAATAAAAACATGTTCGACGTGACCGGACCAACGCTGGAATTCAATTCCTCGCGGTTCATAACGAACGATTCAACCGCGCGACCTTTCAAGCTCACGCAACATGCTGGCGGATATCGGCCATCATTGATCTTCAAGGCGTGTTCATTCGACGCGGCAAGCTTTGTGCTCTCCGATTGGTTCGAGTTGACGGCGACGAGTTTGATTGGCCTCAAACTGGAAGACTGCACCTACGGCACCGCTGCGCTGCGATTGCCACGCATCAACAACGTGTTGGAATGGGGCGATGTCACACATTTTGGCCAGACCACCAACGCCACGCTGACAAACATCTATTTTTTCGGCACCATAAACGGCAAGGCGTTTCAGGCGAGTATTCCGTCCGGCAGCGCATGGCTGATCGACGCCTATATTACCGGTCGCAAGACGCCTACTGCGACCGCCACGGTGACCATCAGTAACGCCTCCCCTGGCGTGGTGACGTGGATTGCGCACGGCCTTGCCAATGATGATCCGGTCTACTTCACCACCACCGGCACGTTGCCAACCGGTTTGTCGGTGCGCACACTCTACTACACGCGAAACGTCGCCGCCAACACTTTCGGCGCCCCGTCCGCGCCGGACGGGGCGCCGATCAACACGTCGAGCGCGGGCAGCGGTACGCATACGGCGATACACACCCATGACGTTTCATTCCACCGGCGTGTGACGGTACAGGATACGCGCGGGGTTACGGTGCAATGCGGACCGGTGCAAACCATCGGCACCGATCAAAATACCCGCGCGCTTACGTCGCCCACCATCGATGTGCAGAACGGCTTCATTCGCGCCCAGGTTACCGGTTTGGCGAGCACAACCTTCAATTGGAGGGTGGTGTACCGCGCGACACCGTTGCTAGAGGCGTCGACCTAAGATTGCAGCGCGCCGGTGGATTCCCCGCACCACCCATCTTCGCGCACTTTCGGGAAGTGGTTGCGCCGTTCTTCAACCGACACCATCTGGTTGCCTTCTGCGATGCCGCCATTGCGTACCATCACCACGTCTTGGGCGAGCGCATGAGACCGAGACTGCCACGCCCGGTTTCAATCCAAGCTATCCCCGCGAGTCACGCTGGCCGCACGTTATTCGTCGATCTTCGCTCCCGCAGCCTTGACCGCGCGTCCCCATTTCTCCACTTCACGGCCAAAGAAACCCGCGGCTTCGGCGAGATTCCATTTCTCGGGGAACAGGCCCATCTTCGCCATGCGCTCAGCCACCTCGGGTGCGTTCACCGCGCGGATGAACTCGGTGTTAAGACGCTCGACGACGGCAGCCGGCGTGCCAGCCGGCGCGGCAAATCCATACCAGCCTCCGACTTCGAAACCGGGTACCGCCTCGGCGACGGCTGGAACATCGGGAAATCCAGGAAGCCGCTTTGCGGAGGTAAACCCGAGCATCTTCACTTTGCCCTCCTTGACAAACCCGTCAGCGACGCCGATTGCGTTCAGTGCCAGATGCACCTCGCCAGACACCAAATCGGGCAGGATCTGCCCGAAGCCGCGGTAAGGCACATGAGTGAGCTGTATGCCAGCCATCGATGCGAACAGCGCGATGCCGAGATGCGGGCCGGTGCCTATGCCGAGCGACCCATAATTGAGCTTGCCCGGCTGCGCTTTCGCGCGCGCGACGAAATCCGCTGCATTGTTCACCGGAATGCTTCCGGTCGCATACATGACATACGGCCCGGTGACCGCGATCGCCACCGGTGTGAGACTCTTCACCGGGTCGTAGCTCAGCTTGCGATACAGGCTCGCGTTGATCGCCAGCAGCGGCGTCGCGAAAAGCAGGGTGTAGCCGTCGGGCGCGGACTTGACGACCGCCTCGGCGGCGATATTGCCGCCGGCGCCCGAGCGCGGCTCGATCACGAACTGCTGGTCAAGCAGAGCGCTGGCGCGCTGGGTGATGAAGCGCACCACCGCGTCGGCCCCGCCGCCGCCGGAATAAGGGCTGATCACCAAGATGGGTTTGGCGGGATAGGCCTGCGCCGATGCGCCAGCCGCGGCGCAGATCGCTGCGAGTGCGAGCGCTCCGCGCAGGCACCGTATCGAGGCGAATGCTTGGTTTGTTTTCATGGTCTCTCCTCCTCAGGAGGTGACAGAGTGCCACGACCGCGTCGGGATCGCCGGCGACTGCGACCGCAGGTTGCGGCGTGCCACAGCGCGGTTGTCGATTCGCATCGTGATCGATCTTGAGTGCATGTCGAAGATCGAGCGGCGTTTAATGTTCGTTCACCTGCACCTCAAATCCGCTTGGCGTAGAGAGTCCTCTGCGATTGCAGCACATTAGCGGGCTAAAACACCGCTGGCGGGCGAGCAATCTACGAATGAACTTCTCGACCGTCGCGTGGTCGATGCCGGGGTTGTACCCATCAAAGCCGTCCTCACCAAGGAAACCGATCGATGACTCCGCAGGAAACCGAGCTGCTCAACGAATTTCTCTCGCAGCTTACACAGGTGCGGGGCATGGCCAAAGATCCGGCGGTGGTGGCGGTAGTTTTCTGGGACGCGCGGCAGCGACGGCGGCGGGTGTCGTCGGTGGCGCCTTCCTATTTCAAGGGATCAGCCAGCTTATGGGCAATCGCGCCCATACACCGGAATCAAGCGCGCAAGGAAGCACCCCGGCCGCCTCAGACGGCCTATTAAGCAACAGCTTCGCGAGTGATCCTGCACCCGAGGCAAACGTCGACGGTGATATTCCGCTGGAGCAATACGACACCGCCATGGACGACTCGGCCGGCTACGACGATTCGTCGTCGGAGGCGTAACGAGGCTTCGTGACTCCGCAAATTTTGTGTGAACAATTGCGACGCGGATTTCCGAACGCCGCTCTGCCTTGCCAACCTAAGGCTTTTCCGCGACTACTTTGCCGTCCTTGATGATGTAGACCGGCGTGCCGTGCATGCGGGCGATCTTGCGTGCCGCCTTGGCGGCGCGGCGAAGCGAGCGGCCGACGGCGCGCGAAAAGTCGTCGTGCTTTGGCTGTCATGGACCACGTTCCAGGAGTATCGCGACTGTACCCGAGTTGTCATACACAGACCATTTATCTGCCAATGGTCGATATACACTTACGAAATTCGTCCAACTCCGCTTGAAACGACGCAGCACATCCGCACACGGAACATTATGCCCGCCCTGCTTCACGCGGGCAGAAATCCTTCGCACCGCGAGTTGGGGCGATCCGATCTTCAAGTAAGCAATCTCGATGCGATAGCCCGCTTTCTTCATACTGCGGAGGCGAGTCGCATAACCAATCCCGCTCAACGTGCTTTCGAACGCGAAACTCTCGCGGGCGCGAGTGAGACGATCCAGTTCGGAAAGAAACACCCGTCATACGGCTACGGCTGCATCATCGGGCTTGAGTGGGCTGAGCCCGCTCGCGATCAGATCCGCGTTCACGAAATGCACGACCCCCGCTTCTTTCGGTAGGAAGTCGCGGGCGAACGTCGTCTTGCCGGAACCGTTTGGCCCCGTAATGACAATGCACAACGGCTGCGGCGGAGTCCGTCGCGGTTTCTTCACGGCGGCAACGCCGCGGCTGGCACGCCGTTCGACGGTAATAGTAGCAAGGTCACCCACACTTATTTCCGTAATTGGCGGATATGCGAAGACACAAATAGTAACTGCTTGCTAAGGAGCAAGCCCTTTGAGCAATAGATCGCGAAGATGCTGGACCGGGGCGGTACTCGCGGAAAGACGGGACATTCATCGTCGCACGCCGCGAGTTGCGCGTCGATTTGTTGGCGAGCAGCCTACTCAGGGGGCATGCGGCGCATCCGTGCGACGGCTATTTCTTCGCCGGTCTGGCGGCTTTGGGATCCGCTTCCTTCGGTTGATCGCCGATCACCGTTTTGAGTGGGCACACCGAGAACGCAGGACACTTCTTGCAACCGGCAATGATCGCTATCGGGCAGAGCGTCATGATCGTTCCTTTTGCCAAGGGAATGATCAGGGTACGCCATATCGTGAAGCGTCGTCGGCGACATCCGCCACGCTGCCAAGAGGAAGGTGTCTGCGTCGGTTGATGCGGCGTTGCGATCATCGTATCAGCTGTACCTGTCGCGGCGCATTTCTAAGCTGCACCTCGAAGACGATTAGCGCCGCCGGTCAACGGCGCTTGGGGCCTCTGTTTGGCGCGCTACCACGTACTCCCGTGTCGGCTTCTCGAATCCGCACGATGTGCCGTCGGTCACCTGCACCTCGCGCTCCCACGGCAGCGTGTAACGTCCGGCCACCATGTCTTGCATGTAGGTGTACGGGCAATCGCGCGCGCCGCCTTTCACCACCACGTAGCCGCGATGGCCGAACTGGTAGATATTGTTCTCGACGCCCCAGACGCGACGTGCTTCGCGCACCAGATCGGGCCGCACTTCCGCGGTGATTATTTCGTCCGGCCGCCCACCGCCTTCGACGATCGGCGCGCCGTCGAAGTTGACGATCATGCCCTCGCCCATGGAATCAAACGTCCCATCGCTGCCGCACATGCAGACGCTCGCGGTGATCATCAGGTTAGAAAACGCGTTGGCCTGATTGGTGATCTTCCAGCTGTGCCGTATCGGTGCGGTGTAGCCAGCGGTCCGGATCATGATCTCGGCGCCCTTGTAGGCCGATTCGCGCGCCATCTCCGGAAACATGCCGTCGTGGCAGATGATCAGCGCGATCGTCGAACCTTTCGGTCCCTTGCACACCGGGATACCCAGATCGCCGGGTTCCCACGGCTCCACCGGCACCCACGGATGAAGCTTGCGATAGTAGAGTTGCAATCCGCCCTGGTCGTCGATGATGAGGCCGCTGTTGTACGGGTTGCCGCGCGGATTCTTCTCCATGATGGAGAAGCAGCCCCAGAGGTGATTGTCGATGCAGGCTCGGCGAAAGGCTGCGACTTCCGGCCCGTCGAGTGACACCATCAGCGCCGGGTCGGTATTCATCGACAGACCGTGCAGCGAATACTCCGGGAACACCACCAGATCCATCGTCGGCAAGTTGCGTCTAGCTTTGCCGACCATCGACACGATGCGCGCGGTCT
This sequence comes from Betaproteobacteria bacterium, assembly GCA_009693235.1. GTDB lineage: Bacteria > Pseudomonadota > Gammaproteobacteria > Burkholderiales > SG8-39 > SHXR01. The sequence continues at coordinate 40,955 of SHXR01000034.1, read as the reverse complement.
GCGCAGCAAGCTGCGCTGGCGTATCGACCACCGGAAGTTGCAGCTGCACCATGCCAAGCACGACCCCCGCAGGGGATTTATTGAGTCCGCCAAGCCCGCTCATTCATTTCTCCGTTATCGAAGCGATATAGGCACGCCAACCGCGGAAGGCACTGATGTCGCTAGCCCCAAGCAAGCCGGCTGGCTCGCAGATGAAACCGGTCACCGCCGTACCGCTTGCCAGCCGCACGGTGCCTAGTCCAAGCGGTGGCGCGATCAACGCGAGGAACGATCCCACCGCGCCTTCCGGCATTTCATACACTTCGACCTCGATCGCGACACCGTTGGCGTCGACGCGCGCAAGACCTGGTTTTGGCGGGGTCGTGCCGGGTAGCGCATACAAGCGATAGTCGGGCGACGTCGTCGTGCGCTCAAGCAAGCGGCAGCCGCGATCAACGAGTTGGTGGTGCAGTGGCATGCCCGCAAGATGCGCGCCGACGACCGCGACGAGCAACGTCGGCGCAGCAGCGGGCATTTTCCGCAGCACGAGCGCATCGTTATGCGGAGGGCCGAGTCTCGCCCCAAGCGGCAGCTCGCTCTCTGCTTGCCAACGCGCCGCCAAATTCGCGAGCGCCGCATCGCTGCCACCCGGCGCGATGAAGGTCACACCGAATGGCAATCCTTTGTCGGTTAATCCGGCAGGCACCGCGATCGCGGCCATACCAAGCAGGTTCACGAAGTTAGTGAATTTTCCTAACTCGCTATTGCGCAGCACCGGATCGTTTCGCACCGCGGCCCGCGTCGGGCAAGTGGGCGCTGTGGGCACCATCAGCACATCGATGTCACGCCACATCGGCTCGATCACTTGCCGCAATTCTTCAAGACGATAGCGGGCACGAAATGCGGCGACGGCGTCATGTTTGCCCGCCGCGCTAATGACCTGGCGTACCACCGGGTCCATTGCCTCGGGCCGCGATTCGATGAGCGATTGCACAACCGTGTAGCGCTCGGCAACCCATGGTCCTTCGTAAAGGAGACGGGCCACCGCCAACATCGGGGCGAAATCAATATTACGGCATGCGTAGTCCGGATGGTGCAGTCGCTCGAGCGCGGCATTGAATGCACGCTCATAACCAAGCTCGACATCACAGGCGGGGTCGAGTGGCACGCCGATTCGGAGGGGCGTGCCGGGTCGCCCGAGCCACGCCGGTCGCGGCGCATGGTATTGAAATGACGGTTCGCCGGCTGCACCTTCCATGACGGCCATGACTTCAGCCGCATCAGCGACCGTTAATGCAAAGATCGAGACGACATCAAGCGATCGGCAGGCCGGCAACACACCTTGCATCGGCACGCTGCCTGGTGTGGGCTTCAGTCCGACAATGTTATTGAATCCGGCCGGCACGCGGCCCGATCCGGCCGTGTCGGTTCCTAACGCAAACGGAACGATTCCGCGCGCAACGACCGAGGCCGAGCCTGCGCTCGACCCACCACTCACATACGCGGGATCAAACGTATTTGGGACTTCTCCATACGGCGAGCGCGTACCAACGAGGCCGGTCGCGAACTGGTCGAGGTTGGTCTTGCCAATAACGATTGCGCCTGCGTGCATCAAGCGCTCCACCACCGTCGCATGTCGGTCCGGCGCGAACGAAAAAGTGGGACAAGCCGCGGTCGTCGGCAGGCCCGCCACATCGATATTGTCTTTGACCGCAAAGGGGACACCGAACAGGGGCATCGCTTTGCGATCACGCCCCTCGATCTGATTGAGCTGCGCGTCAATAAAGGCCTGGTCGGCGCGACTGATCCATGCCGGATCGTCTTTGCCCAAGTCCTTCACGAGGGCAGACAAACGCTCGCGCGGCGAAGCACCCTCCACTAGATAAGCGCGCTGCCAATCTGCGATCGTGAGGGGTCGCGCGCTCATGAAAGGAATGCCGACAATACTTGGTTGGAGGGGGCCGTCCAGCCGACGATGCCGCCCTGTGCTGCGATCATCGCCAGCGTGGCCGCCTTGAACTCCGGAAAGTAGCTCTCGGTGGCGTCCTCGACCAACAGGCATTCGTAACCGCGATCATTGGCTTCGCGCATCGAGGTCTGTACGCACACTTCGGTCGTCACCCCGGCGAACACGAGATGCGTGATGCTGCGCGCTTGCAACATCTCATGCAGTCCGGTCGCATAGAACGCCCCCTTGCCGGGTTTGTCAATCACGATCTCACTCGCACGCGGCGCGAGCGCCTCGACAATCTGATTGCCAGGTTCGCCCGCCACCAGCACCCGTCCCATCGGCCCAACATCGCCGATCCGCAAGCTTGGGGAACCACGATTGCGTTTAGCGGGCGGACAATCGGACAGATCCGGACGATGCGATTCGCGGGTATGCACGATGAGCGCGCCTGCCTGCCGCCATAACGTGAGAAGCGCGCGCACCGTCGGGATGATTGCCTGCAAGCGTGTAACGTCGTTGCCAAGCGAGGCACCGAAACCGCCTGGCTCAACAAAGTCGCGCTGCATATCGATGATGACGAGCGCGGTGCTACGTGGCTCGCAGAGAAACGGGAACGGGCGCGCGAGAATCTTGATCATGTTGTCATCCTCAATGGCGCTGCTCGGCATGCGCTCGACCACCCATCCAGGCACCCAGCTCGCGACGGTCGGCCGTGCTTGCCGCCACGTCGTGCACGATGCGTCCCTCGCTCATCACGACGATGCGGTCTGATAATTGCAACAGCTCATCGAGATCTTCGCTCACCAACAACACTGCGGTGCCACGATTACGCGCATGGACCAGCCGCGCATGGATTTCGGCCACCGCAGAAAAGTCGAGGCCGAGTACCGGATTGCTGACCAGCAGCAAATCCGCATCATTGGACAATTCTCGGGCCAACACGGCGCGCTGAACATTGCCGCCGGATAAGGTGCGAATGGCAAACCGCTCGCCTTGCGTGCGCACACTGTACTCGGTGATCCAGCGACGCGCCCGCTCACGCAGGCGGGCCCAGTTCACCCAGCCACCGCGCGCAAAAGGCGGCTCGTCGAATTGTCGCAACGCCATATTGTCTGCCACGCTGAAATCGGCGACACATGCATTGCGCAGCGGCTCTTCCGGAAGACTACGTACCTTCAATCGACGATTCTCCGCGCGCGTACCGCGAAACGCTTCGCCCGACACCAAGACCTCGCCTTGCGCACGCGCCCGCTGCCCAACCAACGCCTCCATCAGCTCGCGCTGGCCATTTCCGGATACGCCTGCGATACCGAGAATTTCACCGGCATTCACCACGAGATCGACCCCGCGTACTGCCCGCTCGCCGCGGTCGCCCTCGACTTCAAGCTTCCGGATACGCAAGCGCTCGACCCGATGCGCTGCGGTGCTCCGCATTGGCAGCTCGAGCTTTACACTGCCCTCGCCTACCATCGACTGCGCGAGCTCCGCAGGGGTCGTGTCACGCACCGCCTTGCTCGTGACCAATCGGCCGCGGCGCAGCACGGTCACGTCGTCCGCATGGTCGATCACCTCGCGAAATTTGTGCGTGATGAGGATGATGGAGCAGTCACCCGCATGGGCGCGATCACGCAGCGCACCCAGCACCTCGTCGCTCTCCTGCGGCGTGAGAACAGAAGTCGGTTCATCGAGGATCAGCAAGCGTGGCCGCAGCAGCAGCTGCTTCAGGATTTCAAGCTTTTGCTTTTCGCCGGCCGAGAGATCGAGCGGCGCTGCATCCAGATCGAGCCGAAAGGGCGTCGTGCGCATAAAGGCGGAAAGCTCCGCCCGGGCATTGCGCCAATCGACCACCGCCGGGATGCGACCGCGCGCCAGCATCAGGTTCTCTGCCACCGTCATGCCCGGCACCACGGTGAAGTGTTGATAGACCATGCCGATACCGCTGGCTCGCGCCACTGCGGGAGACGCAATGTCTTGCTCCCGCGCATCGATGAGGATCGCACCGTCATCAGCCCGATAGTAGCCCACGATGCACTTCACCAAGGTGCTTTTGCCCGCCCCGTTTTCACCCAGCAATGCATGCACGGTACCGGGCCTCACCTTGAGCGATACCGCATCGAGCGCGGTGAGCGCACCAAAGCGCTTGGTGAGTAGGTAGGTTTCCAGGCTGAGCGCGTGCATGGGCTGTTATTTGGTCAAAGCGCTTGCAAAGCGTCGTGGACGGCGCGCGAATCCGTAACGACACCAAACACGCCACCTTGCATCGTGACCATCTTCAGCGCGGCATGATGATTCCCAAGATCGGTCGCACCGGTGCAATCGGCAAGAATGGCGCACTCGAAGCCGCGATCATTGGCCTCGCGCATCGTGGTGTGCACGCAGACATCGGTGGTGATGCCGGTAAGCAGCAGATTGCGAATGCCGCGCGTATGCAGAATCAGTTCGAGATCGGTGGCGCAGAACGAGCCTTTCCCCGGCTTATCGATAATCGCTTCACCAACGATGGGTGCAAGTTCGGCAATAATTTCCCAGCCAGGTTCTCCGCGCACCAGGATGCGCCCACACGGACCAGGGTCGCCGATCCCCGCGCCGATGCGCTGTGACCGCCAGCGCTTGTTGGCCGGCAGATCGGCAAGATCCGGTCGATGGCCTTCGCGCGTATGAATGATCGGGAGGCCCACGCGTCGCGCCGCGCTCAACAACGCACGGAGCGGTTCGATCGGCGCGCGGGTAAGCGAGAGGTCATAGCCCATCTTATCCACGTAGCCACCGTATCCGCAGAAATCGGTCTGCATGTCGATGATGACCAGCGCCGTATTGGCAACCGAGAACGAGGCGTCATACGGCCAGGGATACGGATCAGCTTTAATCGTTGTCATGGTAGATATGCCTTTATCGCGACATGCCAAGTTCCATCGGTGCCCCCTTTAGCGTCCGCGCCGGCGAACAGGTCACCACGAGAATCAATAAGGTGAGCGCATAAGGCAGCGCGGCGAAAAGATAATACCCACCGCCGATGCCGGCTGATTGCAGCGCGGGTCCGATGGCGCCTGCACCACCGAATAGGAGCGCCGCCCAGAGACAATTGAGTGGCCGCCAGCGCGCAAAGATCACCAGCGCCACCGCAATCAATCCCTGTCCGCTCGACAGTCCTTCATTCCAACTGCCCGGATAATAGAGGGACAGTGATGCACCACCAAGGCCGGCGATGAAGCCGCCTGCAACGGTTGCTGCCACGCGCACCGCAGTGACCGAGGTGCCTTGTGCGCGCGCCGCGTCGGCCGAATCGCCCACCATGCGTATCACGAGGCCCCAGCGCGTATTGGCGAATGCCCAGGCCATGACGATCGCAAGCACGATGCCAAACGGGAATAACGCGTTGATAGAGAGCGCCGCGCGCACGGTGGGCGAGGTGCTCCATTCACCAAGAAAAATAGATGGGATCTGTGGCGCTTGCGGTTGAATCAGCGGCTTGCCAAGATAGAACGCGAGGCCCGCCCCCAGTAGCATGATGGCAATGCCCATCGCGATGTCATTGACGCGCGTAAGCGAACAGGCGAGGCCGTGCAGCAACGCCAGTAGCGCACCACTCGCACCGGCGGCCAACACGCCAATCCATGGTGAGCCGCTCCAATAGGCGCCCGCAAATCCGGCCATCGCCGAGAATACCAGCACACCTTCCAGGCCGAGATTGATACGCCCTGCTTTCTCGGTAATACATTCGCCGAGACTAACGAACAGGAACGGCGCACCGACGCGCACGGCGCCGCCAATCACGCCGATCACGACATCAAAGAGGACGTCGGGTGTCATGGCGCGGCCGACGCGACGGGCTGCTGTGCAGGTCGAGCGCTGAGTCGGAGCGAAGGCAGGCGGCCGCGTAGCGTCTCGCTGGCGAGAATAATCACAAAAGCGATCCCAAGCAGCACTTGTATCGAAGCGTCCGGCAAGCCAAGGCGTCGTTGCAGCATACTGCCCGCGGCGCCAAAGCCACCGAAGAGAATCGCCACCGGAATGATCGCAATGGGCTCGTGGCGCGCGACAAAGCTAACGAGAATGCCCGCGTAACCAAGGCCAACAATCAGCGACGCATTGGCTGACATGTGTACGGCTGCCACTTCGATACCGCCTGCAATGCCGGCCGCGGCGCCACCCAGCGCACAGGCGGTAATGATGAGCGCATTGGCCGGCAACCCAACCAGCTTGGCGGTGCGAGCGTTGCCACCCACCACACGCGTCGCGAAACCATGCGAAGTAAAGGTGAGCCAAAGGGTACCGAGCACGCACAAGGCAACGCCCCAGGCGAGGCCCCAATGCACATCGAACGGGCCGATGTCACCGATGCGCAGCTCCTCGGCGAGGGGCAAGGTCGAGGGTTTGTTGAGACTCGCTGGGTCCCGCATGGGGCCTTCGACAAAATGCTTGAATAGCGCAATGGCGATATAGCCAAACAAGAGCGAACTGATCGTTTCATTGACGCCCCGGTACTGTCGCAATGCGCCGGCCATGGCAATCCACAAGGCGCCCGCGACGGCCGCGGCGCTGAGCAAGATAAGCGTGCCCATCCAGCCCGAAGGCGGCGCGAACATATAGGGCACGGCGGCACATGCGAAGCCACCAACAACGAGCGCGCCTTCCCCGCCGATGACGATCAGGCCTGCGCGTGCTGGAATTGCTACGGTAAGCGCGGTGAGCATCAAGGGGGCGGCGCGTTGCAGGGAGTTCTGCCATGAAAACGCATCACCGAATGCGCCCACGAACAGCAACCGCCACGCTTCGACCGGGCTCGCCCCATAGAACGCCACGAAGACGCCGAACAATGCCAGCGCGGCAATTAGCGAGGCCACCGGCCACGCGATCGCTTCGATCGCGTGGCGGCACGCGTCGCGGTTCACCGGTACCCCCTTTATGTGCGCGCGTCAAACTTTACCGATCACGCCTTCCACCAGATACCCCATCTTTTCCAGTTCGAGATCGGTCTGTTTCTGCACAGCGCCCTTCGCGATGACGACCTTGCCGGTGTTGTCCTTGATCTCGCCGGCGAAAATATCGAACTTGCCTGACATCATCCGCGCCTTTATTGCATCGGCATTCTTGCGTGCGGCCTCGCTCACGGAAGGTCCATAGGCAGAGGTCTTGATGAATCCTTCTTTCAGTCCGCCGCGCACGAAATTGGGATGAGGCTTGCCGGTGCGGGCCGCATCGATGATTGCTCTGTAAGCACTCGACCAGTTCCACTCCGCCCCGGTGAGATACGCCTTCGGGGCGAGTTTGGCTTGGCTGGCGTGATAGCCGCACACCATGGCGTTCCGCTTGGCGGCGGTCTCGACCACTACCTTTGGACCATCCACATGCATCGTGAACACATCGACGCCCTGATCGGCCAAACTGTTGGTCGCCTCGGCTTCCTTCACCGGCATCGACCATTCGCCGGTAAACACGACCGACGTGGTGATCTTCGGATCGACCGACCGCGCGCCCATCGTGAACGCATTGATGTTGCGCAGCACTTGCGGGATCGGCTTGGCGGCGACGAAACCGATCTTCTTCGACTTGCTCATATGGCCGGCGACCACGCCGTTTAGATACTGGCCTTCATCGATATAGCCAAAGAAACTGCCGGTGTTCTTGGGATGTTTGCCCTCGGTCCACATCCCGCCGCAATGGGCAAACCGAACATTCGAATTCTTGGCCGCGACCGCCAGCATATGTGGATCAAAATAGCCGAACGACGTCGGAAAGAGGAGTGTCGCACCATCCTGCGAGATCATGCCCTGCATGCTCTTTTGCACCGACTGCGTCTCGGGGACGTTCTCTTCCTCAACCGCTTTGATCCCGGGCAGCTTTTTGATTTCGGCGACCGCCTCAGCGTGCGCCTGGTTGTACCCGAAGTCATCCCGCGGACCAACGTAGATGAATCCGATCGTAATCGGCGCCTGCCCAAGCGCGAGGCGGCTCCAAGGCAGGGCAAGGGCTCCGGCGCCTAGCGCACCGGTCGCGCGCAGCCAATCTCGGCGATTCCACATGTACATACAGGGTCCTTTCAATGGATAGGGGGGAGCGGGTACGAGTCCGCATGGCTGACTTTAGCAAGATTCAGGCCATGAGCCTGGCGTTCACGCCGCCACGTGGACGTGGCCCGCAGGGTTCCGCGCGTCCGGCACGTCCCAACGCATTGTTCGCATGCACCGAAAAGAAGGCGTACGCTCTGGTTGAACGCACTGCGATGGTGCGGCCACGCGTTGCAATGCACTATTTATGGTCGCGACAACGGCCAGAAAATCCATGGAATTCAGGAACAAAACCGGGAGTCACTCATGACCGTTATGATCACGGGCGCCGGACTACTCGCCACCCACGCCGCGAAGGCGCTCGTCGACGCGGGCGAGGCGGTCATGTTTTACGACGTGGCGCCAAGCGAGCCGTATATTAGCCTAGTCATGGAAGATCGCCCGTTCAAACTCGAACGGGGCGACGTGCTCGACCTGCCGCAGATGCTGCATGCGATCGATCGACACCAGGTGACCGGCATCGTGCACACGGCCGCGTACCTCCCCGATACGGCAAAGGATCGTCCGTTCATGGCCACGCGGGTCACCGTCGAGGGCACGGTCAACACCCTCGAAGCACATCGGCTGGCCAAGCTTGGTCGCTACGTACTTTGCTCGACGATCGGCATTTATGAAATGGCGGCCGCCTCCAGCGCACCATGGGAAGAAGATCGCGCGATTGGACCGTCGACGTTTTACGGCTGCCTCAAGCTCTCAGCCGAGGTGATCGCGCTCCACTACGGCGAGGCCTATAGCGTGGATGTCGTGGCGCCCCGCTTCTGCCCGGTCTATGGCTTGGGGCAGTGGTACGCATCGGCCGGTGCCATGTTCATGGCGACTTGTATCGAGGGGCCGGCACTCGGCAAGCCGGTCCTGATCGACAAGCCCTTCACCAACACCAATCAATACATGTATGTGGACGATGCGGCCCATGCGATCGTCCTGAGCTACCAGGTGAAGAATCCGGCAGCGCGTGCGATCAACATCAGCGCCGGCCTCTTGCACACCGCCCCGCAGATAATCGAAGCGGTCAAAACAGTCATACCGGGTGCGAAGGTGGACATCACACCCGGTGCCTGGGCCGCCTCAAAGGACCGGTTCTTCGTCGATCAGCCGTTCAGCCTAAAGCGAGCCCGCGCGGTGCTGGGATTCGCACCGCGCATGTCACTCGAACAGGCGATTGCCCACTATGCCGGGCAGGTACGACGGCGGACCGGGCAACGGCCCTAATCGTTCACCAGAACTTGCGGGCGGTCTCGAAGATCTGCTTGCCCGCATCGCCGCCGGCTGCTTCGATCTTGCCGTACACCGGATCGATCGCCTTGCGGAATTCGGCGACCTCGGCATCGGTCAAGCGGTATAGATTGCCCTTTTGGCTTTCCATCAGCGTGTTGGCATCCTTGAACGCGATATCCAGATGCGCCACCGAACGGGCATCGGCTTCGACACTAATACGCCGAATGGCGGCGCGATCGGCTTCCGAAAACTTATCCCACACCGCCTTGTTGACGATATAGGCCGACAGATTATTTTGTTGGCGAGTAAGTGTGATGTAGGGCGCCACCTCGTGGAGTTTGAATGCCGAGGCGAGCACGCTCACGCTCAACGCACAATCGATCGTGCGATTCTGCAGCGCGAGATATTGCTCCGCCGGATCGGTCGCCACCGGGCTCGCGCCAAGCGCTCGCACTTGCTCGGCCTGCCAACGACCGGCGGTGCGCACCTTGCGGCCTTTCCAGTCGGCGATCGACTTCAGATGGCGATCGCGACACAACACGATGAGCCCAGTCGATCCCTGCGACCACAGGTACACGACGTTCTGCTTCTGAAACGCGGCATCGAGATGCGGTTGCAGGGCTTTCAGAGCGCCGATAAATTTATCGGAGGATTCGTTGAAATTACCGATCGACTCAAGCAACGACACCGCGGGAATCTGGCCCGATACCGCCGCCATGGAGATGACCCCCGCCGGCACCGCGCCGTCTCGCACCGACTTCAACGTCTCATTCAGGTTGACCAGCGAGCCTGCGTAGGCCGGCACGAATGTCACCCGTCCCTGCGTTTCCTTGGCGATCTCGTCGGTCCACCATTTGATCGTCGCGGTCCATGCGCTCCGCTCCGGATGGAAGATCGCCAGATCAATCTTGGCTTGCGCCTGCACCGCAAGGGGTGCAATGCCAAACACAGCAACGAATAGGAGCGCAAACAGGCTGCGAAGCGAACGTAGCGTCATTAACAATCCTCCTCTGTGGTCCGATGGGCTGATGCTAACCGCAAATCCGAAAATGGTACGGTAGGCAACGGCATGCCCGACGATCCCTTATAGTTTAGCCATGATATAGAAGCGTTGCGCCACGGAGCCCCCCATGCCCAAAGTTCTGACCGCAAAAGAGATCGATCGCTACCATCGTGACGGTGCGGTCGCCCCGGTAACATTGATGAGCCGCGCGGAGATAGCGGAGTACAAGCGCAAATTCGATGCGCTGGAAGCCACCATCGGCGCCGAGGCGCAGTCGCGCTACCGAATCAAGGCGCATCTGCCCTTTCCATGGCTAACCGAGTTGACGCGGCATCCGCGGATGATCGATGCGGTCGAAGATCTGATCGGGCCCGATGTGATTTGCTGGGGCTCGAGCTTCTTCACCAAGAAGCCTCGTGATGCCCGTTTCGTGTCATGGCATCAAGATTCCACCTACTACGGCCTGGAACCGCCTGAATCGATTACCTGTTGGATTGCGTTCACCAACGCCCGCATGGAGACCGGTTGCATGCGCATCGTCCCGGGTTCGCATAAGGGCCCGGCGATCCTCCCACATGTCGAGACCTACGATAAAAACAATCTCCTGGCACGCGGGCAGACCATTCAAGATGTCGACGAGAGCAAGCTTGTCTATCTCGAAGTTGACGCCGGTGAATTCTCGATCCACCACAACAAGACGATTCACAGCTCGCAGCCCAACCATGCCGATACGCCGCGCATTGGCTTCGCGGTGCACTTTGCCGCACCGCATGTGCGCCAAACGCAATTCAAAGGCGCGACCGCCGCGGTGGTACGGGGCAAGGATCGGTTCTGGCATTGGCAAGCCGACCCAGAGCCCGCAAAGGATTTCGACCCGGTTTGTCTTGCCGCGTTAGACGAAGCCTGGCAGCGCTATCGCACCGCGATGAAGGCGCAGCACTAGAGGTTCAAGTTAGGGAAACGCTGATTAAGCTATCTTGCGCAATCAGCGTTTCCACATATTCAGGGAGTTACGAGGGGGCGAGCCCCCTTGTTCAGTGATTCCTTAGCACCTATCTCACTGACTCGCGGTCGCCCGGTCCTTCACGAAGAAGCGATTCTCCGGCCGCGGCAAGCCAAGGTTTTCGCGCAGTGTCACCGCAGCGTAGTCCTTGCGAAAGATGCCGCGACGCTGGAGTTCTGGCACCACCTGATCGACAAAATCATAGAGGCCCGCCGGCAGATACGGAAACTGCACGGTAAAGCCATCCGACCCTTCTGTTTCCAACCACTCTTCCATTGAATCGGCAATGGTTTTCGCAGTGCCGACCATGGAAAGTCCCGAGTGGCCGCCAACGCGTTGCGCCAGCTGACGCACGGTGAGGTTTTCGCGTTTGGCCATATCGATGGTGCGCTCTCGCGAGGATTTTCCCTGATTCGTCTCGGGAATCTCAGGCAAGGGGCCATCGAGATCGAACTTCGATACATCGCAGCCAAGCGCGATGGACAGAGAAGAAAGTCCGCTGTCTTCATGGACGAAGGTATCGAGCAAGACACGCTTTTTTCTTGCCTCATCTACGGTATCGCCCGCCACGACCAAGCAGGCCGGCAGAATTTTTATGTGCTGCGGATTGCGGCCGATCTTTGCCATGCGGCCTTTCACATCCGCATAGAAACGCCGACCGGCTTCGAGATTTGATTGCGAAGTAAAGACGAGTTCGGCCGTTTCGGCCGCGAGCTGACGCCCCGGCTCAGACGCACCTGCCTGGACGATGACCGGCCAGCCCTGAATCGGACGCGCGATATTGAGCGGCCCGCGCACATCGAGAAACTCGCCGTGATGGTCCAACACATGCAGCTTGTCCGGATCAAAAAAGATGCCGCTTTCCACATCACGGATCAGCGCATCGTCCGCCCAACTATCCCATAGGCCGGTCACGACATCATAGAACTCGCGGGCACGGCGATAACGCGCGTCGTGCTCCATATGGTCTTTCATGCCGAAGTTGAGCGCGGCATCGGGGTTGGAAGTGGTGACGATATTCCACGCGGCGCGCCCACCGCTGATGTGATCGAGCGACGCAAAGCGCCGGGCGATGTGATACGCCGCATCGAATGTCGTGGAGGCGGTTGCCGCCAATCCGATGCGCTCGGTGCACACGGCAAGCGCGGAAAGCAGCGTAAACGGTTCGAAGGAAGTCGCGGTATGGCTGCGACGCAATGACTTGAACGGCATGTTGAGCACGGCCATGTGATCGGCCATGAAGAACGCATCGAACTTGCCGGCTTCGAGTTTCTGCGCGAGCAGGCGAATCTTCGCGAAGTTGAAATTCGCGTCCGGCCAGGCGCCAGGAAAACGCCAAGCACCGGTGTGAATCGTGGTCGGGCGCATGAACGCGCCTAGGTGCAACTGCTTTCGTGTGGCCATGAAAATCCTCTATATGCCGGTCAGGCGTGTGCCTTCCCAGTATGGACCGGATCGGGTTGACTCATGAACGCGGTCAGCAAGTGATATACCAAAGCGAAGTTGCGCGACCGGATGCTGGTATGCGCGATCCCGGGCATGACGATGAATTGTTTATCCGGATTGGGCAGCTTCATGAAGAACTTGTTTAGGTCTTCGATGGTCGCGATGCCATCCCACTGTCCCCGCATGATGAGCGTTGGCACGGTGATCTTTTCCGGATCGCATACCGGCAGATTTTCTGACATATCCACGTAGGTACCGGTGGGCATCGAGGTGTCCATCGCAAGCACCGCATCGGCGAACGCTTCCACCATGGCCGGATCGGCGACCCCTTCGACGTCCCGCGTGAAGATCGAACGCACAAAAGCGCGATCGATGGGCCGCCGGTTCGAAGCCCGATATTGCGCGAGTCGCTTCTTGCGCTCGTTAAGCGTTGGGCTGCCTTCCCCGGTCCACACGAAGGCATCCAGCGCAAGGCGCTTGACCCGTGCCGGATGCCGCTCTGCATAAAGTGCAGCACGCAGCGCGCCAGATGACGAGCCGTACATCAACACCTTGTCGCGACCGGTGATGCGCACGATTTCTTCGACCACCACGGCTGCATCCTCCGCACCGGCCGCGATGTCGGCATTCATATTGCGATGCTTGTCGGACCGCCCGTAACCTTCGCAATCGAAGCACCAGGTATCGAACCCCATGCGCGCAAACGTATCCATCGTCGAGAAGTACGGCTGCCCCGGGACTTGCAGATCGAAAGCTGGGACGGACTGGACTGATGAGCCATGGACAAACACGATGGTGCCCTTCGCCTCGGCACCCGGAATGCGCTTTCGCCACATGAACAATCGCACCGGACCTTCGGCGGTTTTCTTGACCGTCCAATGCTCGGTGCCGACGATGGTTCCGCTTGTGTTGCCGACCGTCACATTTGCTGCGGCACCGCCCGCAATCGATGTCGATACCACGGCCGCGACCGAACCAGCCAGGAATCGCCGCCGCTCGGTTTCGGGCGATTCAAACGTTTGACCGCTTGCCTCGTCAATCGACGGAGGAAATTCGCTCGATCCGTCCGTGTTCTTCATGTTGCAGCTCCTCATTGACAACCAACCCGTCGCACACTTGCGGCCTTGAGTCCGTTAACATAGTCGAACGGCATCGATTGTGCCGGGCCCTTCCGGTGGTGGACATGTTTCGTGGGTAAAGAGGATGCAAAGGCCGCACGGGCGGGCGGGCCGACACCGATCGCCGGTATCGAGCCTGCGCTCGCAAAGAAACTCGCGAAGATCGGTATCTATACGCGCTTCGATCTCATTTTGCACTTGCCGCTTCGCTATGAAGACGAAACCCGCATTACACCGCTTACGGAGGTGATCGACGGCCAAGCCACACAAATCGAAGTGACTGTCGTGAGCACCGAGGTGGCCTACCGTCCACGCCGGCAGCTGATTTGCCGCGTTGAGGACAATACCGGCAATGCCGTACTCCGGTTCCTCAACTTCTATCCGAGTCAGCAGAAGGCCTATGCCAAAGGTGCACGGCTGCGCGTCTTCGGCGAACCGCGTACCGGATTCTTCGGCGCGGAGATGGTGCATCCGCGCGTGCGGGTGTTGCGCGAGGACACGCCGCTGCCGAATGCGTTGACGCCGGTCTATCCGACCACCGCCGGACTCACGCAGTTTCAGCTGCGCACGCTGATCGAGAAGACGCTGAAAAGCGAATCCCTTTCGGAGACGCTGCCAGACGCCATTCGCGCCGCACATCAACTCATTCCTTTTGCAGAAGCGATCGATGCGCTGCATCATCCGACCCCTGACATCGATGCGGATGAGCTGGTAGAACGGCATCACCCCGCTTGGCGACGAGTGAAGTTCGATGAGCTGCTCGCCCAACAACTGTCCATGCGCGTCCATCATCGCGCCAGACAAGCGCTGACTGCGCCGCCCCTGGCGCCGCGGCGAACGCTCGTTGGGAAATTCTCCAAGCTACTCCCCTTCAAATTGACCGGCGCACAGCAACGCGCCTGGCAGGAAATCGGCGCGGATCTGGGGCGTGGTCACCCAATGAATCGGCTGCTGCAAGGCGATGTGGGGAGCGGCAAGACGGTGATTGCGGCGCTCGCCGCGCTGCGTGCGGTCGAAAACAATTTCCAGGCTGTGTTCATGGCTCCGACCGAGCTGCTTGCCGAGCAGCACTATCGAAAGCTCACGGACTGGCTCACCCCGCTCGAAGTGCCGATGGCATGGTTATCGGGCAGCCAGAAAAAAGCCGAGCGCCGCCAATCGGCCAAGGCGATCGCCGCCGGAGACATCGCCATCGCCGTCGGCACCCATGCACTGTTTCAGGACGGCGTCGAATTTGCACGCCTTGGCCTTGTCATCGTCGATGAGCAACACCGTTTCGGCGTTCGACAACGACTCGCACTGCGCGACAAAGGAACGCAACAAGACGGCAAGGAACCGCATATTCTCACCATGAGTGCCACGCCGATTCCGCGCACGCTCGCCATGAGTTATTTCGCCGACCTCGATGTTTCAGTGATCGATGAACTGCCGCCGGGTCGCACACCTATCATCACCAAACTCATCGCGGCCAGCCGTCGTGACGAAGTCATGCAACACGTGCACGATGCCTGCACTGCCGGCGGACAAGCCTATTGGGTCTGCCCCTTAATCGAAGAATCCGAAACGCTCGATCTCCAGACTGCGATCGATACCCATCTCGCGCTCGCCGCGGCGTTGCCGACATTGCGGGTCGGTTTAGTACACGGCCGACTGCCGGCCCAGGAAAAGGCCGCCGTGATGGCTGAATTTGCGAGCGGGCAACTGCATCTCTTGGTCGCCACCACCGTGATCGAAGTCGGTGTCGATGTGCCCAATGCATCGCTCATGGTCATCGAGCATGCGGAACGATTCGGCCTTGCACAACTTCATCAACTGCGGGGACGCGTCGGGCGCGGCGCGGCACAAAGCGTATGCGTCTTGCTTTACCAGCATCCGCTCTCTGTCGATGCGCGGGCACGCTTGCGCGTGATCTATGAGCACACCGACGGCTTTGTCATCGCCGCCGAAGATTTGCGCTTGCGTGGCCCGGGCGAATTACTCGGCTCCCGACAAAGCGGCGTTCCCCTGTTGCGCTTCGCCGATTTGGCGACGGATGCTAATCTCTTGGCGTCAGCGCGCAACGTTAGCGATCAGATGGTTGATGACATGCCCGCGTGGGCAACGCGTCATATCGAGCGCTGGGCGGGTGGGCGCGGTGAATTGTTGAAGGCTTGATCGCCAAGACGTGACTTCCGTTGCGAATCACTAAATAGTTGGTAGCGCGGACGCTGCAATCGAGCGTGTAAGATTCACGCAGTCCAGAGCCAAGCCGATCATCTGCGCATGGCATCCATCGCGGGGTTGCCGGCCCGTGTCGCTGCAACTGGATTCTCGAGGTACCTGTGAAGCGCTTGCCATTGATTCAGACCGTTGCCGTGATGGCGATTGGCTTGGTCGGCCCCTTGATGCACGTGTCGGCCAAGCAAACGATCGGCGTCACTTCGGAGACCACCGAGTACGCCGGCGCGGGCAAGGCCATCGAAGATTTCCATCCGCTTGGCCAATACCTCAGTCAAGTGCTCGGACAAGACGTTACCGTTGTTTTCTCGCAGGATCTGACCCGCGATCTTCAACGCACGCGCACCGGCCCATCTGGTAGGTAGCGCGCTTCGCTATGGCTACGAGCCGATCGCAAAGCTACCCGCGACGGAACGTGCTGCGTTCATCACCCCAAAATCTTCCGGCATCGCGACCCTTGAACAGGCACGCGGCAAACGACTTGGTCTCCCGCATGACGATTCGCTCGCGACGTATCTTGCGCTGGGCGAAATCAACGCGAAGAATTTTCCGCTGAAGAAATACTTCGGGTCCGTTCAATCGACGCGTTACCACGAGTCGGCATTGGAAGGGCTTTCCCTTGGCATGTACGACATCGTCGCCGTGGACGCCCGGTTTGCGCGCGGCTGGCTCACCAATTACTCCGGCAATCTTATTTTTGAATCGCGTGAAGTCCCGGCCATGAGCATCGCCGTGAATAAGCGACTCGGCGCGGACGTGGTTGCCCAGGTCAAGAAGGCGTTTCTTGCGCCGGACAGCAAGATCGCCGGCCGTGTGCAGGTCGCCGATTTTGATTTTTCCCGGCTGCAACGCGCCACCGATGTGGACTTCGCCTACGTCGCAACGCTTGGCTATTTCACACCGACCCTGCTACCGGGCGCCAAGGTCGTGCAGGCCGAAGAGGTGGCGGCGCTCATGCTGAAAAACGCCGTCTTCCTCGATGTGCGGACCACCGAGGAATACACGAGAAGTCGCGTGAAAGGCGCCCGGCTCCTCTCCTACAAAGAGGTAAGCAAGAAGGAAGTGGATTTCGATCCATCGAAAGATGAATTCCGACTGACCGAGACCATCGTCGATCGCAACTCCCCGTTCATCTTTGCGTGCAATGGCGCCGAATGCTGGAAGAGTTACAAGGCCGCAAAGGCCGCAATCGGCGCCGGCTACAAGAATGTTCATTGGTTTCGGGGCGGCTTTCCGGAGTGGCGTAGCAAGAACATGCCGCTGGAACCTTAGGGCCGCGCCGGGGCGATCACGACGATTCACGACGTATCATTCGGTGGGTTCAGTCGCCCGCTGGTCGTCGCAGCGGATCTTCACGAGAATATCCTCCCGTCATGTCGTTCTCTGCTCGCTTGCTGCTCTATGCTCGCCTGATGCGCCTGCATCGGCCGATCGGCACGCTCCTCTTGTTGTGGCCCACGCTGTGGGCGGTATGGATTGCGGCCGATGGGCATCCCGCCTGGCAAGTGGTCGCTATTTTTGTCGTCGGGACTTTCCTCATGCGTTCGGCCGGATGCGTGATGAACGATATTGCCGATGCCAAATTCGATGGTCATGTCGCGCGCACTCGCGAACGGCCCCTTGCAACCGGCGCACTGCACCGCGCCGAAGCGCTTGTGCTGGCGTCATTGCTCTGTCTCATCGCCTTTCCGCTCGTCCTGCCCTTCAATGCACTGACGATCGTGCTGGCGTTTGTTGCGGTGTTCCTGGCTGCTTCGTATCCGCTCACCAAGCGCTTCCTCGCGATTCCGCAAGCCTATCTTGGTATCGCGTTCGGCTTTGGCATTCCAATGGCCTTCGCAGCGCAGATGAACGCGTTACCACCGCTTGCCTGGGTTCTGGTGGCGGCCAATATCCTCTGGGCGATCGCCTATGACACGGAATACGCGATGGTCGATCGTGATGACGACGTTCGCATCGGCATCCGCACGGCGGCCATCACCTTTGGACGTTTTGATGTCACGGCAGTGATGATTTGTTATGCGGGGATGCTGTCAATTTTCATCGCTATCGGCATCGCCTGCCGATTCGGAATATGGTACTACGTTGGACTGTCGGTAGCGGGCGCCATGGTCGTCTATCACTACCAACTGATACGCGATCGATCGCCGGATGGATGCTTCCGCGCTTTCAGTCACAACAACTGGCTTGGTGCTGCAATCTTTGCGGGCATCGCACTAGACTACTTCACCCGCCGCTAAACGCACTCATCATGAACGAATGGCAAACCATGCACTCGCAGCGAAAACTCCCCAAACTCACCACCACTGAACAATTGATTGCGCAGGCCAACGTTTCGCTTGGCATCGCGGTGCTCACTGATAAGCGCCTCGTTGTCTCCAGTCATAACGGCGAACGCAGCGTTGCGCTCACCGCGGTCGGTTCGGTGGAAGTCGCGTTCGGACGATCGGCGCGGCGAATCCTGGGCAGCCTTTGCATTATTGCCGTGGCAATTCTGTTGTTCGTTGCAGCCGGTCACGTCGCGCCCTTCCTCACCAACCAAGCGCAATCCATCGAATCGTTGATCCGCGCCGAAGGCGCCGAGCCTAACGCTGCGGCAATTCTCAGCACCCCGGCACAAAAAGGCATCGCTGCTGCCGCCGGGATTGCAAAGATCTTTCCGTGGCTTGCATGGCCCTTGCTCATCTGGGGCTCGTGCGGATGGTCGGTGGGATTCGCGGCACCACCGCAGTCGATGTATTCACCATGGTCGGACATTCCCGCTTGGAATGTGCGGGACGTTCGGGGCCGCTCGATGAACTCGGCCGCGAAATGGCGCGCCGGTTCGGTGACACGCCGAAGTAATTCAGTCTTCGCCAATGGCTGGTAGCCTCGCTAGCCTATGACAGTCCAGTATCACGACCTGCGGGATTTCATCGCCTGGCTTGAACAACATGGCGAGTTGCGACGGGTGCGCCACGCCATCGATCCACGGCTCGAAATGACGGAGCTTTGCGATCGCGTGCTCGCCAAACAAGGCCCGGCGCTATTGTTTGAGCAGCCGACTGGCCACGCGATCCCGGTGCTTGGCAATCTGTTCGGTACGGTACGCCGCGTTGCACTGGCGATGGGCATCGATGCTACGCCCGCCGCAGCGTTGCAGGAATTACGCCGAATCGGCGAATTGCTCGCGCTCCTCAAAGAACCCGAACCGCCGACCGGTTGGCGCGACGCGCTCGAAAAATTTCCCAAATTCAAGCAGGTGCTCAATATGGCACCGAAAGTGGTGCGATCGGCCGCCTGCCAAGACATCGTCTGGGAAGGCAAGGACATCGATCTTGCGCGCCTGCCGATTCAGACGTGTTGGCCTGGCGATGTCGGACCACTGATCACCTGGGGCCTTGTCATCACCCGTGGCCCGCGCAAGACCCGCGAAAACCTCGGCATCTATCGCCAGCAGGTGATCGGCCGCAATCGCGTGATCATGCGCTGGCTTGCCCATCGCGGCGGCGCGCTCGACTATCAGGACCACTGTGCAGCCCATCCAGGCGAGCCCTTTCCGGTGAGTGTGGCGCTGGGCGCTGATCCGGCCACGATGATCGGCGCCGTTACCCCCATTCCTGATGCGCTCTCGGAATACCAGTTTGCCGGTCTATTGCGAGGTGGTCGCACCGAATTGGTGAAAGCGATGGGTTCCGAGCTGCGGGTACCGGCGAGCGCGGAAATCGTACTCGAAGGATCGATCCGACCAGGCGATACCGCGCTGGAAGGTCCGTTTGGTGATCACACCGGTTATTACAACGAAACCGAGCGCTTCCCGGTGCTGACGATCGAGCGCATCACGACGCGCCGCGAGCCGATCTATCACTCGACCTACACCGGCAAACCACCCGATGAGCCGGCCGTCCTCGGCGTCGCGTTAAATGAAGTGCTGGTACCGATTTTGATCAAGCAGTTTCCGGAGATTCTCGATTTCTATCTGCCACCGGAAGGATGCTCCTACCGGCTGGCGGTGGTCAGCATGAAAAAACAGTATCCCGGCCATGCAAAGCGCGTGATGTTCGGCATCTGGAGCTATCTCAGGCAATTCATGTACACGAAGATGATTATCGTGGTCGACGATGACATCGATATCCGCCGCTGGCCGGAAGTCGTCTGGGCGCTCACCACCCGGGTCGATCCGGCCCGTGACACGATCATTGCGCAAAATACACCGATCGACTCACTTGATTTCGCCAGCCCGGTGACCGGCCTTGGATCAAAAATGGGAATCGATGCCACCAACAAATGGCCCGGCGAGACCAGTCGTGTATGGGGTCGTCCGATTGTTAAAAACGCTGACGTGAGCGCACGCGTCGATGCAATCTGGCAGGATCTCGGACTCTAGTCCCCGCAGAGGAGCGACTCGTATGGCAACCATCGATGCGGCACCCGAAACCGGAGCATCCCGCGCCGTCGATTCCTCGCTGGTCACGCTCACCCACGTCATTTACGGCTTGCACGCCATGAGCCTGCTTGTTGGATTGCTCACCGCCGCCACGATCGTAGGCGCATTCCTGTTTGGCATTCCATCGATCATTGCCGTCATCCTGAACTACGTGCGGCGAAGCGACACGCGGGGCACCTACCTTGAATCGCACTTTCGCTGGCAGATTCGCACCTTCTGGTTTGCGGCACTCTGGTTTGTCATCGCTTTCGTGCTCTTTGCGACCATACTCCTTGCGCTACTTGGTTTTCTTTTGCTCGGTGTCGTGGCGATTTGGGTGATCTACCGCGTGCTACGCGGCTGGCTCACACTGAACGAACGGCACGCGATGCCCGCGTAGCCGGACCGCTCATCCCGGCAGAAAGGTAGGCATGTACGAAGCGTTTTCGGGCTCACGCAGCGGCCGTTTTCGATCGTGCCGCAGGCGGAATTCCTCTACCTCACGCAGCAGCACCGCACCGCGCTGTCGTTGCTCGAATACGGCATTCTGAAACCTTCGATGTTCTCCCTGGTAACCGGCGATAGCGGCACCGGCAAATCGACGCTGGTGCGGCACTTGATCGCTCGTCTGGGGAGCGGTGTATCGGTGGGCGTCATCAGCAACACGCAAAAGGGCTTCGGTGAGTTACTCGAATGGGTATTGCAAGCGCTCGGGCTTGAGTTGCGCGGCAAGCATAAAGTCGAGATGTTCCAAACACTCTCGAACTATCTGATGCACGAGTTCGTAAAAAACCGGCGCGTCGTGCTGGTGGTCGATGAAGCACAGAACATGTCGATCGATGCGTTGGAAGAATTGCGCATGCTTTCCAACGTCAATGTCGACCAATATGCGCTCCTGCAGATTGTTCTGGTCGGACAAACCCGGCTGCGCGACAAGCTTCATCTCCCTGCTCTTCAGCAACTTGCACAGCGCATCGAGACAGAATTTCATCTGCGCGCGCTCGCCGTCGATGAAGTCGAATCGTATATCCACCACCGCCTTAAGGTAAGGCCGGGTCGATGGCAATCCGTTCAACCCCGATGCTTGCAAAGTCATTCACCGGATCAGTCGCGGCGTACCTCGCCTGATCAATCTGGTGTGCGATGCAGCGCTGGTGTACGGCTTTGCCGGTGGGCGAATGCGGATCAATCGCGACTCGTGGAAGGACTCGATCGCGAGCAGCAAGAGCAAGGTGGCTGGCTGTTCGAGCCCTTCAAGGAACCGCCACCCAAGGACGGATTCGGGAAAATAGAATCTATCAGCAAGACCCCAACCTGCGCACCGCGAAATAGACTGGATTCCTTCGGAGCAGCATACTGAAGCAACTGCGCATCCTCGTCGTTGGCGCCGGACCGGTCGGCATGGTCACCGCGCTCGCATTGGCGCAGCGCGGCATGCATGTCACCGTCCTCGAAGCAGAGGCAACCTACGACGAGAAACCGCGCGCGGCGACCACCCATGCCTCGACGCTCGACATGCTGGATGGCCTTGGCATCGGCGAGGAAGTCGTTCGCCAGGGCCTCATCTCCAGACGCTTTCAACATTGGGATCGTGTTAGCGGCAAGCTTATTGCTGAGTTCGATTTTTCCGTACTCGGGGGAGAAACGAATCATCCCTATGCGGTGCAATGCGAGTCGCACAAGACGGTCAACATCTGCGCGCAAAGTCTCACTGCATTTCCCGATGCCACACTACTCCACCGACATGAGGTGGTGGGTGTCGGACGGGACGCCGATCATGTTTGGGCCGACTGCGACACACCGCATGGAAAGCAACGGTTCACCGGTGATTATCTCGTCGGCACCGATGGCGCGCGTAGCATCGTGCGAAGACTTTGCGATATCGACTTCGCGGGCTACACCTTCGCCGAGCGCTTCGTTGGCCTCACCACACCCTTCGATTTCGAAGCCAAATTCGGCTATTCGAATCGCAACTACTTTGCTGACCCGGAACGCTTCGTATTGTTGTTCAAGGTGTCGGGTAACGATTTCAAAGGCCTGTGGCGCGTCATTTCAAAAGACGGCATGGACGAACCGGACGACGTGGTGTTGTCGGAAGCAAAGCTACAAGAGCGCCTGCAATACTTTTGGCCGAACGATACACGCTACGACATCCACTACCGCGGCCTCTACAAATTTCATCAGCGGGTAGCAGCCCAGTTCAGCAAAGGCCGCATGTTCCTGGCCGGGGACGCCGCGCACGTCAACAATCCGATGGGTGGGCTTGGCATGAATAGCGGCATTCATGACGGGATGGAGCTCGCCCTGCTGTTCGATCTCATTCAGTCTGGAAAAGCCGACGCGGCGATCCTTGCCCGCTACGATCGCAGGCGCCGGCCGCTCAACGTCGAATACGTGCAGCAAGTAACCGTAGCGAACAAACACCGGCTGGAAGAAAAGGACCCGGTGATTCGGCGTGAGCGGTTGGACGAATTGGGCAAGATCGTCGCCGATCCGGTGCAACACAAAGCGTTCCTGATGCGCGCATCGCTGATCGACAGTGTGCGGAAGGCGGGGACGATCGATTAGGGAAACTCTGATTAAGCTATTCCCTGGGTCTCCCCCGGCCCCGCGCGCTACGCAGTGGCAACTTCCTTGATGCCAAGCTCTGCGATCATGCGCTCTCGCATCAAAAATTTCTGCATCTTGCCGGTCACCGTCATCGGGAATTCCTCGACGAATAGAACGTAGCGCGGAATCTTGTAATGTGCGATCTGGCCGCGACAGAATTCGCGCACGTCATGCTCCGTCAGCGTTTCGCCCGATCGCGGCTTCACCCACGCGCAAAGTTCTTCGCCGAATTTTGGATCCGGCACACCGAACACCTGCACCTCCTGGATTCTCGGATGGCGATAGAGAAACTCCTCGACCTCGCGCGGATACACGTTCTCGCCGCCGCGGATCACGAGATCCTTGATCCGACCGACGATGTTGCAGAACCCTTCGGCGTCAATCGTGGCCAGATCGCCGGTGTGCATCCACCCCGCCCGATCGATCGCCTGGGCGGTGCGTTCCGCATCATCCCAATAGCCCAGCATCACCGAATAGCCGCGCGTGCAAAGCTCCCCGGCCGTTCCGCGCGGCACGATGCGGCCTACGGCATCGACGATTTTCACCTCGACATGCGGATGCACCCGTCCGACCGTGGACACCTGTCGTTCGATAGGATCGCCGATCTTGGTCTGAAAGCTGACCGGGCTCGTCTCGGTCATGCCATAGCCGATCGTAATTTCGCCAAGATGCATCGTCTCGACCGCGCGGCGCATCACCTCGATTGGGCAAGGCGAGCCCGCCATCATCCCGGTGCGCAGGCTTGAGAGGTCGAACTTGTGAAAATCAGGATGCTCCAATTGGGCAATGAACATCGTTGGCACCCCATAGAGCGCGGTGCAGCGTTCCTCGGCCACGGTTTGCAAGGTAGCGAGCGGATCAAACCCCTCGCCCGGGAACACCATCGCCGCGCCGTGCGTGATGCAGGCAAGATTGCCGATCACCATGCCAAAGCAGTGATACAGCGGCACCGGAATACACACCTTGTCTTGATCGGTGAAGCGCATGACCTCACCCAGGGAAAATCCGTTGTTCAGGATGTTGTGATGGGTGAGCGTCGCTCCCTTTGGCATGCCGGTGGTGCCCGATGTGAACTGAATGTTGATCGCATCATCGAACTGCAGCGTCCCAGCCAGTGCCGCGAGCTGCGCGCGCTGCTCCACACCACCCATTGCCGTAACCGCTTCGAAACTGAGCGCACCAGGCACGGTGCGGCTTCCGATCTGGATCACCGTTCGCAGGCTGGGGAACTTCACCGCGTTCAGCTTCCCGGGTAGCGACGTCGCAAGCTCCGGCGCCAGTGTGTTGATCATGCCCATGTAGTCGCTCGCTTTGAACGCGGTTGCGCTGATCAGCGCGCGGCAGCCCACCTTGTTCAAGGCGTATTCCAATTCCGATAATCGATACGCCGGGTTGATATTCACCAGAATCAAGCCGGCTTTCGCAGTGGCGAACTGCGTGACCACCCATTCGGCGTTGTTCGGCGACCAGATCGCGACCCGGTCACCTGGCTCCAGCCCAAGCGCAAGCAAGCCGGCGGCCAGCGCATCGACTCGTGCGCCAAGCTCTGCGTAACTCCAACGCACACCCTGCTGGCGCACGATCAGTGCGGGCCGCTCGCCCCAGCGCACCACGCTGCGCGCAAAATGATTGCCGATCGTCTCACCGATGAGCGGCGTGTCGACCGCGCCGTGCACATAGCTCAGGTTGGGTCCAGCCATGGTCTCCTCCTCAAAATACCGGAACAATGCGTCCTTCACTCTACCGCAGCGCGTCGATATTCAATTCGAGCTTCTCTCCCAGCCACAACGCATGATCGGTATGGTCGATCACATCATCGCCGGTTTCCGGATGCACCAGCACATCGAGCCTTTCACGATGAAGCATGAGCCAGGGTACGACACGCGGAAATTCGTCGACCGCGAATGCCACCTGATACATCGAGATCGGATGCGGACCGACCGGCTTGTCGTGCCAGCGACCAAGGCGCACCTCGAAGTGCGCGCCAAGCCCTTCACGAACGCGGGCGGCGATCTCGCGTGTGGCGGGGTCGTAGTAGATGTGGGCGTGATAGCCGGTAATGTTGATTGCTGCAGCACTCATGATCTCATCCTCGCAACGGCCGGAAAAATTCGCGTACTTCGCGCACCAACACCTCCGGCTGTTCGAGCGCGGCGAAGTGCCCGCCTTTCTTTGCCACCGTCCAGCGTTGAATGTTCTTGTAGATGCCTTCAGCAACCGAACGGGGTGGGCGCAGAATATCGCGCGGGAATTCCACATAGCCGGTCGGCACGCTGATCGTGCCACCCTCGGGGATCGGCCACGGGCGATGCATGCGCGAGTAGTAAGGCCAGAATGATGAACCGATCGCACTGGTGGCCCAGTACAACGTGATGTTAGTCAGCATCGCATCGCGCGACACCGCATTTTCGATGACACCGCCGCCATCGGTCCAGGTGCGGAACTTCTCGACGATCCACGCGGCCAGGCCCGCCGGTGAATCATTCAGACCGAATGCCAGCGTCTGCGGCTTTGTGCCTTGGATCCACTGATAGCCGGTTTCTTCCTTCAGAAAGTGATTGAGCTGATTGATGAATACTTTTTCATCAGCGGTCGGGTTGACCAGCATCTTGGGATCGCGGCGCACGGCGAGCATATTTAGGTGAATGCCGATCATGCGATCCGGAAATTGGTAGCCAAGACGTGAGGTGACAAATGCACCCCAATCGCCGCCCTGCGCACCGAATCGTTGATAGCCCAAGACGTCCGTCATCAGTTGCGCAAATAGTTCGCCGATCTCCTCGACACCGAAACGCTGCTGCCCGGGTTTGAACGACAGCGTGTAACCGGGCAACGACGGTGCGACAACGGTAAAAGCATCGCGCGGATTACCGCCAAAGCGAGCCGGGTCGGTGAGCATCGGAATCACTTGCAGGAATTCGATGATGGATCCTGGCCATCCATGCGACAAAATGAGCGGCATGGGGTTTGGACCCTTGCCCTCTTCGTGGATGAAATGCAGATCGATGCCACCGAGTGCAACCTTGAATTGACGTAAGCCATTGATCGCGGCTTCATGTTCTCGCCAATCAAAGTCGCGGCCCCAATAGTCGACGAGCGTCTTCATATAATCGACGCTTGCTCCGGTGGACCAGGGTTCCAAAGGCGGCTCATCGGGCCAGCGGGTGCGGGCGAGGCGATCGCGCAGATCACTCAGCACCGCATCGTCAATGGAAAGATTGAAAGGCGTTGGTCGAGTCGTGGCTGTACTCATCATCCATCTCCACAATCAAATGTTTGGTCAGGCACGCGCTGCCAAGACAGGCTTGAGGGTCCGATGTGCGCGGCGCAACAACTCTTCCGTGGCGCCCCAATCGATACAGGGGTCGGTCACTGACACGCCGTATTGCAACTGCGAGCGATCCGCTGGAATATTCTGACTACCCGCATTGATATTGGATTCAAGCATAAGCCCGACGATTGAGCGGTTGTCCTCGACAATCTGATGCACGCAATCGGCGAACACGAGCGGTTGCAGCGTGGGGTCCTTCATCGAATTGGCATGCGAACAGTCGACGACAATATTGGTCGCGAGCTTCGCCTTTTGCAACGCTTGCTCGGCCAGCCGCACGCTGACGGTATCGTAGTTGGGTCGCCCGCCACCACCACGCAGCACCAGGTGACCATGTGCATTGCCTTTCGAGCGGACGACGCATGTCGCACCGGACTGATTCACGCCAAGAAACGCGTGCGGCTGCGCGGCCGACTTGATCGCGTTCACCGCAACATCCAGTCCACCGTCGGTACCGTTCTTGAAGCCGACCGGCGCCGACAGGCCGCTGCCATCTCGCGATGCGTCTGCGATTCGGTCGTGCGGGCGCCAATCGCGTACCACGTGATGAGATCCGACAGGTATTGCGGGCAGATCGGGTCCAGTGCTTCCGATCCGGTGGACAGTCCCATCTCGGCCAATGCGCGCAACAGCTCGCGCGCCTTGATGATGCCCTCATCAATCCGAAAGGAATCATCCATCGCCGGGTCGTTGATGAATCCTTTCCATCCAACCGAGGTGCGCGGCTTCCCGAAGTAGACGCGCATGACGAGCACCAAGGTGTCCCGGACTTCCTCTGCCAACTGCCGCAAGCGACGGGCATAGTCGAGCGCTGCAACCGGATCGTGGATGGAGCAGGGTCCCACCACCACGAACAAGCGGCGATCGGTGCGTTGCAGAATCGCGCGCAGATCGCTTCGTCCGTCCAACACGGTTCTGGCCGCGGTGTCGGTGAGTGGCACGCGCTCATGAACCTCCGCAGGCGAGGAAATTTTTATCATCTCCGCGACGTTGACGTTGTTGAGGAGCGCTTCCAGCGAGGTTCGTGATTCGGTCATCTCAACCACCCTTTGCATTACGCGCGCCAAATAGGGACGGCGCTATCCACAGCGCCACAGCCATACCCAATAACGTGCCGGCGGAAACACCAAACGCTCCGCCAAGGCCCACGGCTGCGACGATTGGCTGCACCACGATCGGCGATGCAAATTGCCCGAAATTGAGCGACGCCGATAATCCCCCGGCACACCGTCCGCGCATGCGGGGTGGCGCAATCATCAATACCCATAGCGTGCTATTCGGGAAGAAGAATCCTACGCCGATACCGACGATCGCCGCGCTGATCAACACCACCGCGTAGCTCGTCGTGAGCCAGATCAATCCATAGCCCGCCGCCATCAAAACGAATGCGATGGCATAGACCGCGAGAAACCCACGATTTCGTTTCACTCTAGCATGCATTATCGAGCCGCCCGCCGCGAACAGTTGCACCAGCCCGACCGCAAGACCAAGCAACAGACCGCTCTCGATGCCCCGTTCTCGAATCAGGAATGGGAGCTGCGAGGCCACCATGTAGAACATGACCGCCGAAAACCAGCCAAGCACATAGGCGCCCGCAAGTTCCTTGACCGGCAGGGGCTCGTTGCCGGCGGCCGCGGCATCACGCTCGATGCGGGTCGGCTCCGTCAAGAAGGGCGCAACCAGGGGAATAAGCAGCCAGCTGTACGCATAAAGCAAAAACGGATAACGCCAATCGTAGTCCGCGATGAAACCGGCAACGCCCACCAACAACATGGCGCCGAACGACATCACCATCGATTGCAGACCGGCGAAGTTGCCGCGCGATTCGCTGGTGAAATAGTCGCCCGCAAGCGTGTTGAGCGTGGTCATGCTGCCTGCGATACCCATACCAAGGACGAGGCGGCTGGCGAGCAATAGATAAAGATCATCGAGAAAATAACCGCTTACGCCCGCCACGCCGAATAGCACCATGCTCGCATAGAGCATCGGCAAGCGGCCATAACGATCGATGACCCAGCCTGCCATCGGCGCAAAGATCGCGATGGCAATCGCAGGCATGGTGAGCGTGAGCTTCACCAGCAGCTCCGCATTGGGCGTGCCGGCATAAGCGCTCGCCATCGCCGGGAGCGACGGTGCAATCACCATCGTGGAGGAGACGGTCAGCGTCGCGACGGAGAGTAGCGCCGCCTTGCGGGCAGCATCGCGTCGGCCAGCGCGTGCCGCGGCTTCGTCTACCAAGGTAGGACGCGGCCGATCATATCGCTACGGCGG
This sequence comes from Betaproteobacteria bacterium, assembly GCA_009693235.1. Taxonomy (GTDB): domain Bacteria; phylum Pseudomonadota; class Gammaproteobacteria; order Burkholderiales; family SG8-39; genus SHXR01. The sequence goes on along the minus strand of SHXR01000034.1, from coordinate 12,338 downwards.
AAGGGCCTTTGCATTTGCATCATCGTGACCAATTGTGACGGGGTAGACGCCAAGCGTACAGCGGCCAATAAAATCGGGTCTAAACTGCCGGCTTCACTGCACACCCCCACTGCACACCCCATTACCAGGAGGTGTCATGTCCGCGGTCACCCATTTCATCCCGATTCGCACCGGCTACCAGCTCGCAGACAATCTCACTGCAACCTCCGAACAAGTCTTTCTCACCGGGATCCAGACACTGATCCGGTTGCTGCTGATGCAGCGCCAGCTTGATGCTGCACACGGTTGGAACACCGCCGGTTTTGTCTCCGGGTATCGCGGCAGCCCCCTCGGTGCGTTCGACCAGCAGCTCTGGAAAGCGAAGCGTCATCTGGATGCGCACCACATCGAGTTCATGCCGGCGATCAACGAGGATCTCGCCGCCGCGGCTTGCGTGGGAACGCAGCAGATCGAGAAGGATCCCAAGCGTACGGTCGATGGCGTGCATGCGCTTTGGTATGGCAAAGGCCCCGGCCTCGATCGCGCGGGCGATGCCATCAAGCATGGCAATGCGAGTGGTTCAAGCCCTCGCGGTGGGGTCTTGGTAGTGGTGGGCGATGATCATGGTTGCGTCTCCTCATCGATGCCCTATTAATCGGACATCGCGTTCCAGGCCTGGAGCATGCCGGTCGTGCATCCGGCCAATGTCGCCGAGTATCTTGAGTTTGGTCTCTATGGCTGGGCCCTGTCGCGCTTTGCCGGATGCTGGGTCGGCTTCAAAGCCATCTCTGAAGTAGTCGAATCCGGCATGACCGTGGATCTCGATCGCGTGCTGTTGGCGTTCGAGCAGGCGGTCCCGTACACACCGCCTGCATGTGGACTCCATTCGCGCTGGCCTGAAGTGCCCTCGGCCTCGATCGAGGAACGCATGGCGGCGCAGCTCCAGGCAACGCGCGCGTTTGCCCGCGTCAATTCCATCGATCGCCATATCGTGTCGAGTCCCAACGCGACGCTTGGCATCATCACCGTCGGCAAGGCGCATTTCGATTTCATGGAGGTCCTGCGTCGCCTCGACCTCGATCCGGATGCGCTGTCGGCAGCCGGCGTGCGCCTCTACAAGGTAGGACTTGTCTGGCCGTTGGAACCCACGCGCATCGACGAATTCGCGCAGGGTCTGGAAGAAATCCTCGTCATCGAGGAGAAGGTGCCGATCGTCGAACAGCAACTCAAGGAACTGCTCTATGCGCGGCCCGACACGCAGCGACCGCGGATCGCGGGCAAGTTCGCGCCGCAAGGCGAACCGCTGTTGCCATTGATCGGTGAGCTGCGCCCATCACGGATGATCGCGGTGGTGGCGGCATGGCTCGCGCGCCTGAATCCCGCGCTTGACCGGCGGCATCTGCTGGTCGACTTCACGATGCTGAAGTTGCTTTCGAACGAAGGTGATGGCGTTAAACGCACACCGTATTTCTGCGCGGGCTGCCCGCATAGCACCTCGACCAAATTGCCGGAAGGCTCGCGCGCCATCGCCGGTATCGGCTGCCACTTCATGGCCTCCTGGATGAATCGAGAGACCGGCGGTTTTCTACAGATGGGCGGGGAAGGCGCCGACTGGGTTGCGCACTCCCGCTTTACCACCGAGAAGCATATTTTCCAAAACATTGGTGACGGTACCTATCACCACTCCGGCTATCTCGCGATTCGGCAGGCGATCGCGGCCGGCACGACGATGACCTACAAGATCCTCTACAACGATGCCGCCGCCATGACGGGCGGCCAGGCGGTCGACGGCAAGATCGGCGTTCCCGAGATCGCCCGCCAAGTCGAAGCGGAAGGCGCCAAGCGGGTCGTCGTGGTGTCGGATGAGCCGGAAAAATTCAACGACCGCCACGGTGAATTCCCGCGCGGCACGACGTTTCATCATCGCAGCGATCTCGATGCCGTGCAGCGCGAACTGCGCGAGATCGCCGGCGTCACCGTGCTCATCTTTGACCAGACCTGCGCGGCAGAAAAACGGCGGCGTCGCAAGAAGAATGAATTTCCCGATCCACCGCGACGCGTATTCATCAACGAGGCGGCGTGTGAAGGATGCGGTGACTGTGGTGTGCAATCCAATTGCCTAGCCGTCATTCCAGTGGAAACCGATTGGGGTCGCAAGCGGCAGATCGACCAAACGGCGTGCAACAAGGATTTCTCTTGCATCAACGGGTTCTGTCCGAGCTTCGTGACCGTCCATGGGCGATCGTGCGAAAACACGAGGAAAGCGTCTTCACGAACGATGATCTGGCGCGCGAGATCGCGATGATTGCATCGCCCGCGGCATGGCATTGGAACGGACCGTTCGACTTGTTGATAACAGGTGTGGGCGGCACCGGCATTGTCACGGTGGGCGCGCTGGTCGCCATGGCCGCCCATCTCGAAAACAAACAAGCATCAGTGCTCGATTTCACCGGCTTTGCCCAGAAGGGCGGCGTGGTCCTCTCGTATATCCGTCTCGCGCTCACCGCCGACGCACTGAATCAAGTACGCATCGACACGCAGCAGGCCGACTGTCTGCTCGCCTGCAACAAGGTGGTTGGCGCCTCGAACGACGCGTTGCAAACGGTCAAGCGAGGTCGCACGATGATCATCGCCAATACCCACGCCTTGGCCACCGCGAACTTTGTGCTGGATCCGCATGCGACGCTGCACGCCCCGGCCCTGCTCGCGAAGATGCGCTACGCGGCCGGCGATGCTTTCGTCACGACGATCGATGCCCAAGCGATCGCCGAACGACTACTCGGTGACACGATGCCCGCCAACATCGTGATGCTCGGCTTTTGCTGGCAAAGCGGACTCGTCCCGGTGTCGGAGGCGGCATTACTGCGTGCATTCGATTTGAACAGTGTAGCGGTCGATCTCAACAAGACCGCGTTTGCGCTCGGTCGTCTTGCCGCGGTGGCTCCTGCGGCCCTCGACCGCCTCGCCGGCGGGTCCGTTACACCACAGCCGGCTCGCAATGATTGGGACGATCTCGATGGCCTCATCGAGCGGCGAGCGCGCCATCTCACGCAGTATCAGAACCAAGCCTATGTCAACCGCTATCGCACGCTCGTCTACGCAGTGCGCGCCGCCGAGTTAGCCATCGTTCCGGCGGGTCCACTCAAGCTCACCGCCGCCGTGGCAAGACAGTTCGCCAAGCTCATGGCTTACAAAGACGAGTACGAAGTTGCCCGCCTCTACACCGATGGCGCGTTCGCCAATCAGCTGCGCGAACAATTCTCCGGCTGGTCGCGTCTTTCCTTTCATATGGCACCGCCCCTTATCGCACGTACCGGCCGCCATGGCGAGGCGCCACGTAAAATTGAATTGGGGCGCTGGCTGCTGCCCGCGATGCGATTGCTTGCGATGTGCAAGCGCCTGCGTGGAATGCCGTTTGACGTGTTCGGTTGGACCCATGAGCGCCGCACCGAACGCGCGCTGGTGGGCGACTATGCGGCGATGATCGAAGCGCTGCTGCCCCGCTTGTCAGCGGCGAACCTGCCGATCGCAATTCAAATCGCGGGCGTTCCGGATCGCATTCGCGGCTATGGCCACTTCAAGCTCGCCAGCATCGTAGCGGCGCGGGCAGGGTGGCAGGATCTTGCTCTGCAGTTCGATCGGGCCGGATTGGAAGATGGGCCGCGCCCGAATGCCGGTTCGATCGCGGTGGGCGCGCCGATTATCTCGTCTGACCAAGGCGTTGGCGCATTGCGCGAGCGAGCGCACGAAAACGTCGGCTGATCTCGGCGTGGGTCGCGACTGCATCCCAAAATTCCACCGCCCACTGACTGGCCTCACCTTGCAGATCGATCGGTTCGGGCTCGAAAGGTAGATCGTCCAATGTCCCGGCGGAAGGATCCGGCCGCCAGCGCATCGGCAGCATGTCGTACACCGGCGCGAGACGGAAGCGCCCGCGCGCGCGATCATGCCGCTCGACGAAGAGGCTGAGATTGCCGAAATGCATATCGGTGTTGCCGATCAGCCGGCCAAACGATCGCAGCAGACGAACGTGGCGCGCATCCTCCGCTGGAAGTCTATTGGCACGAGCCAGCACATCGCACGTCGCCGCCCAATGCTGCGTTGGACCCGGCACGAATGCTTCGTGGATCGCACCCAGTGCAACGACATGGCGGGTGCCACGGGTGCCGACCCGATCAAACCGCTCCGATTCGAGAAGCGTGCGCTGCGGCGCAGCAAGTACCCGTGCGGTCGCAGCGTCGATACCGTGCGCTGTTAGGGCATGCAGCGCCAGCGCTTCGGCGTGGAGCAGATCATTCCAGCGCTCGCCAAAGGGTGAATCGCGCGGCGGTGCAAACTTGACGAGCACATGCTGCCCGAGTCGTTCGTCGCCAGCGGGTTGGTCAATTTCCGCGAGGAACTTCGCTTGTTCGCCGGCAGCGGACGATCCGGCCTGCAGCGTCTTCGCCACATCGCAGACGATCTGCTCGTAGGCCGCCGGCCGCCGTTTCCGGTCGGCCGGCACTATCGTCCGGATGGATGCGGCCGGATCATCGATCGAGATCGCACCGGACGGGTTACTCACATGGCGCACGATCACATGCAGTTGCTGCTCGAGCGACCAGCGCTCCGGGTCGCGGTCAAAACCTTGGACCGCAAGGGAATGGGCGTGCGTGCGTCCTAGGAATCCCTGCAGCCTAAGCGGTGCAAGCATCCAGGGCAGCTTGGCACGGGTGGTGAGTGCGAGCTGATCAATCTCGACATGCAACCATTCGCCGGCTAAATGTTGGAGGGTGCCGACCTGCTCGATGCGACCCGTCTCGTCGGTCCAGAGAATCGGCTGAAGGGATGGGAACCCCTGGATCGGCGCGGCAAGACCGTAGCGAGCGCGGCGCGCCCCCGCCCCAACACGGCCACCCGATCAACAAGCTCCCGCAAGCGCCGGGAGACCGATGGCTGGCTTCTGCCGATGGCACGCGCGAGGTCAGCCACCGTCGCGATACCGCTTGCGCGAAGGTGCTGAATGATGGCGTCCAACTCCGGATCTCTAGCGCCCAATGATGAATTTATTTTGAATATATTAAGTGCATGAAATTATTTCATACATTTTCAATATACGCCATTTACTGAATGGTATATGAATAGAATTTTTTGCAGCAGCAATTGAAGCCGGATTTGCAGCCATAAGGGCGTTATAGTGCAAACTTCGCAACCGCCTTCTCATCCCATGCGATGCCCTGCCCCGGTCGATCGGGAATGATGAGGTGGCCGTCTTTGCGCTGAAGCGGTTCGGCGAGGATCGGATGGGATCGGCCCAGTCCTGCCACTCAAGCCAGTGCGCGGTATCGGTGACCCGCATGAGATCGGGCATCACAAATTAGCCTGCACCGGCCTGGACCGCCTGATACAAAGGCGAGGACCGTAGAAATTCTCGCCGAGTTGCATGGGCGTCTTCAACCCACGGGCGAGCTGCGCATAGCCAGGAATGTTGCCGTAGATGGTTGGCTCTTCAAACCCGTAGAGGCACTGATCATCGGCCAATCCCGAAACAGACCGACCTTGGACACGACGGGCCGCTTAAGCGGCACCACAACCGATCGCGCTCGAACACTCTTCAACGTCAATTTTGGTTCGCCCCATGATGCGTCCCCTTTCGAGCACCGACGATTACTTCGGCAACACCCCCGTGACGTTATCGTAGCGCTTCACCACCTTTGGAATTCGTGACTTGCCGTCATAGCAGAGGATGACAGCCGAGTGCGCCATGTTGCCCTTGCCGTCTGATTTATAGCTCATCGCCAGACCTTGGTAGGTCGCCGACGACAGCGCTTGGGTGACAGCCGCCGGCGTCGTTGCCCCCCTGGCTACGACATCGAGCATCATCGACACCGCATCATATTGGCCGAGCGCGAAACCATCCGGGTCGCTATTGAATTCGTCCCGATACAACTTGAGGAACGCACGCAGGTCGGCGGTTTCGCCCGAGACCGGCGAGGCATTCGATTCCGCACAGACATTGGACATCTCGGCCGGTTCCAGCAATGCGGCGGTGGGGGGTTGATGCATTGCTGAACCGGCGACGATCGGCAAGTTCAATTTCGCCTGTGTGGCGGCCCGTACAAACAGGGCGGTCGGTTGCGAATGCAGATGGATGATGACCACATCAGGATTTGCCGCGCGCACCTTGTTGACCGCGGGCGACATGTCGCGAATCGTAGGCTCCAACGCTTCCTGCATCACCGGTTCGAGATTGAAGCGCTTCAGCTTGGCGACGATTTCATTCCGCCCGCTTTGACCGTAAGCGGTGGTTTGATAGACCAGCGCAATGCGCTTCTTGCCCAGTTCTTCGACGACGTAGCGCACATGCGCTTCCTTGGCGACATCGTCGCCTGGAAAGAAGCGAAACACGTAGGGATTCTTGAGTTCGGTAATGCGCGTGGTTCCAGACACGGTGAGGAGGGGCACCTTGGCCTCCAAGGCAACCGGCAACATCGCGAGCATCTGGGTACCAAGCATCGATGCGACGATGGCCGTCGGCTGGTCGCGCGAGATGGCGCGTTCAAGCGCATTCACAGCAACATCGGGCGACGTTCCGGTATCGGACACATCGGATTTGATGTTGATCCCCTTGGGCGCGCGCTTGATTGCCAGCAGGGCGCCGTTTCGCTGACTAGTTCCCTCGAGGGAGAGAAACCCCGTGATCGGCACCAGCACGGGAATCGAGACATCTGCCGCCTGGGTGGGCAGTGCGGCGCCCAGCGAGATGAGCAGTGTGCCAATCTGAAAACTACGACGATCATTGGATTTCATTGCCGGGGCTCCTTTGTTCGCGAAGTGTTGGCGCACGCTCATTCAGATGGAACAGGCGCCAACATAGGCGTTGACATCATGTCACGGCCACGCCAGCTTCGTTGGCGAAGGCAGGAATCGCGCTAAGATCGGCCGCTCTGACTGCTGAGGACGACGACCATGCACGCCTCCATGCTCGAAGAAGTGGTGCAAGTCCCCAATCCGTATCCCGTGGTTACGGAAATGGCCTATCCAGATGCGTGGCGCCTTTGTGAACAGGCGCGCGAACTCGCATGGGATCCGGCAAAAATTGATTTCACCGACCTCATTACCGCCGAGCTGCCCGATGACGTACGACGCGCCGGTGCCGAGTGGTGGTCTCTGCGCGCATGGATGGAGCACGGCGCCACCCCGTATGGCGCGGAGCGCCTGCGCGATGCGATCTACTCGCACCAGCCATTCGAGATCAAGCAGCACATCACCAACTTCATCATGGAAGAATTGCGCCATCACGAGGCTTCCTTCCGTATTGCCAACGCCATCGGTGCCAAAGTCGCGACCTATCAGGCGACGCCGCAAGCCGATTACTTCCAGATGATCATCCCGCGCTTTCACGACGAGAAAGACGAGAAAGCGATGTCTTTTTTCGCCGGACTCGCGGTCAATACTCTCTTCGAGCAAATCTCCGGCGAGCTATTGCAGGCACGCCATGAAAATGCTCGCTTCGCTTCAATCAAGGAAGTCTGCAAACTGATTCTGCGCGACGAAGCCCGGCATATTCAATTCGGCCGCGTCATCATGCGCCGGTTCTTCAGCGATTTTCCCGACAGCGAAAAGACGATGCTCGGCACCAAGGTATCAAAGAAATTGCGCGGCTCGCTCCTCACCGGTGTCTATGCGGTCGTCAATCTGCCGGAAGACGAACGCAAGCGCTCAGCCCGCAACCGTACGCTCGCGATGGAATACGGGCTCGGCGCAACGCATCCGGATGAGGAGATCGCGATCATCAAACGGGCCATCGACAAAGTCCGCAGCGAAATTGCGCCCTATGGCGTAACGATTCCGCGCATCCCGGAACTGGACGGCTAGCCGCAATGCTCTTTTCCAGATTTTTCGTCGGCGTCTTGCTGCTGGCGGCTGCTGCCGCGGTGGCTGCGCAGTCGTATCCATCGAAGGCATTGCGCCTGATCGTACCGTTTCCGCCGGGTGGATCGGCCGATATTCTCGCCCGCACCATCGGCCAGAAAATGTCGGAAGGGCTTGGACAACTGGTGGTCATCGACAACCGCCCCGGCGCCGGCACGGCCATCGGCGCGGAAGCCACCGCCAAGTCCGCCCCCGACGGCTACACGATTATGATCGGCACGGTGAGCTCACACGCCATCAATCCAAGCTTGAATGCGAAGCTCACCTACCATCCGATTCGCGATTTCACACCGATCTCGCCGGTTGCATCGATTCCCTTCGCGTTGCTGGTGCATCCGTCGCTGTCCGCGAAGACGGTTGCCGAGTTGATCGCCGCAGCACGCGCTAAACCTGGCGTCCTTAATTTCTCCTCGGCCGGGAACGGCACGTCCAATCATTTAGCGGGCGAGTTATTCAAGAGCATGGCAAGAATCGATCTCGTGCATATCCCGTATAAAGGGAGCGCACCAGCACTCAACGACCTGCTGGCCGGTCAAGTCAACATGATGTTTGATCTGGTGCTCACCGCGGCCCCGCATGTAAAAGCGGGTTCGGTGCGTGCGATTGCTGTCACCAGCAAGGAACGATCCAGTGTGTTGGCGGGCGTACCAACCGTCGCCGAATCGGGCCTGTCCGGCTACGATGTCAGCGCATGGTTCGGAATATTTGCGCCTGCCGGCCTGCCAACGACGGTGACGCAACGCCTCAATGCCGAGATCGTGCGCATCATGCGACTGGCCGACGTGCGCGAACGATTAGCCGGTCAAGGCGCCGAACCGATGGCAAGTAGCGCGGAGGCGTTCGCCGAATACGTGCGCATGGAACTCACGAAATGGTCTAGCGTTGTACAAGCAGCGGGAATGCGATCTGAATAGGGAGAGACGATGAAAATTTGGGGGCGCATCAATTCGATCAACGTACAGAAAGTGCTCTGGGCGTGCGCCGAAATGAATCTGCAGTATGAGCGCATCGATGCGGGCATGGCGTATGGAGTGGTCAACACGCCTGAGTACAAGGCGATGAATCCGAATAGCCGGGTACCGACCATCGAAGATGATGGCTTGGTGCTCTGGGAATCGAATGCCATCGTGCGCTACCTTGCAGCCAAACACAGCGCGGGCAATTTATGGCCGAACGACCTGAAAGTACGCGCCGATGCGGATCGCTGGATGGACTGGGTCTCGATCAACATCAATCCGGTCATCACACCGGTTTTCTGGGGGTTGATCCGCACGCCGGCCGACAAGCGCAGCATGACCGAGATCGCCGACAACACCGCCAAGACGACTGAAGTATTCAAAGTGCTTGAGCAAGGATTGTCCGGCAAACAATATGTGGCCGGTGAGCGCTTTACGATGGGTGACATACCGGTCGGTGTCTATATTTACCGTTGGTATGCCCTCGATGTGAAAAAAACGCCGATGCCCAACGTCGAGGCGTACCGCAAGCGGCTGGAAGCACGGCCCGCTTATCAAAAACACATCATGCTGCCGCTCACGTAATTAGCCTGCGTGCGACGACCGGCGCGCGGATCGCCGATGCAATCTTTCCCCCCCCATGCGCGCAGCGTCGCGCTGATGCTGATCGCGCCTGTCCTCTGGAGCATGGCAGGCGTGTTCGTTCGTCAGCTCGAGGCGGCGGCGCGCTGGGAGCTGGTGTTCCTGCGCTCGTGGTTTTGCGTGCTGGCAATGCTGCTCTTCGGCGCGGCGCTCTATCGGCGCGATTTGATCGATCGGTTGCGCAAACTCGGCTGGGAAGGCTGGTTGTCGGGCGCGCTATGGAGCGTACAGTTCACCTGTTTCATGCTTGCGCTCACCTACACGAGCGTTGCCAGCACCATCATAATCATCAGCCTTGCGCCGCTGATCGCAACGATCCTCGCCTGGCTCATTCTCAAGGAACGCGTGGTATTGCGCACCTGGGTGATAGTTACCGTCGCCGTGGCAGGTGTGATCGTCATTTTCTGGGCGGATTTGGGCGCGGGTGGCTGGGTCGGCAATTTGATCGCGCTCGCGGTGCCGGTTGCCGCAGGCGCCAACTGGGTGTTGCTGCGCGCACTACATGCCGATGTGGATCTCGTCATGGCGGTGCTGGTAGGCGGCGTCATCGCTGGCGCGGCAAGCCTGCCCCTGGCACTGCCCCTGCAAGCGACCGCAGCCGATGTCGGCATTCTCGCCTTCCTCGGATTTTTTCAGCTCGCCTTACCATGCGTGCTCGCGGTCATCGCGGCACGCCACCTTTCGCCAACCGAAATGGGACTGCTTGGCTTGCTCGAGGTCGTACTGGGGCCACTCTGGGCGTGGCTCTGGGCGGGCGAGCAACCAGCGGGTGGCACGCTGACCGGCGGGGGCATTATTCTCGCCGCGATGGCGGTGGAAGCCATCGCACGCGGTCGCGGTGCACGCCCTAACCGGCGCTGCGTTCAACCGCTGCGTTCAACAATACGCAGCAAGTCTGCACCGTAGTTCGACACTTTACGCACGCCCATGCCGGTAATTTCCGATAGTTCGTCCAGCGTGCCTGGTGCAACGCGCACGATCTCCTTCAGCGTCGCATCATGCATGATCACGTAAGCGGGCACATTGTGTTCCCGGGCAGTCTTAGCGCGCCACGAACGCAATGCCTCCCAAAGGCCCAAATCGCTGTCATCGATTTCAACGGTTGCGTCACGGCGGGATTTGCTCTTCCGACCTGCCGGCTTGGATGCCAGATGTTCGCGCAGCATCACTGTCTGAGTGCCCTTCAGGATGGGGCGACTCGATTCGGTCAGCCGCAGTCCGCCGTACCCTTCGAGATCGGCAGAGAGGTACCCCATGGCCAGCAATTGCCTCAGCACACCGCGCCACGCCTGCTGACTTAAAGCCTTGCCGATGCCAAACGTGCTCAAGTGCTGATGACCCCATTCGCGGACCCGCGGCGTCTCATTGCCAAGCAGGACGTCGATGACATGGAGCGCGCCGAATCGCTGGCCGGTGCGATAAATGCAGGAGAGCGCCTTTTGCGCGGCCTCGGTACCATCCCACGTCCGCGGCGGTACCAGGCAGTTGTCGCAGTTGCCGCAGGGCTTACTCGTCTCACCGAAGTAATCGAGCAAGCGCTCACGGCGACATCCGCTGGTCTCGCAAAGGCCCAAGAGTGCATCAAGCTTGCCGATCGCGACGCGCTTGTATTGATCATTCGCTTCAGACGTATCGATCATGCGGCGTTGTTGGACGACATCGGCGAGCCCGTAGGTCATCCACGCATCGGCGGGTAGACCATCACGCCCGGCCCGCCCCGTTTCCTGGTAGTACGACTCGACGCTCTTTGGCAAATCGAGATGCGCAACGAAGCGAACGTCCGGCTTGTCGATGCCCATGCCAAACGCGATGGTGGCAACCATGATCACGCCATCTTCACGGAGAAACGCCGTCTGATTGAGGCGACGCTGCTCAGACGGCATCCCGGCGTGATAGGGAAGCGCACGGAGCCCGGCCTCGACGAGCATGTCAGCCGTCTCATCGACTTTGGCACGCGATAGACAATAGACGATGCCCACATCGCCTTCATGTTCATCGCGGAGGAACGCCAGCAGCTGCTTGCGTGGATTGTCTTTCTCGACGATGCGATAGCGAATGTTCGGGCGATCGAAGCTGGCGGTGAAAATGCGCGGCTCATCGAGGGCCAACCGGTCGACGATTTCATTGCGTGTCAGCGAATCGGCCGTCGCGGTGAGCGCCATGCGCGGCACGCCCGGAAAGCGTTCCCTGATCACCGCGAGCTGGATGTACTCCGGACGGAAATCATGCCCCCATTGCGATACGCAGTGCGCTTCGTCGATCGCGAACAGCGCAATGTTCGAGCGCGCCAACAATTGCAGGCACTGCTCGGTCAGCAGGCGCTCAGGCGCGAGATACAGCAAATCCAATTCGCCCGCACGCAGGCTGCGCTCAACGCGATTGGCCTCATCGGAAGTCATGCTGGAATTCAGGAACGCCGCACGCACGCCCGCTTCAAGCAACGCGTCGACTTGATCCTGCATCAGCGCAATGAGCGGTGATACGACGATGCCGGTGCCCGCCCGGACCAGCGAGGGGATCTGGTAGCAAAGCGATTTGCCGCCACCGGTCGGCATGAGAACGAGGCAATCACCCCCGGCTATGACGTGATCGACGACGGCCTTTTGCTCACCACGAAATTCACGGTAACCAAAAACTTCGCGGAGAATGTGCAGGGACTGCATGCGGCCAGGAATCAGAATAGGTGGAGGCGATTCCTTTAAGGAAACACTGATTAAGTTCCCAATGCAGTCGACCATACGCGATGCTCATGCGTTAGTTGCGAGATGGATGACTGCGCTGGAAGAGATCGACGATGAAGCAAATGACCCTGGCGGCGGCGAAGGGATTCGAAGTGCACGGGCGCGC
>SHXR01000090.1 GCA_009693235.1 Betaproteobacteria bacterium | reverse complement strand
GCGCCCGTGCACTTCGAATCCCTTCGCCGCCGCCAGGGTCATTTGCTTCATCGTCGATCTCTTCCAGCGCAGTCATCCATCTCGCAACTAACGCATGGGCATCGCGTATGGTCGACTGCATTGGGAACTTAATCAGTGTTTCCTTAGGGTTACATCCCGCATTGATACGTTTTATCTGCCTAACTCGTCGCGGTCGTCAGACCTTGCCTATGCCCCTCATATGCGGGCGGTCCGAGTCCAGTCAATCACTTCTTACCGCGCGCCGCTGCTGGCCGATCGCCCTGCTCCTCCGGTGGCTTGATCATTCGAAACGCTGCAAGGAGCAACAGGTCGTAAAGAATTTTGAGCCCACCGCATAGCAACAGCGGCCAGATATGCAGGCCGGCGGCGAAGAGCGCGCCTGCGATCGCCGGGCTTGCCGCCGAAGCGAGACTGCGCGGCACCGCTGTCACGCTTGCGGCGGCGGGACGTTCGGCCTCGGTCACGACTGCCATGACGTACGACGAACGGGTCGGCACATCCATCTGCGATAGTGCGGAGCGAATCAGCAGGAGCGCAAGCGCCACCTCAAGTGAAGGTGCGAATGCGGCAGCGATCAGGCATAAGCTCGATGGGATGTGCGTGAAGACCATCGTGTTGACAAGTCCGATCCGGGTGCCCAACCACGCGGCCACCGGAAACGAAAACGCCGAAAACACGCCGGTCCAGAAAAAGAAAATGCTCGCCGCGCCAAGCGACATCTGGAAGTATTCAAAGAGCCACAGCGCAAGCAATGACTGAACAACAAAACCGCCCGCGAATGAGTCAATGCTAAAGAGCGCCGCGAGCTTGTAGACGATGCCGCGCGACGGGCCAAGCGCGGCGTGCCGCTCCGCGCGCTGCTCGATCGGCCGTCGCGGAATCTGCGTATAGGCGAAGCCACCGGCAATACCCAGGATGCCATACGCGATGAACATGATTCGCAATGCATCCAGCCGGTCGACACCGGCCAATCCCATCCAATCGGGCGCGGCCGCCAGCAGCGAACCGAATGCACCGGCCAACGCACCGATCAGGCTGTAACGCGCGAAGCTACGGGTTCGCGTCGCCGATGTCACAGCGCCAGTGAGCACCGTGTGTTCCAACGGAACGAAAATGCTCGTACTGCCGCCGGACGGATTGATGGTGCCAATGAACGCCACCACGATGAGCACTGCGTAGTCGCTTGACGCGGCATAGACGACACCAGTGAGCGCCATGAGCGCCGATGCGCAAAGCAGCAGCCTTCGCAGATCGTATCGACCGCCGAGCTGCCCAATCACCAAGGTGAGCAACGCCGATCCGAATAACGCGGACGTTGCGATGATACCGACATGCGTGGCGGAGAGTCCGAGGGCAAGCAGATAGACAGGCAAGAGGATGGCGATGAAGCCGTCGCCAAAATCGCGGAACGCACGCGCCGTGTACACCGCGGTCACCGGGTCCAATACCCCGGGACGCATCGCTGCGCTTTTGCTCATCCGCTTATGCTTCCCTGAGTCTGCTTTGGATCACCGGCCGATTGTAGCGGCACTTCGAAAAATCCCATTGCGGTGTAGATTGCGGCGTCAACAGAATATCCGCACCGTCCCAAAGGAGCCTTGCATGCGCGTCATGGACCTCATCGCCGACACCCTCAAGCGGGAAGGCGTCTCCACCCTCTTTGCCTATCCCACGACACCGATCATCGAAGCCGCCGCAGCAGCCGGCATTCGCCCGATACTCTGCCGACAGGAGCGCGTCGGCGTCGATATGGCGCATGGTTTTGCGCGGGTCAACAACGGCAGGAAGTTCGGCGTGTTCGCGATGCAATACGGACCGGGCGCCGAGAACGCGTTTTCCGGCGTGGCAACCGCGTATTCGGATTCGGCGCCGGTATTGCTCTTGCCGCTCGGACAAGCTCGCGACATCGCCCAGACCGTGCCGATCTTCCGCTCGTCACGGTCGTACGCCGCGATTACCAAGTCGGTCGAAGAGGTCACGCTACCCAACGAAATCCCGAACATTCTGCGCCGTGCCATTGGGGCGTTGCGGAGCGGTCGCTTAGGACCGGTCATGATCGAAGTTCCGGCGGATGTGGTCGGCGCGGAAATCGGTGAGCAACGCACGCCTTATCGGCCGGTGCGTACAACCCGCTCGGCAGGCGATGCGCGCGATATCGATGACGCCGCCCGGATGCTGCTCGATGCGCGCTGTCCAATGGTGCAGGCCGGTCAAGGCGCGCTTTATGCGGAAGCAACGGCCGAACTGGTGGAACTCGCCGAGCTGCTCGATCTGCCGGTGATGACGACATTCGAAGGCAAGAGCGCGTTTCCCGAGGATCACCGGCTGTCGCTAGGGACAGGCGGCATCGTCCTAACCGGTCCGGCCAAGCACTATCTTGCCGAATCGGATCTCGTCTTTGCGATCGGCAGCAGCCTGACCCGCCATTCGCTGGTGAACCCGATCCATGCCTATCGCAAGAAATTCATCCATGCGACCAACGATTCGCGCGATCTGTACAAAGGGTACGAATTGGATGTCGGCGTCGTGGGCGATGCGAAGCTGGTGCTCAGGCAACTGATCGATGCGGTGCGCGATCTGCGACCGCAGGGGCGCGGCAACGAAGCTTCCGCACCCGCGATCACGCGCCTGCGCACCGAATGGCTGCAAACATGGCACGCCAAACTGCATTCCAACGAGGTACCGATCTCGCCTTACCGCGTCATCAATGAATTCATGCGCGTCATCCCGGCGTCTGAGGCGATCGTGACCCATGATTCGGGCAGCCCACGCGATCAGATCGTGCCGTTCTACAAGGCCACCGTCCCTAACAGCTATATCGGGTGGGGAAAATCGCATGCGCTGGGGACCGGCCTTGGGCTTGCCATCGGTGCGAAGGTCGCGGCGCCCGACAAATTCTGTGTGAACTTCATGGGCGATGCGGCGTTCGGCATGACCGGGCTCGATTTTGAGACATCCGTCCGTTGCAAGATTCCGATTCTCACGGTCGTGCTCAATAACAGCATGATGGCCATTGAGATCGATCATATGAAACTGTCGAACGAACGCTACGGCACGATTCAGCTCGGCGGCAATTACGCCAATATCGCCCGCGAACTGGGCGGGTGGAGCGAGCGGGTCGATGATCCGGCAAAGATCGGCGATGCATTCCTTCGCGCGCGCCGCCAGACCGAAGAGGGGCGCTCCGCGCTGCTTGAATTCATCACCGGCTCCGAACAGAATTTTTCCTATCGGCGCCAACCACCGCCGAAGGATTGACGTGATACGCGGTTGGCTCATCGCAACCGGACTGCTCGGCTTGGCCTGCGCTGCCTTCACATTCGAATCGCTGGAGCTCAAACTCTTTGATTCGCTTGGGCCAGGCGCCGGATTTTTTCCGTTCTGGCTGGGGCTCCTTGGCGTCGGCTTGTCAGCGGGCCTCCTCTGGCAACTCGCCACCGGGCGCGCCGATCTGGGGAATGAAGCGTTCTCGTTCGAGCGTGCAGGCATGCTTCAGGTGGGATCGGTGATCGCCATTCTTACCGCCGCGACCCTGCTGCTCGATCTCATCGGCTTTCGCCTGGCGATACTCGCCATGATCGCCTCACTCTTGATCGTCACGGGCATTCGCAGCGCCGTTGTCATCGCAGGATTGGCACTCGCCGGCAGCTTTGGTGTCTACCATGTGTTTTCCACTTGGCTCAAAGTGCCGCTGCCCACCAATGCATTGAGTCTGTAGCAGACCGCCGCCATGGAAGGTCTTCAACTTCTTGGAGCGGGCTTTGCCGCCGCACTATCGATACAGAACCTGGCCTTCGCATTGGCCGGTTGCGTACTGGGTACCTTGATCGGCGTACTACCAGGCCTGGGTCCCGCCGCCGGGACCGCCATTCTCATTCCGATCACCTTCAAGCTGGATGCCGCAGGCGCCATCATCATGCTCTCCGCGATTTACTACGGCGCGATGTATGGCGGCACGATCACTTCGGTCTTGCTCAATGTCCCCGGCGAAGCCGCATCGGTGGTGACCTGCATCGACGGTTACCAGATGGCGCGCCGTGGTCGGGCCGGCACCGCGCTCGGTATCTCGGCGATTGGCTCATTCGTCGGCGGTGTATTCGCGACCCTTGCCTTGGCGGTCGTCGCACCACCCCTCGCGCGGTTCGCGCTGTCGTTCGGGCCGCCCGAGTTTTTTTGCCTGATGCTGCTTGGCATGTGTTTTGTCACCGGCCTCGCCGGCCGCTCGCTGCTCGCTGCGCTCTTGATGACGGTGATCGGACTGCTGCTCGCCTTGATCGGCATCGACCCGGTGCGGGGCGCCCCGCGTTTCACGCTGGGCATTGCCGAGTTGTACGACGGCATCGGCTTCATTTCAGTGGTCATGGGCCTCTTTGGTGTCGCTGAAATTCTGATCACCTTAGAATCACCCGCGCGGCAGATCCTGGAAACGAAATTGACCGGCCTCTTGCCGACCCGCGCCGAGGCCATTCGCGCAAGCGGTGCGATCGGCCGGGGCACGCTGGTCGGATTCTTTCTCGGTCTTATTCCCGGCGTCGGCGCAATCATCCCGACCTTCATGGCCTACGTCCTCGAAAAGAAAATATCGAAGACGCCGGAGGAATTCGGTCATGGCGCCATTGAAGGGGTCGCGGCACCGGAAACCGCAAACAACGCCTATGCCAACGCCTCGATGATTCCATTGCTGGTGCTTGGCGTGCCAAGTTCCCCCACCATCGCCGTCCTCATGGGCGCGTTCATCATCAATGGCCTCACGCCCGGGCCGTTCCTCTTCAAGGAACAACCCCTGCTCGTCTGGACCATCATCGCCAGCTTTTTCATCGGCAACGTCATGCTGTTGATTCTCAATTTGCCGCTGGTCGGCCTGTGGGCCAAGGTATTAAAGATTCGCTACCAGTATCTGTGCGTGGGCACGCTGGTGTTTTGCATCGTCGGTGCTTACAGCCTCAAAGGCTCGGCGTTCGATGTCGGTGTGATGCTGCTATTCGGTGTAGTGGGATATCTTCTTCGCAAGCTCAACATGCCGCTTGCACCGGCCGTCCTCGCGCTGATCCTTGGGCCCTTCATGGAGAAGTCACTGCGCACTTCGCTTGAGATCTCGGGGGGCGATTTCATGATCTTCGTGACGCGCCCAATTTCGCTCACCCTGCTCGTCGTCGCCATACTGGTCGTGGTCGGGTCCACACTTCGCCTCGCAACCTTCCGCGCGATGAAGGATGCGGAGTCGAAGTAGACTGTCCGGCAATGCGCTTCGACCTTGGGGGAACACTGCGATGAATCGACTGCTTCGAACCGTCTCTCTGCTGATATTGCTGGCGCTCTTCACTGTCTCCGGCGCCATCGCGCAGGCCTACCCAACCAAACCGGTGCAGCTCATGGTCGCCTTTCCACCCGGGGGCAGCACCGATGTCGGGGCACGCATCGTTGCAGGCATCGCCGAGAAAATCCTTGGCCAATCGATCGTCGTCGTCAACAAGGGTGGTGCCGGTGGTCAAGTCGGCTGGACTGATCTCAGCCGACAAAAGCCGGATGGATACAACATCGGCTTTCTCAATCTGCCGGCGGTCAACACCACGATTCTTGATCCCGAACGGAAGGCCATCTTCAAAGCGGACAGCTTCATTCCGGTGATCAATCAGGTGCTGGACCCCGGTGTGATCTGGGTCAAGGCCGATAGCCCGTACAAAACGCTCAAAGACCTGGTGGATGCCGCCAAGGCCGCACCGAATAAATTGAGCGCGGCCACGACCGGCATCTTGTCGGATGATCATCTGGCGATCCTGATGGTGGAAGAAGCCTCGCCAGGGTCCCTCTTTCGCATCGTGCATCTGGAAGGCAGCGCGCAACAGATCACCTCGATTCTGGGCGGCCATATCGATGTCGCCTTCGACAACGTCGGCAGCATCTTCAAACGCGTGCAATCCGGTGAGATTCGCGCGCTCGCAGTGCTCGACACCCAGCGCTCGAAGTTTCTATCGGCCGTGCCGACCACTCCCGAGCTTGGCATGCCGAATGTGATCTCGAGTTCAACACGCGGCATCGGTGCACCCCGCGGCACGCCGGCGTCGATCGTGAAGCAATTGCAGGATGTACTGAAGAAGGCAATGGAAGATCCGGAGCATGTCAAGAAACTGGAAGATTCCGGACTCGGGCTTCGC
This sequence comes from Betaproteobacteria bacterium, assembly GCA_009693235.1. Classification (GTDB taxonomy): domain Bacteria; phylum Pseudomonadota; class Gammaproteobacteria; order Burkholderiales; family SG8-39; genus SHXR01. Next base: position 4,188 of record SHXR01000090.1, on the reverse strand, counting down.
ATCATGGTGGGCGATGAGTATGCAAAGTACTACCGCGAAACCCATGAGAAGGCGGCCAAGTACACCGAATGGGCGCGATCACGGCCGAATCGATAGACCCGCGGAGAGCCACACCAACCAATGAGTACCCAACGTGACCGCATGGCGATGTACAACGCCAATGCGTTGAAGATCGGCTTATTCGGTGCGAATTGCTCATCCGGTCGCGCGGTCACGACCGTACCCGAGCGCTGGACCGGCAACTGGCAAGACAATCTGCGGCTCGTGCGCATGGCCGATGAGGCGGGCATTGACTTCATGCTCCCAATCGGTCGTTGGAAAGGTTACGGCGGCGATACCGATTACCAGGGCGAGACGCTGGAGACGCTCACCTGGGCAACGGGGCTGCTGGCTTCCACCAAGCGCATCACGGTGTTCGGCACCGTGCATGCACCGCTCTTTCATCCGGTGATCGCGGCGAAACATTTCGCCACTGCCGATCATGTGGGCGCGGGACGCTTCGGTCTCAACATCGTCGTTGGCTGGAATGAAGACGAATTCGAGATGTTCGGTGTGAAGCAACGTGAACACGACGCACGCTATGAATACGGCCAGGAGTGGATCGATACGGTGAAGCTCGCCTGGGAAGGACCGGATGATTTCGAATTCAATGGCCAGTACATCAAGCTCACCAAGGTGCGGGCCAAACCAAAGCCCTACGGCGGATCGCGTCCATTGATCATGAACGCCGGAGCATCGGCTACCGGACGGGCATTCGCGATTCGCAATTGCGACGCGTTCTTTACCAACGCCCAAGGACAATCCCCCGAGGCAACCGCACAAGCTGTGCGTGAAGCGAAGACGGAAGCCCGCTCGCATGGACGCGAGATCGATGTCTACACGGTAGGCGTCGTTACCTGCAAGCCGACACAGCGGGAAGCCGATGACTACTATCGCCATTGCATCGTCCTGCAAGCCGATTGGTCGGCCGTGGATGCGATTCTCGCCAAACGAAAGATCTCGGCGGGGACGGTGGGCGAAGATGAATTCAAACGGCTGCGTTTGCATCAAGCGAACGGCATGGGTGGATTGCCGATCGTTGGCGATCCGGACCGCGTTGCCGGCATGCTGATCGCTCTTTCCGAGGCGGGCCTGCGCGGCATTGGCATCTCATTCGTCAATTACGCCGACGAGCTGCCCTACTTCTGCGCTGAGGTGTTGCCCCGCCTCGTACGCGCGGGCGTGCGGGTCGCCGCTTGACCGGGCTTTCACTCGACCGGCGATGAGCGAGGCATCCACGTTTGATGTGATCATCGTGGGGGGTGGCGTTGCCGGCCTCACCGCCGGCCTCTTCGCGGCCCGACATGGCCGTTCGACCTTGATCATCGTGCCGTTCATGGTTGGTGGACAACTCGCCACCATCGGTGCGATTGAAGACTTTCCCGGCTTCCCTGAGGGCATCGCGGGCTATGATCTTGGCCCCATCGTTCAAGAACAGGCCGTCGCGGCGGGTGCGCAGTTCAAGATGGTCGATGCGACGGGACTCGCCTCCATCGGTACCCACTGGCGAGTGCAGTCAACTGAAGGCGCCATCGATGCAAGAGCGGTCATCATCGCCAGCGGTTCGAGCGCACGCATGCTCAACGTTCCCGGCGAAGAGCGTTTCACCGGCCAAGGCATCAGCCACTGTGCAAGCTGTGACGGCCCCCTGCTCAAAGGCAAGCGGATCGTGATCGTCGGTGCGGGCGACTCGGGCCTGCAGGAAGCGTTGACATTGACCACCTGGGCGCAGTCCATCGTGATTCTTGAGCAGGCACCCAGCCCAAGTGCGCAGGCGAGCTACCTGAAGCGTGCGAACGAGAACGCCAAGATCCGGATTCATTGCGAACTCTTGGTCGATGCGATACAGGGTGGCGATGCGATCGAAGGCGTACACGCACGGCATCGACGAACCGGCGCGATCAACCGTTTCGATGCTGACGCGGTGTTCGTCTATGCCGGACTTGCGCCCAACACGCGCTGGCTGAACGGTGCAGTGGAACTTGACCCGCGTGGCTACATCGTCACAGACTTGCAGATGCACACCCGGCACGCCGGTCTCTTCGCCGCGGGTGATGTCCGCGCCGATTCTGCATCACAGGCCATCACTGCCGCAGGCGATGGCGCGACCGCGGCAATGGCTGCGCATCGCTATTTGCAGACGGCTACTCCGGGCGAATATTCGCCGCCTTGATCACACCCGCCCAGCGGACCATCTCGACCGGGATCTTCGCCTGCACTGTCTCGGTCGTGCCGCCCGTTACCACGATACCGAGTGCCAGCAGACGTTCGCGTAGTTCCGGCTGCTGCAGCACGGCATTCGCTTCCTTGTTCAACACCGCGACGATCTCTGCGGCCATACCAGCCGGCGCGAAGAGCGTGTAGTTGGTCGACGATTCGAAGCCCGTCACACCGGCCTCCGACATCGTCGGTACATCCGGTAACAACGGCGAGCGCTGCCGGCTCGCCACCGCCAACACCCGCACCTTGCCGGATTTCACATGCGGCAGGTGTGCAAGGACATTGTCGACCGAAAACTGCACGCGGCCTGCCATGAGGTCCGGTTGAAATTGTGTCGTGCCTTTGTAGGGCACATGCAAGATATCGATTGCGGCCATCTGCTTGAACATTTCGCCATTCAAGTGAATGGCACCGCCATTGCCGGACGAAGCAAAACTCAACTGTCCGGGCTTCGCCTTGGCAAGCGCAATGAGCTCTGCGACCGAATTGACACCGAGGCTGGGCGCGACGACCAGGCCCACCGTGCCAAAGGCGATCTCCACGATCGCCACGAAATCGCGCCGCATATCGAAGGTGAGATGGCGATGAAAATGCGGCGCCAGTGAATAATCAACGATGCTGCCCACCATCAAGGTGTAGCCATCGGGTGCGCTCTTGGCGAGCACATCGCCGCCGATCGTCGCGCCACCACCCGGCCGGTTCTCGACCGTCACCGGTTGTCCAAGGCGCGGCGCCAGGCGCTCCGCGAATGCGCGCGAAACGGTATCCAAACCGCCGCCAGGCGGATACGGGGCGATCAGCTTGATCGGCTTGGCAGGATACGACTGCGCATGGGCGTTCGCAGACCAAACGAGCGTGAGTATCTGCATGAAGACACCCGCAAACATCGCGGTCAACCAACCATTCATCAAGCGGCGGGTAGGCATGGCAAACCTGCTCCAAGAGTCGATGCCGGTACATTATCGCTCAGCATTAGCAGCATTAGGGGACAGACCACGATTATTTTCTGCTAAACTGCCGTCCCGCGAATAGTCGCACTGTCTGCAAGGAAGCCTCCCATGCCCCGCCGTGCCCGCCTTGCCGTCGCAGGCATTCCCTGGCACATCATCCAGCGCGGCGTGAACCGATCTACCTGCTTCTTCGCCGAAGACGACTACCAGTTCTACCTTCACTACCTTGGCGAATATTCGCGGGACTTTGGCTGCCGGATTCACGCCTACGCCCTCATGACCAACCACGTCCATTTGCTCCTGACGCCGGAGGAAGCTGACGGCGCCGGACGCATGATGAAGCACCTAAGCCAGCGCTACGTGCAGTACGTGAACCGCATCAACCGGCGTACCGGCACGCTCTGGGAAGGCCGTTTCCGGTCGTGCCTCACACAGACAGAAGACTACGTATTGGCTTGCTACCAGTACATTGAGCTCAATCCGGTACGGGCCGGCATGGTCAGCCATCCACGGCATTACCGCTGGTCCAGCTTTGCGACCAATGGAGAGGGTAACACCAGCCCTCTCATCACCCCGCATGACCAATACCGGCGGCTGGGTCGTACACAGAGCGCGCGGCTGGAGAACTATCGCGCGCTCTTCAAGTCGCCGATGACCCCGGAAGCCATCGACGAGATTCGCAAGGCCACCAACGGCAATTACGCGCTCGGTAGTGAAACATTCCAGGCCGAGATTGCAGCGTCCCTCGGGCGACGGGCGGCACGCGGCAAAGCTGGGAGGCCGAGGATCAAGCAGAATGACGAGGTTGACCAGCTTTCGCTACCGGCAGCGAAACTAAACAACCACCAGCTAAAGCTGGTGGGTTTGGGTTACGGACTGAAAGTCCGGATACGCGTCGGCTGAACGACGCGTCTTAGTCGGGCTCCATCTTGAAATCGTCATTCGGCTTCGGTTCAAAGTGGTGTTCCAAATACTGCTT
>SHXR01000033.1 GCA_009693235.1 Betaproteobacteria bacterium | reverse complement strand
ATCTTGGACTCGTTCATGTCGATCACCATCCTTCGATGATCGACTCCCCGCCCCCTCTACGCGCCCCACTCGCCAGCGCCCTTCAGGATCAAACCTCGTTGGAATCACGGCCTTCGGTTCGGGATCAAACCTCGTTGGACAAGACTGAGGCAGGTCAGGCGCATCGCATTTAAGTAGAATCGGCCGGACAAGTAAGATCCCAAAGGTTACGTCCGACAAGGAGATTAGGTTGAACTCATTCATCAAATGCTTGGCAGCGATCGCGCCTCTCATCGTTTTTTCGTCTGCGGCGATCGGGCAGCCAGTCGTTTTGAAATTCGCAAGCTTCGAGTCGCCCCAGGCACCCTTTACAGCGAAGGTGTTTGCCGCCTGGGCCGAAGACGTAACCAAAGACTCAAACGGCGCATTGAAGGTTGAAATGTTTACTGGCGGTACGCTAGGCCGCAATCCACTACAGCAATTCAAGTTGGTGCAGGATGGCATTGCGGATCTGGTCTGGATGGTTCCCGGGTACACCCCAGGGCGTTTTGACGATACGGAAATCGTCGAGCTACCGGCGATCGTTAACAACTCCCTTGAGGGGTCAATGGTCCTCACCCGAATGGCGGCTCGAAACGAATTGGTCGGATTTGCCGATTTGAAACTCGTGTTTCTCGGTAATGTGCCGCCCGTCAACATTCATGGCAAGTTTCCAATTCGCACGTTGGCCGATTTGAAGGGCAAACGCATGCGCGTAGGCAGTTCAGTGGGCGCAAAAATGGCTGAGTCACTTGGCGCTGTCCCGGTAATCATTGGAGCGCCCGCTACGACCGAGGCAATCGCGAAAGGGGTTGTGGACGGCACGTTCGCCGAATGGATCTTCATCCGGGCATTCAAAATCGAGGAGGTGGTATCGAGTCACCTCGTCCTGCCGCTTGGCGGTACTGCGGTCATGGTGCCGATGTTGAAATCGCGGTATGACTCACTACCGCCCGCGGCCCGTGCGGTCATCGACCGTCATAGCGGTGAGGCGTTTGTGAAGCGGTTTGCGGCGGTTGCGGATATAGCGCAAACAGAAATCCCGGCGGAAGTCGCTCAGCGGGGTAAGAACACCGTTATTACCGCCGATGCCGCGACGCGCGCTGCCTTTGCCACGGCAACGAAACCCGTCGCTGATGAGTGGCGCCAGGCGAAACCCCGCAACGAACGGGTTTATCAGACTTTTACCGCCGAACTCGCGCGGGTGCGGGCTGGCAAGTAATTACCGCCACGCGAGTTTATTGAGCCAGAAAAGACGACGCCCCGGCCTCGATAAGAGGCCGGGGCGTCGTAGATCTTAATGATTACTGACGACCTTGTTTCTGGTCATTGCGTTGAAGACGGAAGGGCCGCGGTGCCCGCCCGGCCGCTTCTTCCAGGTAGCTCGTCGCCTCTTGCGGCATTTGCAGGGCTTTCGTCTGCTCGGCGCAGGTGCGGGTCAGATCGTTGCGATCAGCCATACCATTAACTGAGCAGCCGTCCATCGCACGCTTATCACGATTGTTCAACCTTTCAAGCGCGGCACGGTACCTGTTGTCCTTCATCATCCGGAACGACGCCATCAGGTCGTGGACGAAGATGCGGCGGGCCCTCTTGTGTTTGAACACCTTGCGGCCTTGCGCGTCCACGTTCGGTAACCCGCTCACGTAAGCAACCAGATCCCGAAGCGTTGCCGTCGTGGCGTTGTTGACGGCAATCGCTTCTACGACTGCCGTGTCGGCGGCGCTGTTCACGGCTCCGTCATTGGTCATGAGCTGAAGCACGTATGTCCCCGCGACATCGGCGATAAAGCTCGGGCTGGTCGTATCGGCACCCAACAGCGACGCAGAGCTGCCGACAGGCGTCGCACCGAAGCTCCACTTATACGCTAACCGGTCACCATTGCCATCGGAGCCACCACCATTCACAATGACCTGCGTGCCAACATTCACAACCTTATCCGGGCCCGCATCGGCCACTGGCGCGATGTTGTTAAAGGACACCATTACGCTGTCGCCGTGTGAGGCGCCGAACCGATCCGTCACCACCAACTCAGCAACGTACGTTCCCTTTATATCCGGCGTGAATCCGGGCCTCGCGACATTCGGGAAGTCCAACGTGACGGTACTTCCCGGTGGAACGGATACCAGTCGCCATGCGTAGATCAGTGTGTCGCTGTCGGGATCCGAGCTATTGGAACCGTCGAGTAAAACCCGAACACCATTGGACGTAAGGGCTTGGTCGGGGCCGGCATCGGCGGTAGGTGAACCGTTTCTCGAGCTCACCATTGCCCGTACCGGCGCGCTGTCCACGGTACCGTCATTGACCACAAGTTCGACGCCATAGTCGCCTGAAATGTCGGCAACAAACGTGGGCATGACGTTGGTCGGATCGTTGAAGACTGCCCCGCTGCCGGCAGGGCGCGCTGTCATCGTCCAACGGTAACTGAGTCGGTTGCCATCCGGATCGGAGCTTTGGCTGCCGGCGACACTGACAGTCGTTCCTGCATGCACGGCAGCGGGCGGTGTGATCACGGCAGTCGGCGAGGCGTTCACCGGTAACGGCGGCGCTGCCCAATTGACGGCGTTGACGTAAAGATCCCGCAGGGTCTTATGGTCCCTCAAGAGGTAGCCGTAGTAGTTGGTAACGTCGTAGCTTACTGCCGCCGTGAAATTCACGACACGGCCGCTACCGACTTCACGGGCGAGTACAGCATCTACTTCACCATTCAAGCTTTTGAGTCGCATCAAGACGGTTGGTGGATTGACCTGAAAGGTCTTTGGCGTACCGTCCCAGAGTCCACCGTTTACGAAAGACGAGCCGGGAATTCCCTTCAACACGGGTGTCCTTCCAGTCCGGTAATGACGCTCAACGTGCAGTTCTCGCACCCGTCTAGATAGGCATCGAACGTCCCGCCCATCAGGACGAGATCAGGCATATTCACTTGCGTTCCATTGCTGGATTCCTCAAAACCCAGCCACTGGGCGCCGATGAACCCGCCACCATTGCGGACGAACTGGACCAGCGCCTGTTGCGTCGTGGTCGACATCGACTGATCGGGCGTCGCGCCGTTCATATGCACAACGACGTCATAATTGGAAAGGGTGGACCCTAACGAGTAGCTGAACTCCGGCCCCACTTTTGTGACCGTGTGACCGGCGGCTCGCAATGCCCCCTCAAGGGCGGTGATGTCATCGGTCTGCTGGTCGACCATGAGCAGTACCCGCGCCGCTTCCGCCGAACTCGGGTTCATGAAAACCGCGGCCACCATGCGATGAAACGTTTTCGCTTCATCGACCAGTTCGACCACCGGTAAGCCAACCGGCACCTCCGCGGCCAGCCGATCAGTCAACCCCATCGCGCCGATCGCACGCAGATGACGCGGGATCGAGCCGGCGAGAATCGCGATCACACCGAATTTCTGACCAAGCGTAAGCGCCGTGAGAATGCCCGATTCCATGATCCCAAGAACCGGCTTGATAGTGGTCTCGCGCACCGAGTGGAGCCCCGGATCGCTGAAACACGCGATGACGAAGGCCGCCGCACTGTGATCAAGCTCCCGCACCCGCGCACACAGCGGCGCGATGACCCCATCGACATCCCGTTGGGTCTGAATGCCAGGCGGTCCCTCTTTGAACGTGAGCGCCTTAAAGGTCGGGCCCCCGGCCATGCGCAACGGCTCGAGCGCCTGATCAATGCCCACCGTCACATGCTCGGAGGAGTTCGGATTGATCACGTAGATTGTGGGCATTTCCCGTTGCTCATTTTGCATGCGCGCCCAAATCATATGCGCCCTTTCCGCCTGCAGCGCTCACCAGTATGCTCTGCTACCTCCAACGAAAGTCTCCCATGGACCAATTCGATCTCACCATCCGTAACGGCACGCTCGCCACTGCCTCTGAGACGACCCGCGCCGATATCGGCATTCGTGGCGAGCAAATCGTCGCGATCGCAAAGCGGCTCCCGGCGGGCACCCGTGATATCGACGCCGCCGGCCGCTACGTACTGCCAGGCGGCATCGACAGTCACTGCCATATTGAACAGCTCTCCGGCATGGGCATCATGTCGGCGGACGATTTTTACAGCGGCACCGTGTCAGCCGCGTTTGGCGGCACCACCACCATCATTCCCTTCGCGGCACAGCATCGGGGCACGTCGGTCACCGCAACCCTGGCCGATTACCACGAACGCGCACGGACCAAAGCGGTCATCGACTACGGGTTTCACCTCATCATCGGCGAGCCCACCGATAAGATCCTCAATGAAGAGTTACCGGCTGCGATCAAAGCTGGCGTGACATCGTTTAAGGTGTACATGACCTATCCAAAGTGGCGGCTGGAGGATTACCAACTGCTCGAAGTGCTCCATGTCGCCGATCGGGAAGGCGCGCTGGTCATGGTACATGCCGAAAACGACGACATGATCCGCTGGATCGCCAAACGCCTGATCGAGCGAGGTCACGGCGCACCGAAGTTCCACGGGGTCGCGCATGATGCGCTCGCCGAAGCCGAGGCAACCCATCGCATCATCATGTTGTCGCGATTGCTCTCCGTGCCGGTGCTGATCGTGCATGTATCGAGCCCCGAGGCGACCAATACCATCCGCTCGGCGCAAACCCTGGGAGCGAAGATCTACGCCGAGACCTGCCCGCAGTATCTGGTGCTCACTGCCGATGACATGGATCGTCCCGGCGTCGAAGGGGCCAAGTGGTGTTGCGGCCCACCCCTGCGCGACAAGGCGGCACAAGAAGCAATTTGGGCGGGTCTGGCCAACGGCACGTTTCAGGTCTATTCATCGGATCACGCGCCGTACAAATTCGATGCGACAGCCAAGATCCCGCGTGGTGATGACACCACCTTCAAGGAAATGGCGAATGGCGTGCCAGGCATCGAGATGCGCCTGCCGATCCTGTTTTCGGAAGGCGTGCTGAAGGGCCGGCTGAGTCTCAACCAATTCGTCGCCCTTACCGCCACCAATCATGCGCGCATGTATGGGCTCTATCCCCGCAAAGGCACCATCGCAGTGGGATCGGACGCCGATGTCGCCATCTGGAATCCGGAGATCGAAAAGCGCATCGACTACGCAATGATGCATGATGCGGTCGGCTACACCCCGTATGAAGGGCATGTGTATAAGGGATGGCCCGAACTCGTCACCAGTCGCGGTCGCATCGTGGTGGAAGACGGCAAGCTGCATGTCGCGCGCGGATCGGGCCAATTCATCGCACGCGGTGCCTCCGAGCCGATCGCCACACAACGGCATGGCGGACGCCCGACCACACTCAAGAAATTTATCGCCTGATCGCCCGCTTTTCCTACGCACGGCAGCGTTCTACGTTGGTGCATCGGGCACCGGCGCCGCGTCGCGCTCGAATCCGGAAAAAACTCCCAGAGCATCCGGCTCGCATCCGGGCCGGCCGGATCGTTGAAGGCGTGTTCACCGTTGCCCCCGCTCCAGGCATGGCCTAACCCATCCACCAGTACTTTTCGTACGAGTAGGCGATCACCCGCGCGACGATCAATCGTTGCATAGGCATATCCCTTGCCGCTCGACGTACTGTACTCGGTGGTCCGCAACGAAGGTTCGCCGGCATGCCCTGACAATGCGACGACCTGTTCGACCACCTGATCGGCATTGGTGGGGTGCACCGCGTCATCGCCCGCGCCATGAATCACCAATGTTGGGACGAACGCAGCGGCCTTCGATACCGTGGCCTTTGGCGAGGCACTCGAACCTTGCCGCATGGCGAGCATCGCTTGCGAGGCCGATTCCGCGGCGCGATACATGAGGCCTGAATGAACCGCGCGGGCCGCAAATAATTGACCGTAGCAATTGACCATCACATTCACCATCGCACCGTCGGCGGAAAGCCCGGCGATATACACGCGGCGGGGATCGATGGCGTAAGCGGCGGTCACTTCGTGGATCATCCCGGCAATCAGCGCCGCCTCACCACCGCTGCGTTGTGCAGCCGTGTCGAACCAGTTCCAGCAGCGAAAGGCATTCGCCAGGCGTCGTTGTTCGGGATACAGGACGACGAATCCTTCCCGATCGGCGATTTCGTTCATGCGGGTGCCGGCGGCGAACGTTGGTGCGTCCTGCTTGCAACCATGCAGCATCACCACGAGCGGCCACGATGCCCCGGCGGCGTGACCCCCGGGCAGATGCAGGCCATAAGTGGCGCCTGGCATTCGGGCGGGGGGAATCCCCGTTGCGGCTCGACGTAAGTTCCTTCAACCCGGTTGCCGGTTCGCCCACCGGTAAAAAACAGGCCGACGCGGCGGGCAATCGCTTGAATGCGCCGCAACCGGCGAATGCTTTCGTCCTGCATTTGAACTGGCTTCCAGTGACGTGATGATTATGCGCGCGCATCACTCGTGCCGACTGCGGGCGTTCGCGCTGCTGAAGCAGCGCGAACGCCCCGAACCGACAAGAATTATTCTTTCGGCAATATACGACGGAAGTGTTGCCGTTTTATGCGAAGCAACCAAGGAGCAGTCATGCGGAACGAAGCAGTGGGCCCATTACGAAAAATAATCGCCCTTATCATGGGCGCAAGCTTGGCAGGCCTTGCGTCCGGCCAGCCGGTCGAGCGCCTGCGATCGCTCGCCCAAGCTGAACCGCCCGCGCTCCTTCGCACACTGGCGGAACTCACCGCCATCGAATCAGGCAGTCGCGAGTTGGTGGAGCTCGACCGGATCGCCGGCCTCATCGCAGCCAAGTTCGCGGCCCTTGGTGCGCAGATCGACATCGTCGCACCCACCGAAGCCGACACCCACCGAATGTCGGACACGCCCGAGCAAATCGGCAAGATGGTGCGCGCAACGTTCACCGGCGCCGGCACCAAGAAGATTCTTCTCTTGGCGCACATGGACACCGTCTATCCAAAGGGCATGGTGACCGATCAACCGTTCCGCATCGATGGTGACCGGGCCTATGGGCTTGGCATTGCCGACAACCGGCATGGCATCGCCGTGATCCTGCATACGATGGCGATGCTAAGGGCGATGAATTTCCGCGACTACGGCACCATCACCGTCTTCATCAATAGCGATGAGGAGATCGGCTCGCCGGGTTCCCGCAATCACCATACCCGCCTTGGCACCCAACACGATGCGGTTCTTTCGTTTGAAGCGGGCGGCAATCCGACGGAAGATCGCGTGCGGCTCGCAACGAGTGGCCACGCCCTGGCACAGCTCGTCGTGCGTGGACGCGCCTCCCATGCAGGTGCGGCGCCAGAGCGTGGCGTCAACGCGCTCGACGAACTCGCCTTTCAGATTCTGCAAATGCGCGATCTGTCCGATCCCCAAACCGGCGTCAAAGTGAATTGGACGATGGCCCGCGCCGGCATCGTGAGCAACATGATTCCACCGGTGGCGCAGGCGAGTGCCGATGTCCGGGTCGCGCGCGTCGCCGATTACGACGGCATCGAAGAGCGCCTGCGCGAGCGCATTAAGAAGAAACTGCTCCCGGACGCTCACGTCGAACTCAATTTCGAACGCCGCGTCCCGCCGCTCGAAGCCAAGCCATCGTCCCGCGCTCTGAGCGCACACGCGCAAGCGATCTACCGCGAACTTGGGCTTACGCTCAAAGTGCTCGATGATTCCGGCGGCGGCTTCACCGACGCAGCCAGCGCTTCGCTCAAGACCAACGCCCCGGTGATCGAAGGATTCGGACTGCGCGGATTCGGCGCCCATACGGTGAATGCCGAATACATCGTGATCAGCTCGATTGCGCCACGCCTTTATCTCGCAGCGCGGATGATCATGGATATCGCAGCGGGGAAGGCGCCGTTGCGGTGATGCGACCCGCGATCGCAAGCGAACACGACGGATACGACGAACTACGTTCTGCCGATCTCATCCAGGCAGCGAGCAAGACCAATCTCCCAATCCGGCAGTCGAAAGCCGAATCGCCGCTCAAACTTGCTATTGTCGAGAACCGAATTCAGCGGTCGAGGCGCCGGCGCTTTGAATTCGTCCGTCGTTACAGACGCCAATCTACCTATCGCGTCGGTTCCCGCCAAAATGGCTTGTGCAAAGCCGTACCGGGTCGTGTGCCCGGCCGCGCTGAGGTGATAGAGGCCGGTGATCGCGCGGAACCGATCCATGTCCACGGTGCCCTTCACGATTGAGCGAGTGATGACTGTTGCGGTCGCTTCGGCAACCTGTAGCGCGAACGCCGGAGCGCCATGCTGGTCGTCAACGACCTTGATTTCTTTGCCGTCACGACCAAGCCTTCGCATCGTCAGCAGAAAATTGCGACCGTGGGATACGTACAGCCAACTGGTACGAAAGATTAGGTGTGCAGCCCCCGATGCCAATACGCCTTGTTCACCTGCAAGCTTGGTGCAGCCATAGACGTTGAGCAGCGCGGTTACGTCGTCCTCAATATAGGATGTGTTCTTTGCTCCATCAAACACGTAGTCGGTCGAATAATGAACCACCGGAATATTCAGACGCTTGGCTTCTAGAGCGAAGATGCGCGGGGCGTCGCCGTTGATTTGCACGGCAAGCGCAAGCTCGCTTTCTGTTTGGTCAACCGCCGTGTAGGCCGCTGCATTGACGATCAGGTCTGGCTGCGCATCGCGCACCGCCCTGATCAACGCATGCGCCCAAGCGAGATCAAGCTCCCCGCGTGACGGTACGCTCACTTCCCCTACAGCAGTGAGCGTGCACCTGAGTGCGGTGCCGAGCTGGCCGGTCCCACCGGTCAAAAGAATACGCATCAGGGAAACGTCGCGGCGCTTTGCAGGGCAACGCCGCGGCGATCCTTGTCGGAAATGATCGGCGCACCGGCGAGCGGCCAGCTAATACCGAGGTGAGCGTCATTCCAGGCAATGCAACGCTCGTGATGCGGCGCGTAGTAGTCGGTGGTCTTGTAGAGCACTTCGGCGGCCTCCGACAGGGCGAGAAAGCCGTGCGCAAAGCCCGCCGGAATCCACAGCATGCGCCGATTTTCAGCCGACAAGCGCTGCCCCATCCAGCGACCGAAGGTGGCCGACGATCGACGCAGATCGACAGCCATATCGAAGATCTCGCCCACCACGACCCGTACCAGTTTTCCTTGCGGTTGTTGAATCTGATAGTGCAAGCTACGCAGCACGTTGTGGACGAAGCGCGAATGATTGTCTTGGACGAACCTCGCATCGATGCCGGCCGTGTGACGAAACACGCGTTCGTGGTAGCTTTTCAGGAAGAATCCTCGCTCATCGACGAAGATCTCCGGTTCAAGGATGAGCACATCGGGATGGCCCCTGGCAAGACTTTCATCAGAAAACCTGGTCGTCCTGGATGGTCAATAAATATTGACCATAGGCATTATTCCCCGCCCCGTGAGCGAGCAGGGTGAGCGCGTCAGCATCGATGTAGCCCATGCGAAACGCCACTTCTTCCGGACAGGCAATCTTCAGCCCCTGGCGGCGTTCCAGCGTTTCGACGTAATGCGAGGCCGCCAGCAAACTTTCATGGGTTCCGGTATCGAGCCATGCCTGTCCACGCCCCATGACCACGACATCCAAGGTGCCTCGATCGAGGTAATGTCGATTGACATCGGTGATTTCCAATTCACCGCGTGCGGAGGGCTGCAAAGCGCCGGCGATATCGAAGACGGTGTTGTCGTAGAAATAAAGACCGGCCACGGCATACCGCGACTTGGGATGCAATGGCTTCTCTTCAATACTGAGCGCCCGCCCCCCTTGATCGAATTCCACAACGCCATAGCGCTCGGGATTCTGCACCGGATAGGCGAAGATCGTCGCACCAGCCGTTTGAGCCGCCGCTTTCTGCAAAATCACCGACAAGTCATGCCCGTACAGGATGTTGTCGCCCAGCATGAGGGCACAGGCATCGCTGCCAACCAATGCGCGGCCGAGGATGAGACCTTGCGCAATGCCGCCAGGCTCTGGCTGGACTGCATACGAGAGATTGAGACCCCATTGACTGCCACCCCGCAACAATTGCTGAAAGCGCGGCATATCGTCGGGTGTCGCAATGACGAGGATGTCGCGCACACCGGAGAGCATCAGCGTCGTCAGCGGGTAATACACCATCGGTTTGTCATAGACAGGCAGGAGTTGCTTCGAGACCACTTGCGTCGCGGGATGGAGGCGCGTACCGGCACCGCCTGCCATCAGAATTCCCTTCACCGCCCACCCCGATCCCGATAATTTTTTTCAAGCCAAGTGCGATAAGCGCCAGTCACGACGCTTTGTACCCAATCGGGATTATCGAGGTACCAACGCACCGTCTTTGCAATCCCCGACGCAAACGTCTCCGCCGCTCGCCAGCCAAGTTCCGCGCGGGACTTCGTCGCATCGATGGCATAGCGACGATCATGGCCAGGTCGGTCGGTAACAAACGTAATCAGCGACGCATAGGGTTGCGCCTGCGGCCGCTGCGCATCGAGGATCTTGCATACAGTGCGCACGACCTCGATGTTCGTCCGCTCGTTGTCACCACCGATGTTGTAGGTCTCACCCACGCGACCACGTGCAAGCGCGAGCCGAATAGCGGTGCAGTGGTCGCCAACATATAACCAGTCCCGCACGTTCATGCCATCGCCGTAGACAGGCAAGGGCTTGCCCGCCAACGCATTGAGAATGATGAGAGGGATCAATTTTTCCGGGAACTGATAAGGCCCATAGTTGTTGGAGCAATTCGTCGTGATAGCGGGCAAGCCGTAGGTGTGGTGATAGGCGCGTACGAGATGATCGGACCCTGCTTTAGAGGCAGAGTACGGACTGTTAGGCGAGTAAGGCGTGCGCTCGGTGAAGGGTGGATCACCCGCTTGCAAGGACCCATACACTTCATCGGTGGAAACATGCAGGAAACGAAAGTTCTTCTTGGCATCCGCGGACAGGACCGACCAATATCCGCGCACCGCCTCCAACAACTGAAACGTGCCGACCATATTGGTCCGCACGAAATCGCCCGGGCCGTGAATCGAGCGATCGACATGGCTTTCCGCCGCGAAGTTCACCACCGCATAGGGCCTGCACTTAGCAAGAAGCGCCGCCACGACGTCGAAGTCCACGATGTCGGCATGCACGAACGAATAGCGCGGATGCGCTGCTATGTCACGCAGACTCTCCGGATTGCCGGCGTAGGTCAATTTGTCCAAATTGATCACGGCGGCGGATTCGGCGGCGATCCACTGTTGAATGAAGTTGGCGCCGATGAATCCGGCGCCGCCCGTCACGATGATGCAAGGCTCGGTCATGCGATGTTGCCCATTCCATTGTCCGCAGACCGCCATCATAGGGATATTTGCCGGTCCCGTCGTACCCGCTCGTTCGAAGCTGGGCCGGCCACCAACGCCATGTGTTCGTCGCGTCTAAGATAGCGTTGGATCGACCCCCACCCAAGGAGAACACCATGTCCGAACAAGATCTGAAGAATGGCCGCGAAATGCGCCGCAAGCTGTTGGGCGATGCTTATGTCGACAAGATTGCCTCCACCACCTACAAAGATCCGCAGATGCAGAAATTCATCGATCTCGCCAGCGAGACGGTGTTTGGCGCGCTGTGGACACGGCCCGGGCTGGATCTCAAGACACGCACGCTGATTACCGTCATCGCGGATGCATCGACCGGTCGTGAGCCGGAGCTGGCGATCCACTTGCGGATGGCGCGCCGTCAGGGCTGGACCGAAGACGAGCTGATCGAGGCGCTGCTCCATTTGCTTGGCTATGTGGGTGCGCCCCTCGTCCGCGACGCGACACTTGTCGCGACCGAGCTGTTTGCAGAGATGCGAGCAGAAGGCTTTAAAGGCTGACATCGGCGCAAGCCAAGGCGATGCAAGCGCGTCTGGACGCAGCGATCACTGTTAAATAGACGGGGATTTCACGCATCGAGCGCGCCACTGCAGGCGCTGATCGATGGCGAGCGCATTACCCGGATCATCGAAGGCAACCGGCGCTTCAATCTCGAGCTCAGGCTGCCGGAGACCGCCCGTTCGATCAAGGGACTGCAAAGAGTCCTCGTTGATACGCCGCCTGACAGGGTGCCGATCGCGGGACTGAATCGTATTGAACGCCGCACGGAGAAATCTGGACGGCTACTCCAACGTAATACGCTGGTCGCGAATCACCCGCCCCCAGCGCGCGCTCTCGACCTGTAGCCATTGCGCGAATGGCGCACCCGTGGTGCCAAGGACTTCGTACCCCTGCGCTTGGAAACGTTCGCGGACCTCCGGGTCAAGCGCCGCGGCACGGACAGCCGCTTCCAGCTTCTTCTGAATCTCATCCGGCAGCCCCGGCGGGCCCAACATACCGACCCATGACTGGGCTTCAAACCCCGCATGAAAATCACCGATGATCGGCACATCCGGCAGCAATGGATGCCGAGACGTAGACGTCACCGCAAGCGGGACGAGCTTTTCCGTTTTCAAATGCGGCAGCACCGTGCCAAGCGTGACCACCATCATCTCCACCTGGGCGCCCAAGAGCGCTGTCATGGCAGGCGCGCCGCCCTTGTAATGAATCGCGGTCGGATCGATGCCGGCAATGGTCTTGAGCAATTCAACGGTCAGCCTACTGGACGTACCCGGACCGGCGGTCGCGTAATTGAGCGCATTGCCACGCGCCTGGGCCAGCTTGACGAGATCCGGATAGGTGCGCACGCCTAATCCTGGGGTCACCACCACCACCTGCGCGGCCTTGACGATAAGCGAGATCGGTGTGAAGTGCTTGACCGGATCATAGGTCCGCGCCGGAAACAGATAAGGATTGGTCGCGAAATTATCGAATACCGCAAGGATCGTGTAGCCGTCCGGAACCGATTTTGCGACGCTCTCTGAGCCGATGACACCGCTCGCGCCAACGCGGTTATCAATGATGAGCGGCTGCCCGAGCACCTCGGCCATTTTTGGCGCCACCAGACGCGCAACAAGATCGGTTGCACCGCCAGGCGGCGTCGGCACCGCCAAGCGGATCGGTTTCGTCGGATACGGTTGGGCAAGCGTCGGCCCGGCCAATACACCCACGATCATGCCTGTCACCGCCAGCCTGATCCCCCACGCACAGAGCTTTTCTCGCATCGACGCTTCCTTCACTTGGCAAGCACACCGTGCGCTCGCACACCCGTTCATAAAGGCTGCGCTAGCATCGTGAACTTCCTCGCGCAATCCTGCCAACCGGAGCCATCGCTCAATGCCACGCAAACTCGGTCTTGCCGTCGCCCAGATGGGCCCTGTCCACCGCACCGATTCGCGCGCCGCCGCGGTCAAACGCCTAGTGGAAATGCTGAATGAAGCGGCGTCCCGTGGCGCGCGTGTGGTGGTATTTCCGGAACTCGCGCTCACCACCTTCTTCCCACGCTATTGGATGAGCGAAGAGGAGGCCGTCGCGCAGTTTTTTGAACCGTCGATGCCGAACCCGGTCGTGCAGCCTTTGTTCGACGCCGCCAAAAAACGTGGTATCGGCTTTTACCTAGGCTTTGCGGAGCTAACCCCCGAGCAGGAGCGTTACAACACATCGATCCTCGTCGATGATAAGGGCAACATCGTCGGGCGGTATCGGAAGATCCATTTGCCCGGTCATGCGGATCACAAGCCCGCCGCGCCCTTCCAGCATCTGGAGAAAAAATTCTTTGCCGTCGGGAATGAGGGCTTCAAGGTCTGGAACACGATGGGCGCCAACATCGGCATGTGCATCTGCAATGATCGGCGCTGGCCGGAAACATTTCGCGTGATGGGCTTGCAGTCGGTCGAGCTGGTCTGCCTGGGGTTCAATACCCCTTCGCATAATATCCACTGGTCGGAGCCGCCGCATTTGCGCATGTTTCATCACCTGCTTTCGTTGCAGGCCAATGCCTATCAAAACGCCACGTGGATCGCCGCTGCCGCGAAGGGCGGCGCGGAAGACGGCTTCCATATGATTGGTGGTTCCGCGATCGTTTCACCGACCGGTGAAATCGCCGCGCAGGCCTTGACCGAAGACGATGAAGTGATCTTCGTCAACGCCGATATGGCCTTGGGCGACAACTTCCGGCAGAACGTCTTCAATTTCGCCGTGCACCGGCGACCGGAACACTACCAGCTGATCATCGAACGGGTGGGGGCGGGGAAGCCGCTGGGCTAATGCAACGCAATCTGCTTGTGCTCGTAACGAGAGAGAAGCCGAACTAAGGGCCATAGGCAGACAAGATAAATGAGTCCTGCGGCAATCACCGGCGTGGCGTTGTACGTCAACGACTGCGCCTGCCGCGCTGCGTAAAGCAATTCCGGGAGCGCGACGACACTTGCGATGGAAGTGAGTTTCACGACCTCCAGCGTATTGCCGATCAAATCGGGAATGACGTTCCGCGTCGCCTGCGGGACCACGATATATGCGAGCGTCTGCGTCGCCGACAAACCGGTCGAGCGGGCCGCCTCGAACTGTCCCTTCGGCACGCTCTCGATGCCCGTACGGAAGATCTCGCCGTAGTAGCTGGAGGTGTTGAACAGAAAGGCGAGCGCCACCGCACCGAATGCACCCAGGTCGATCTTCATGAACGGCAAACCGAATGCGATGAACATGAGCAACACCAAGGGCGGGAACGCGCGAAAGAAATCGACGTAGAGCACCACGGTCCAGCGCACCAGCGGATTCTTCACCGTTGAGAGCAATGCCACCGTTAAGCCACCCGCCACACCGAGCGGAATGACAACCAGACAAAGCTGCACGGACATCCAGAATCCGGCCAGCAGATAAGGCCAGGTCTCGCGAAGGATGTCGAAATTGAAGAAACTGTTGATCACTTAGATCTCAAGTCGCGACAATGTTCGCAAAGCCCGGGGGATTTACAAGGGGGTCGCGAGACCCCCTTGTTCCAACACGGGGATATACAAGGGGAGCGCTCCCCTTGTTCGTACGAAATCTTTTCCCGGTCCCGTTAGCATCCATCTGCTGTTTGGTTCTGGTTCGGCCGGTTTCCGGAGTCGTTCCATCAGCGCTTCCAGGCAAAGCGGGTCTCGACCCAGCGGCCGAAGTAGATGACCGGGACGAACAGAACGAGATAAGCGATCGCACCCAACGTTAGGGGCGATGGGTTATACGAGAATGAATAGCCCGACTGCGCCTGATAGAGGATTTCGCCGACCGCCACCACCGACCCAAGCGCAGTGCCTTTCGTGATGGCGATGGTACGATTCGTGAGCGGCGGAATAGTGAGTCGCACGGCTTGCGGCAGGACCACGAAGCGCATCGTCTGTGCATAGCCAAGGCCAGTCGAGTGCGCCGCCTCCCACTGGCCCTTTGGTACCGCCAGAATACCGGCCAAAAAAAATTCCTCGGCGAATGCGGCCAGCACCGCAGCCAACGCCAACCAGGTCGATACGAAGTCCGACAGCTTGATGCCGATGGTGGGCAACGCAAAGTACAGAACGATGATGATGACCAAGGGCGGCACCGCCCGCATCACATCGACAAACACGATGATGAAGAAGTTGATCAACTTCACCCGCAACGAGCGGATCAGCGCAAGAATCAGTCCCACCGCAAGGCCTGCCGCCACCACGAGAATGGCGAGCGATACGGTGAGCAGAAAACCTTCGACGATGGCAGGCAGATACTGGACCATGACGGTCCAATTGAAGAACGTGTCGAGAAAAAGATTCATCGCCTGCGCCTAGTGCGCCTCGATGTTGGCGATGAACTCACGAATCCGCGGATGCTCCGGCGTATTCAAAATTAGGTCAGGCGGACCTTGTTCGAGGATCTTGCCGCCATCCATGAACACGACGCGATCGGCCGCGCTTCGCGCAAAGCGCATTTCATGCGAGACGACCAACATCGTCATGCCCGACTCGCGCATTTCCCGCATCACGTTCAGCACCGAACCAATGAGTTCCGGATCGAGGGCACTGGTCGGCTCGTCGAACAACATTACGCTCGGCTCCAAGGCAAGCGCGCGCGATGGCCACGCGTTGCTGCTGCCCGCCGGACAGCTCATTGGGAAATGCCTTCGACTTGTCGACCAACCCGACGCGTTTCAGCGCTTGCATCCCGATGTCGTCGGCCGCCTCGCGCGCCTTGTGAAGCACTTTCCGAACGGCCAAGGTGATGTTGTCGAGCGCGGTGAGATGCGGATAGAGATTAAATGACTGAAACACCATGCCGATACGCCTTCGCACTGCGTTGATGTCGACGCCCGCACCCATGATGTCGACGCCGTCTACGTTGATGGATCCGGCGGTCGGTTCTTCAAGCCGATTGCAGCACCTGAGCAGGGTCGATTTCCCTGAGCCCGACGGCCCGATCACAAACACAAGCTCACGCGGCAAGACTTGCAGATCGATGCCGCGCAGAACCTCGGCTTGACCAAACGATTTGTGCAGGCCGACGACGTCAAGGATCGGCGGATTGGAATTCAAGTTCGATTAACCGCAAAGGACGCCAAGAACGCAATGGAATAGCAAGGCTGTTAGTCTCCGCCTCAATTTTCAGCACGGCGCCCTTTGCATCCTTCGGGATAATTCGGTCTTCGCCGCGAACGGCGATTACTTGCAGCTCGGCGTATGGCTGCTCGCCTCATGCCCGGGCAGGCCAGGGACACCGTAGCCTGCATACACGGTGACAGGCGCTGACTCCGGCTCAGACTTGGCGCCAAACCATTTCTCGTGGAGTGCGGCAAGCGTGCCATCGACCTTCATGCACTCAATGGCCGCATCCACCGCATTACGAAGCTTCACATCGTCCTTGCGAAAGGCGGCTGCCCACACCAGACCCTGGTCAACCTTCAGCGCTGCAAGCTTGATATGTTCCTTCGCTTTGACCACCGCATAAGCGGCCACGGTATTGCCGGAAAGATGCGCATCCGCCCGTCCTGAAATCATCGCCTGCACCGCATCGCTGTTGGTGCCATATGACTCCACTTTCCAACCATACTTGCCCGCGTTCTCGAGCAGCCATTTGTCGTACGCGGAACCTTTGTTCACCGAGATCGTCTTGCCCTTCAAGTGTTCCAGGGCATTCACATCGCCCGCTTTCGCCGGCACGACGAACTGGTAGTAGGTATTCAGATACCCCTCGCTGAACAAGAGATTCTGTGTGCGCTCCGGCGTCACCGTGGTGGGGGGCGCCGACGAAATCGATCTTGCCGGAATTAAGCGCCGGAATAAGGCCGGAAAATTCGCCCGCGAAGATATCGATCTTGCGCTTCATGCGCTTACCGATTTCATTGATGAGATCGATGTTGAAGCCCTCGACCCCGCCGCCCAACTTCGGCATCGCATGCGGCGCGAAGGTGCCGTCGACACCGGCGACCAATGGCTTGTCCTGCGCTTGGATGGGCACGCCGATGGCCAGCGCGATCGCGCCGATGCTCGCAATCAGTGCATGATGCATGAAATTGGTGCGCATTGAAGAGTCCTTTTCAGTGGAATAGAAGCTGAAGTAAACGCCGCTGAAAACACCAGCGCCAGATCGCACCGGGCTTTCACCGGATGTTAGCATCCGCGGCGATGCCGGTGGGCATTCCGATGGCTGTTCCGGCTACACTCGGTAGATCATTGGAAAGGAGAAGGAATCGCCATGGAACTCAACAATCCCGCCATCGTCGCCGAAGTGAGCGCCGCGTTCGATCGTTATGAGGACGCCCTCGTGAACAACAAGGTGGAAGTCCTCAACGAACTGTTCTGGAACAGCCCGACCACGCAGCGCTATGGGCTTGCCGAAATCTTGAACAGCTACGAAGAGATCGTCGGGTTTCGCGTGGCAAGATCGCCGGTAGGACTTGCCAGAGTGCGCCGCAATATTCGCATCACCACCTTCGGCCGCGATTTTGCGATCGCCAATACCGAGTTCCTGCGTCCCTCACAGCCGGACCGCATTGGCCGGCAAAGTCAGACCTGGGTGCGTCAACCGGACGGCTGGCGCATCGTCTCGGCCCATGTGTCGTGGATGGCTTGAGAATCAAGCCGTCGATGCGAACGGCGGCGTTGCCTAGGCCTTACCCATCCGCTTCATCGCTTCGACATACTGGTTGCTGTCAAACGCGATTTCTTCGCCAAGCTTGCAATAGCGATTGGCATACAGGCGCCCGATCGGTTTGAACGCCCCATCGTGGCGTCTGAGCGTTTGGGGCTCGATGATGCCGTCCCGCACATGGAGTTGCAGGATGCGGCCGATAAAAAGATTCCGCGTCCCCATATCGACGTTGGAATGTAAAACACATTCCATGGCGACCGGCGCCTCGACGATGCGCGGTGGTTTGATCTGCATCGAGGGTGCGGTGGTAAATCCGACCAGATCCACCTCGCTCACATCGTCGGGCGCCTCCACCGCGCAGCCATGCATTTGCTCGGCGATCGGTTCATCGACGATGTGGCAGACGAATTCTTTGTTCGCAGCGATATTGCGCGCCGTGTCTTTGATGCTGCCGGTACTCGTAAGATCGACGCTCACGATAACGATCGGCGGATCATCCCCCAGCACATTGAAAAAACTGAAGGGCGCGGCGTTGACGATGCCCTTGGGACCCAGCGTGGTGACCAGCGCAATGGGGCGCGGCACGACGAGCGCCACCAATAGTTTGTAGCGGTCGGCACGGGCGAGTTTCCCGAAACCGAATTGCGTGGACGAGCGTCCCGGTTGAACTAGATGCGCGCCATAGTAGCGTAGGATGGAAAAGCGAAGCGCATTCCACCGCCTGAATGCCAATCTGAGGCGAGGATCGCGAAATACGCTTTACATCGGTGCGGCGGAATGCGCTGCGCCGTTCCGCCCTACGCTCGCTGCAACCACCGTGTGGACGCCGGGGATGTAAGTGGATGCACGGTCGGGTTCATTACAATGCATGCACCGTCATCCGAAGCGAAGCCATGAATTTCGAGCTCACCCCCGAACAACAGGAATTCCAGACCGCTGTCCGCCGGTTTGCCGAGCGGCATTTGCAGGCCGGCGCGCTCGAACGCGCCCATGCGCAGGACTATCCCTGGGATGTCGCCAAGCGCATGGCCGATCAGGGCCTGCTCGGTATCACGATTAAGGAAGAAGATGGCGGACAAGGCGGCACGCTGATCGATGCGGTCATCGCGATCCAAACCATCGCCAGTGTCTGCCCGCGCAGCGCCGATGTCGTGCAAGCGGGTAATTTTGGACCGATTCGTGTGTTAGCCGAGTATGGCTCCGCTCTGCAAAAGGAGCGCTTCTTACGACCGCTCCTGGCGGGGGAAGGGGTGATCTCAGTCGGCATGACCGAGCCAGAAGCAGGGTCTGCCGTAACAGAGCTAAGAACTACCGCGACGCCGGATGGCGCGGGCTATCGCATCAATGGCAGCAAAGTGTTCACGACTCACGCGCCCTATGCAACGGTGATTCTTGCCTATGTCCGCTTCGGGCTGGGCATCGATGGCATCGGTTCGGTGCTGATCGATACCAAGAGCGAGGGCTTTCGATACGGCAAGCGCACCCGCTTCATGTCGGATGAAGAATGGGCGCAGCTCTACTTCGACAATATTTACATACCACCGGACATGGTGGTGCTGAAGGAAGGCGGCTTCAAAAAACAAATCGCCGGCTTCAATGTGGAACGCATCGGCAATTCATCGCGCTCTCTCGCACTCGGTCGCTATGCGTTCGAAACCGCACGGCAGTGGGCGATGCAGCGCAAACAATTCGGGCGCCTGCTATGCGAGTTCCAGGGCTTGCAATGGAAGTTCGCCGATATGCGCATCAAGCTCGATGCCGCGCAATTGCTGCTCTATCGCGCCGCCGCGAGTGCGGATCGCGGCTTTCCATCGGCTGAAGAGACGGCGATTGCGAAAGCCTTCTGCAATCAATCAGGCTTTGATATCGCCAACGATGCGCTGCAAGTCATGGGTGGCGCCGGCTACAGTCAGGACTCGCTCGTCGAATATTGTGTGCGGCGCTGCCGCGGCTGGATGATCGCAGGTGGGTCGATCGAGATCCTCAAAAATCGGATTGCCGAGGCGGTCTTCGAGCGAACCTTCTCGCAACGCCCGGAAAAATCGAGGCCGGCATGAGTGAGACGGATGCCGACCGCACCACGTTTGCGAAAGCGCTCTTTACGCCGCGGGCGGTTGCACTGATCGGTGCCTCGGGCGATGAAAAAAAGAATACCGCCCGTCCGCAACGTTATCTGCGCAAGCACGGCTACACGGCGATGATTTATCCGGTGAACGCAACACGACCCGAGACGCTTGGCGAGCGCGCCTACCCTACCGTCTCCGCGATCGATGCACCGGTCGATCATGCCTTCATCATGGTGCCGACGAAAGATGTCGCCGGTGCGGTGGAAGAATGCGGGAAGTGCGGCATTCCGATCGCGACGATATTCAGCGACGGCTTCGCGGAAATCGGTACCGAAGGCCAGGCGCGCCAGGCGAATCTCGTCGCGCGTGCCAAGGCGGCCGGGGTGCGGCTGCTGGGGCCCAACTGCATGGGTCTCGTCAACACGCATGACCGCGTCGCGCTTTCGATCAATGCGGTTCTGGAAATGGAAACGCTGCTCACCGGACCGCTATCGGTCATCTCGCAGAGCGGGTCGATGATGGGCGCGCTGCTGTCGCGCGGGCAAGCACGCGGCATCGGCTTTGCCAAACTCATCTCGGTCGGTAATGAATCAGATGTATCGGTCGGCGAGTTGATTGATCTCTTGGTGGACGATCCGCACACCGAAACAATCCTGCTCTTCTTGGAAACGATTCGCGATGCGCGGGCGTTCGCCAACGCGACCCGTCGCGCCTTCGCCGAAGGAAAGCCAGTCGTTGCCTACAAGCTCGGCCGCTCGCCTATTGGTGAGGCCTTGGCGGTCTCGCATACCGGCGCGCTGGCGGGTGCGGACGATGTCATCGACGCTTTCTTTAAGCGCCATGGCGTGTTGCGGGTGGACATGCTGGAGACACTGCTCGAAATCGGTCCGCTCCTCACCGGGAGGCACCCGGTCGCACTCCCACGCGCGCCACGCATCGCCGCGGTCACCACGACCGGTGGTGGTGCAGCAACGGTTGCCGACCGCATGGGAACACTTGGCCTGGACGCCGCGATACCCGATGACGCCTTTATCGCTCGAATGAAAACCGCCGGTGTGCCGATTCTCAAATCGCCGATCATCGATCTCACGCTGACGGCCACCAGCGCGAAATACGGCGCGGTGCTGGATGGCCTGCAGGAATGGGATGGATGCGATGCGGTGCTGGCGGTGGTGGGATCGTCGGCGCAGTTTCATCCGCAACTCGCAGTGAAGCCGATCGTGGAGTCCTCGCGATCGAGAAAGCCGTTGGTGGCGTTTCTCGCCCCCGACGCACCCGCCTCGCTTGCTTGGCTCTCCGCGCAGAAAGTTCCCGCGTTTCGTACCCCCGAGTCGTGCGCCGATGCCATGGTTGCGTATTTTCGTTGGACCGCACCGATCCCGATGCAGCCCATCGCGCTAGCGCTACCGGTCAACACCGGAGATGCCCCGCGCACCGAACAGGAAGCGCTCGCGATCTTCGCCGCACTTGGCGTCGAAACAGTGCGCTCGACACTGACCCATGCCCCTGATTTCGTCCACGACATTGCGTATCCAATCGTTGCGAAAATTTCGAGCGCAGCCATTGCACACAAAAGCGAAGTCGGTGGCGTACTTCTCAGTATTCAAAACGCACTCGAACTGCAAGAACGCGCCCGGGCGATGCTGGCGACGATTGCTCGAACCCAACCCGCTGCCCGCATCGAAGGCGTCCTGGTTCAGGAGATGGAACGGGGACTTGGCGAAGCGATCGTCGGCTATCGGCATGATCCGATGGTGGGTCCGATCGTGCTGGTGGGTGCGGGTGGGGTGCTTGCCGAAGCCCTTCACGATGTCGCCGTGGCGGTCGCGCCCGTCGATCTTGCTGAAGCGATGGCAATGATCGCGTGCATCAAAAGCTTTGCACCCTTACGCGGCTATCGCAATTTGCCGCCGGGTGATCTCGCTGCGCTTGCCAAGGCGATCGTTGCGGTGTCGCGACTCGCCACAATTGCTAATCAGCCGGTAGAGGAAGCGGAGATCAACCCATTGCTTATCCGCGCGGCCGGACAGGGCGCCGTGGCGGTCGATGGGCTGCTGATCGTGAAGCAATCGACGATTGCGGGCGCCCGATAGCACCGGGCGGAAGAGCGTCTTAAGAAGCGGGCGGAGCGACCGATTCGTCATGGATCCGTCGACTCGCTATGGCTGCGACCACGCCATGACCCTCTCCACTGAATTTCGGACCATCAACCGCGAAGCCGAACGCCTCGTTGCATCGCTTGACATTCCGCCATGCCCTGACGTCGTAATTCGGATCGTGCGGGAGATGGCACGCGAGGAGCCGGACTACATGCGCGTGGCCGACCTGATTCTATCAGACAGCGGATTGGCGGCGGCGATCCTGAAAACGGTCAATGCGCCGTTCTTTGGCTTGCGCAGGAAAGCGACCACGGTGCATGAGGCCTGCTTCTTCCTGGGGCTTCGCAACACCGGGCTGCTCATCGCGAGCCTCGTCTTGAAGCGATTGTTCCCGGAGGGCGACAGTCCCCGTCTCAAGGAATACTGGCATGCGGTATCGACCGCTAGCGCGACGATGTATGCCTTGGTACCGGAGCTGGGCGGCCTTGACCGTGCCACCGTGCATACATTCGCATTGTTCCGCGACTGCGGACGTGCGGCGCTTTTGCTGCGGGAGTTGAAGCACGGCATGCTGGATGTGGATTTGCAGAACGAGGATTACGAACTCGAACAACGTGGTGAGCTCGGTAGCTTCGCGATCAACCACGGTTGGGTCGGCTATCTGCTCGCACGAAGCTGGTTCCTGTCGGAATAGATTTGCGAGGCGACTCTGCGGCACCACGAACCAGAAAAATGGATGAACCCGGCGCTGCAACGGCAAAGCGAAAGCGCGCGTCTGGTCGCACTGGGAATCCTAGCCGATCAGATCATCGCGATGCGAACGACGCCTGGGAACAAGGTAAATCGCTAGTCGCAGCAGTGTTCGACATTACCGAAACGCAACTGCCGCGCATTGCTAAGATGCAGACTTCACGGAGCACACGATGAACATGATTAATCGATGCATTCTTGCCGTTGCCTTCGCCGGACTCAGCCTCGTCGGCCCGCCCGTGATCGCCAAAGACGGTCACAACAATGCGCGGCAAGGCAAGCCCCATCACCACGGTAAGGCACGTGCGGCTGAGCGGCATCAACACCATGCCCTGAAGCATCACGGTGGCCATGTCGAACCGGTTGCTAGGGGACTTCCGCATCCGCCAGGACTCCCTGTCCCGGCCGGTCTGCCACGCCCACCCGGACTGCCGGAGCCCGGCATTCCACGCCTGGACCTGCCGCGACCACCCAGCCCAGACAATCTTCCCCGACCGCCCGGACTGCCAAGGCCGTAACATTTAATAAGAATGCACCGCCAACCAGATGGTTGGTTGATCAGGATCCGTCCATGCCAATCGATGCCGTCGGTGCGGCATAATCTCGACGAAATCGCCTGGCTGCAGCACACGATCGGCGGCTTCATCTTCGAACCGCACGCGCGCTGCACCCGCCAAGACGATGACCCATTCGCGCTGCGGCTCGTCATACCAAAAACCAGGTGGACTCGCCTGGCCTTGCGAGACGATGCGCTCGATGCGCACACCGGGGCGTGCCAGTAGTTCGGTCAATCGCTCCGCTTCGGGATTCGCGTCAAGCTCGGCAAAAATATTCGTGAGAGCCATTACGCATCGACGGGAACGGTGGCTTTCATGGATGCGCGCTCGGCAAACGATGCGTACCAAGCGGTGGCCTCTGGTCGGCCATCGCGCCATGCCAGATCGCCGAAGCGGAAATTCAGATAGCCAAGTGCGATGCCGATCGTGATGTGGCCGATCGACAGCGGCGCGTTCGTGAGGCCGCTGATTTCCTCGCGTTCCATCGCGTTCAACGTGCTGAGTGTTTTTTCCAAGTAAGCATCGAGATGCGCCTTGGAGCGACCGGCCTCCGGACGATCGCGTTCATTGCGAAACAGAATCAGCATGTCGAGCAGGCAATTGCCAAGCGCATGCCAGCGTAACGCGCGCCACCGCTCGGGCCCGCGGGCCGGAAACAGACGCGGCTGGCCGGCCTGCGCATCCAGGTATTCGCAAATCACCAGCGAATCAAACAGCCGCATGCCGTCGTCGGTAATCAGCGTGGGAATCTTGGAGAGCGGATTGTCCCGCATGAGATCGTGGTTAGGCGCGGTGATCGCGACCGGCGACCGGATGATTTCCAGGCGGTCAGCCATACCGAGTTCATGGGCGCACACCATGACCTTGCGAACGAAGGGCGACCTGGGAGACCAATGCAGTTTCATAATCTATCCTCGAATTTTTGGTAGTACATGTTCACCGAAGAATTCTACGGTGCGCACCGGATCGGCGGCGAGGCTCACCGTGAACATCAATCGTTTGGCGCCCGCCGCTTTGGCGGCCAACGATTGGCGCAGGCAATCATCCGGATGACCCCAGATCGATAGTCGACCGGCGAGGTAATCGAACAGCCCCAGCGCATCGACCATGCGGGCGTCGGCATCGCCAGGTCGGGTGCTGTACCGGCGGCGCAACTCGCGCAGGGGTTCGATGAACTGTGCCGGTACGCCGCGCGCAGCAAGATCCCCGCCGCCCAACACATAGCCCGACACGAACGCGAGAATCGCACCGATCTTGTTGCGCGCGACGGTTCGATCCTCGTGACAGTCAAGGCAGGCGATTTGCCAGATATCGAGCGCATCAACCGAGCGGCCTACGCGTGCAGCACCGCGTGCCACATGACCGACTGAGCCTGCGAGGCTCGCGGCATCGAGTCCGTAGTTGGCGAATACGCCATCGGCGACTTCGCCCGCTGCTTCCAGCGATCGCGGCAATGAGGCCGCCTGATACACCGGCGCTGCACGCTTCACCCAAGGCATATGCGCGGTCGCGCCGTCGTAGGTCGCGGCTTTGCCTTGCAGAAGCGTGCGAATGAAGGTCACGCCTTCTTTCAATTGTTCAGCCTTGGAGCCACCCAATCCGAGATTCTTGGTGCCGCTATTGCCCGCGCCGATACCGAGGATGGCGCGCCCGCCGCTGACGAGATCTAAGGATGCAATCGCCGCCGCCGTGGTCGAGGGGTGTCGCGAGGTGAGATTGGTGACGCATATCGATACCTTCGGATGCCGCGTCTGTTCGGCCACCAAGGTCGCCGTGACCCAGGGGTCCATCGCATTGCCCGGGGTGTCAGCCACGCCGATCATGTCATAGCCGTATTTTTCGGCAGCGGCCGCGAGACGGCGCGTCAGGTCGACATTGAAAGGCCAGTAAAAGAAACCGACTTGCATGGCGAAGCACCTCGTGCGATATGGTGTAGGGTCGTAATTAGGTTACCTCGAATCCGTACCGAACGACCGTCTTGGTGCCGTGCGGTAGTGGACCAGGAGATTGCACTTGCACCAAGTGGTACGCGCGGCGCTTTGGATGTTGGGGTCGCTCACCTCGTTTGCCGCCATGGCGATCGGCGCACGCGAATTGTCGAGCGAATTAGGAACGTTTCAACAATTGCTGATCCGCAGCCTCATCGGATTGCCCTTGATTGGAGGGCTGATCCTCTGGCGCGGGCGGCATCTGCTGCGCACGCAGCATCTGTCATTGCACATCGTGCGCAACACCGCGCATTTCTGCGGTCAATTCGGCTGGTTCTATGGAATCGCGTTGATCTCACTCGCCGAAGTGTTCGCCATCGAATTCACGTTGCCGATCTGGACCACCATCTTTGCGATGATCATGCTGGGCGAACGATTTACCCTGTTGCGCGCAGCAACACTCATCATCGGATTTCTCGGCGTCATCATGATTTTGCGCCCGGGCATGGATGTCGTGCAGCCCGGCGCCCTCGCCGTGTTGCTTGGCAGCATTGCGTATGGATTCTCCTATGCGCTTACCAAGCGTTTGGCCGATCGCGAAGCACCGCTCACGATTCTTTTCTATATGACCTTGATCCAGCTATGCATCGGGCTCATACCGGGCGGGTACTTCTGGGTGACACCATCGATGCATCTTTGGCCGTGGGTAATGGTGATCGGGGTGACGGCAATGTCGGCACAATACTGTTTGGCACGGGCACTCGCCCTGGCCGATGCATCCATTGTTGTGCCGATGGATTTTGTGCGACTGCCCCTAATATCGGGAATCGGCTATGCCGTGTATGGCGAGCGCATTGATTGGATGATCATTGGGGGCGCCGCGCTCATCGTCAGCAGCAGTCTCATCAGTATTGCAGGTGAACGGCGAAGGAAAGCAGGTTGACGAATCGACTGACAGGCCGTGATTACCATGTCGCACACCACCCCCGCTGAAGGAATCATCCGATCATGCGCGGCAAGCGATTTTGCACGCATGCTCGCGCTGATCAACGACGCAGCAGAGGCGTATCGCGGCGTCATTCCTGTGGATTGCTGGCATGAGCCGTACATGCCGGCGCACCAACTTGCGGACGAAATTGCGGCGGGGATCAGTTTTGCAGGCTGTACAAGGGAAGAAAGACTGATCGGCGTAATGGGTGCGCAGCCGGT
Source organism: Betaproteobacteria bacterium (assembly GCA_009693235.1). Lineage (GTDB taxonomy): Bacteria > Pseudomonadota > Gammaproteobacteria > Burkholderiales > SG8-39 > SHXR01. The sequence continues at coordinate 21,167 of SHXR01000033.1, read as the reverse complement.
TCAAGATGTCATGCTCATTCGCCACGCCTACGTGTCGCCGCTGGTACAGCGCCAGGGTGTCGGGTCAGCGCTGCTTCAGCATCTCCGGGGACAAACGCAGCGACCGATTCTGATCGGTACGTGGGCGGCAGCGAGCTGGGCGATCCGCTTCTATGAGCGACACGGCTTCTGTGTGATCCAAGGTGCAGCCAAGAACGCGCTGCTCAAACGATACTGGACGGTACCCGATCGACAGATTGAAACGTCGGTGGTGCTGGCCGACGCGCGGTGGCGAGCGGGTTGATGCGAAAGGCATTGCGCCCACCGAAACGAAGAATGCGCTACGCTTTTTCACGGACGTTTTCTTAAATGGCGACGATGACAAGCAATCCGATTTCCAAACCCTCAATCGTGCTCGTTCACGGCGCCTGGCACTGCGCCTGGTGTTGGCGCCGCGTGGTGCCGTTGTTGCAGGCAGCCGGTCATCCGGTGTTCGCGCCGACACTCACTGGGCTGGCCGATCGCGCGCACTTGCTTGATCGATCGATCGATCTCGATACGCATATCCAGGACGTCATCGGCGTCCTCGATCACAAGGAACTCATCGACGTCGTGCTGGTGGGTCATAGCTATGCGGGGGGCGGTGATCACCGGTGTGGCAGACCGGGTTGCTTCGCGGCTGAAGAGCCTCGTCTACCTCGATGCCTTTCTCCCCGCAAACCACAAGCGAATGGTCGACTACATCAATCCCGCGCGGCGCGGCGCGACCATCCAAGCGGGCGAAGCCAAGGGGGTCGTCGATCCGCCGGATGCCGCGCTCTTTGGCCTCGTACCGGGAACCGAAGATATGGCATGGGTGACTCGTCGGATGACCAAGCATCCCTTTGGCACGATGGCGCAGCCGCTTTGTCTTGAACATGGCGGTAGCGCGCATCTCCGGCGAACATACATTCACTGCACCACACCCGAAACCGGATCGTTCGACCAATTCGCCGACGTCATTCGCCACGATCCACAATGGACGTTTCACGCGTTCAAGACCGGTCACGATTGCATGGTGCTGCAACCGGCCGAGACGGCACGACTGATCGCCGGCGCCGCGTAAGACCAAACTGTTAAAGTCCCTTAAACCTTTTCACTCACTTACACAAGGAACCCAATACACATGGTCTATCTCGCCGAAATGCCGGCGGATGTGCGGGATACGCTGCTCGAGCAGCCGCTCCCCGAGTTCGCCGAAACACCTTGGACGCCGGCAAAGCCGCTCGCCCAGAGTCGCGTCGCAATCATTTCCACCGCCGGGTTGCATCGCCATGACGACACGCCGTTTCGCGGCGGTGCGGGTGACTACCGCATCATTCCGGGCGACATCGAGCTGCGTGATCTGCGCTTGAGCCATGTGTCGACCAATTTCGATCGTCTCGGGTTTCAACAAGATGTGAACGTGGTGTTCCCACTGGGACACCTGCGCGAATTGGCGAAAGAGGGCGTGATCGGCTCGGTGGCCAAGTTCCACTACTCGTTCATGGGCGCCACGCCGCCTGCCGGCATGGAAGCCAATGCGCGTGAACTCGCCGCCGTGTTAAATGGCGATCAGGTCGATGCCGTCATCTTGATGGGTGTTTGACCGCAATGCACGCGCGCCGTGTGCGCGCTGGCTCACTTTCTCGAACGAGAAGGTCTTGCAACAGCCTTGATCGCGATCATCCCCCGGCATGCCGAACGCATGCGTCCACCACGGGCACTCGCCGTGCCATTTGAACTTGGCCGCCCGCTGGGTGCACCGAACGCACCCGCCTTCCAGCGTCGCGTGCTGATGGCGCTGCTCGATTTATTCAAGCTCGCCAAAGGACCGGCGCTGATTCCGTTTCCCGATCAAGCCCCCGCTGCACCCGCCGATCAGGAAGGATGGGCCTGTCCTATCAACCTGTCGCCACCGCCACCGGGTAGCCCGTTCGATCAATTGCAAGCCGCCCTGCAAGATGAGATTGAGCGCCTGCGTCCCTGGCATGAGGAAGCGAAGTGTGCGCGTGGCCGCACCACCGTCGGCATTTCAGGCCTCGCCGTGGCGGACGTACCGGCATTGATGATGGCGTTCGCGCAGAATATTGCATTGCCCAGCCCGCAGGCCGGAACGCCGACGGTGGTCGTCGTAAAACGTGCCACGGACGATCTGAAAGCGTTTTACTACGAGGCGGCGACCGCGAAGCCAGGCCGCATCAATGATGTGGCCCTGGCCGATTGGCTATGGGGTGAGACGGCCTTCGGTCGTGCGCTCCTCGCATTACGCAAGGCGTGCCTGATGAGCGACGAGGCAGCGATAAAAAACCTTGGGCAATTACAACTCATGCCCAATCATCAACGGGACAAGCGAAAGTAGACGTTGGCTTGCGCTCGCTAGCGGGTGCCGTCCATGGCCGCAAGCTTGGGCCGCCCGCGCGGCCGGGCCTCCCGGCGCTCACCGACCAGCCGTTCGATCTTCGCGTAGAAGCGCTCATTGCCAAGCGGCTGGTTTTGCATGAGCGCCAATGCAATGCTCGCCGTCGTTGCGGCATCCGGTTTGCGGCTTATCATTGCCTGATATTTCTTCTGACGGGTCGTGGGGCTTCGCCCAAGCGCGTCATACACCGCATGCGGCGACACCAAGGGATCGACTTTTCTCAATGCGTTCGCACCGTAGCTTGACCAACGATAGCGCGCAAAATTTTGGGTGATCTTGAATTGCTCAGGTTGCCATTCAATGAACTGCTGGCACTCGAGCAGAAAGGTTTCGGGTTGGATCACGGACGAACGATACCGGCTTTCCCACAGCGTTCCGGTACGACGATGGCGTCGATTGAAATACTGCACATATCGCCGCCCCATCGCCATCACCGCGGCCACGGCAGAATCGGTCTTGCGCGGCGTGAAGAGCAGATGGACTTGCTTGGGCAGCAGGGCGTAAGCATGCAGCGAACAATCATGATCGGTGAGCGCCTTACCCAACCAAGCGCGGAAAGTTCGATAATCCTGATCGTCGGTAAAGCACGAACGACGACCATCCGCCCGCAGCATGATGTGGACTGGCACACCTTTCAAAGCAACGCGAGGGCGACGCGGCATATCAAGACTTGGTCAGAAATGGTCCGGCCCACCCGGAGACTCAACGCAAGACTCCGCAAATCCCGTAAGGCCGGCCCCTTTAAATATCGGCGGGGGCTACGCCGAACCGCCATCGATAGCGTATTCAGCCAGCGATGCTGCCAACCATACCACTTACTAACGCTAGAATTACGAAAGGTTTGCGTTAATCTGTAAATCTTTCGCGTCGAGCCAGCTCACGCGAACCGCGGCGGTCAACGCCCCTTCCTCCTACCCAATCGACCCAGCATGTTGACGCCCGCCTCGACCGCTAGCTCCCCACGCCCGACCCTCGCCGGCACGCTATTTGTCATCGGTGTGTCAAGTTGCTTTGCTGCCGGCGCGATCCTCGCCAAACTCGCCTACAACGACGGGGCGAATGCACTCACCATCGTCACCGTCCGGACGGTGGCAGCAGTGGTCTGGTTGGTCCTCCTGCTATCGCTGGCTCGGGTTCCCCTCGGCCTTCCCCTGCAGCTCCGCATTCGCGCGCTCGCCCTGGGCGCCCTGCTGGCAGTGCAGACCTACGGCATGTATTCAGCCATTGAGCACATGGCGCCGCCGCTCGCTGTCTTGACGTTTTCCACCCACCCGATCCTCACCGCCGCGGCCGAAGCCTACTTGAGCCGCACCCGCCTCCGACTGAAACAGGCGCTGGCCTTGGTGCTCGCATTCTCCGGACTGGTGCTGACGCTGAACGCCGGCGAGTTGCGGCCATCGACCTACGGGATCATGGCGGGAACCGTGGGCTCAATTGGGTTCGCCGCCACGATGATCTTGACGTCGCGGTTGTTTCCGCACGGCGATTCGCGCCCTCGCACCGCCCATATGACCGCTTCGGCAAGTGTGTTGTTCGTCCTCGCATGCCTGTTGACCGGTTCATTCACGCTGCCCGCCACCACCATCGGCATGGTGGGTTTCTGGGGCGTCTGCATCTCCTTTCCGATTGCATTGACCGGCCTTTTCATCGCGCTCCAAAGTGTCGGACCGAGCCGAACGTCGTTTCTCCTCAATTTCGAGCCGGTGGCGGTGACCCTTCTCAGCGCGATCTTTCTTGGCCAGACGCTGTCCGGCTGGCAACTCGTCGGTGGCGCAATGGTGATCGGTGCCATCATCTACCTCCAATGGCCCGCCACCCAGCCGCCTCAATGAGTACCAGACAGTCTCTGCCCCCGGAAGAGAAATTGAGGCACTGGTCAACGACGACACGCCGGAATTTCCCCTCGCCTTCGCCCGCGACGAAAGCGACTGACCGGGCGCGTTACGCCTTCGGTTTCAACTTGTCTTTGAGATTGGCGAACGGCTGGTGCGTCGCGTGCGCGGTTTGCTCCCCGCCTGGCGTGGGCACGCGCCCAGCGTTATTCAGTCGGCGAGCGTGCTCGTCCTCATGGCAATAGGTGCAAAGCAGCTCCCAGTTGCTGCCATCGGGCGGATTGTTGTCGTGATTGTGATCCTTGTGATGCACCTCGAGCAATTGCAGCGTCGCGTAGGTGAACGCGCGCGAACAGCGCCCGCAAACATGGGGGAAGAGTTTCAGCGCCCGTTCGCGATAGCCTTTTTCCCGCTCCTCGCGGTTGCGGCGGGCGTCGGCAACGATTTTGTCGAGGCGGTCCATGAGTCCAATCCGTCAAATCACGCCGGGGGAAGCACGCCCAAGCGGGCGAGCTGCTTATTCACCGCTTCTTCCCAGCCGCGATTGGCGGCCGGACTGGCAGGGCTTGGATGCAGAATCTGTCCGACCTGGATGTGACGGGCGAGATCGCTCGCGACCTCATCACCTTCCAGCACCGCGCGGATGCGCTTTTCGGCAAAGCCCCCGACACCGAGCGCCCAGGTTGGTGCAAGCGCAGTGAGGGTGGTCGCCAAGTGGCGATTACACAGAGCATACAGATCGCGTAACTGTGCTGCGGGCAGCTTGTCCGGAGTAAAATTGCGCCCCGATTCCTCGAGAAACGCGAGCGGACAGTAATTGAGTACGAACCATTCGCCGAAAAACGTCTCGGCCGTTGCAAAACGTGCCGCCGCCCATCCCCATAGCCGCCGCCCGCTCACCTCGGATCGTGTGCAAGAAAACCCGTCGATTGGCCGCTTCGGATGCATGCGTGCCGGCGCCTTGGTGCGGGCCGCGATCTTCATCCAGTCACGGACCGCGGCCACTTCACCGAACGGGACGCCAGTCTGCATCATGCCAAATGGCCCGGGATTCATGCCGAGCAGGACGACGTGTTTGCGCTGTGCACCAAATCGGGTCACATATTCCTCGTAGGGGGCCCAAGCGTATTGGTGCGGATTGTAGACATGGGTGATCGGTGCTGCGAAGTCGAGCTTGGCGAGACCACGCGAGAGCGTGCGCGCGGCATTTAGCAACGAAGTGGCGATATCCATTCTTACAATGTTACGCAGACGGCCGGTATCATGGGAACTATCGTCAATCAAAGTGGAGTTGCGATGTCTGTTGGTCTTAGACGACTTGCCAAGGTTGTCGCGTCGATGTTGCTCGCTGCCGCCGCGACCGCCGCCTGGGCACAGGTGTATCCGGTCCGCCCCATTCGGATCGCTGTGCCATTGCCACCGGGCGGCTCCAATGACCTGCTCGCACGCATCATCGCCGAACGACTGCAGCTCGCGTTCGGGCAACCGGTGATCGTCGAGAACAAACCAGGTGGCGCGGGCAATATCGCCACGGAGTTCGTCGCCCGGCAACCCGCCGACGGCTATTCCCTGCTCTTCACTTCGAGCGCGCACGCCGTCAATCCGAGCTTCTTCGTAAAGTTGCCCTATGATCCGATCAAGGATTTCGAGCCGATCGTGCTGGCTGGTGCTGTCCCCTTTGTTCTGACCGTGAATGCGAGCTCACCCATCCGTACCGTGAAGGAATTCATTGCCCACGCCAAGGCAATGCCGGGCATGACCTACGGAACGGCCGGCATCGGCGCGCCGCATCATCTCGCTGCCGAACTGATGAAATCGATGACCGACATCAATATCGTGCATATTCCGTACAAAGGGGCGAGCGGCATTGTGCCCGCCCTGCTGTCGAATGAAATTTCGTTCACCATCGGCGCCATCAATTCGCTGCTGCCCCACTACAAGACCGGCAAGTTGCGAGCGATTGCGGTCGCCGGCCAGGCGCGCACCGCGCTGCTGCCTGACATCCCCACGATCGGCGATACGCTCTCCGGTTACGTCGTCGAAACCTGGAATGGGGTGCTGGCGCCGGCTGGTACGCCGCGTGCGATCATCGATCGGCTCAATGCCGAAATCAATCGCATCCTGGCCGATCCGGTCGTTGTCAACGACCGATTGGCACCGGTCGGCATTGAACCGCTCGGTTCCACACCGGAGCGATTCGCCGAAGTGATTCGCATCGATATCGGCCGCTATGCAAAGATCGCCCGGGACGCGCGGATAAAGCCTGAATAAAAATGACAACTGCCGTGAACGCCGCCAACGCCGGCGCCATCGTGCTTGGTGATCTCAAGGTCAATCGCCTCGGGTTTGGCTCGATGCGCCTGTGCGGCGACGGCGCATGGGGTTTGCCGAAGAACTGTGCGGCGGCACTGAAATTACTGCAGCGCGCAGTGGAATTGGGGATCCATTTCATCGATACGGCCGACAGTTACGGGTCCGAGGTGGCCGAGACACTGATAGCCGAGGCGCTCTATCCGTATCCAGCCGGCGTCGTGATCGCCACGCAAAGCGGCTACACCCGGCCGACAAAAAAGAACTGGATCCCGAACGGGCGTCCCGAGCACCTGCGTAAAGCGGTGGAGGAGAGCCTCAAACGCTTGCGGCTTTCGTGCATCGATCTCTATCAGCTGCAGATACCGGATTTGCATGTGCCCTTCGCTGATTCGGTCGGTGCGCTCGCAGACCTGCGGCGCGCCGGAAAGATCCGGCATGTGGGCCTTGCCAGCGTGACGGTGGGACAGATCGAGGAGGCGAACGCCATCGTCCCGATCGTATCGGTGCAGAAATATTTCAACGTCGAAGATCACAGCCACGACGATGTGCTGGCGACTTGCGAACGCATGGGCATCGCGTTTATCCCATGGTATCCGCTCGCCTCCGGTCAGCTGCTGAGATCACCGCGACTGGTGAAAATCGCCAATGAGCGACGTGCCACAGCCGCGCAGGTCGCCCTCGCTTGGCTCCTGACACGGTCACCGGCCATGCTGCCCGCTCCCGGTACCGGAAGGATTGCCCACCTGGAAGAAAACATCGGCGCGGCAGATCTGAAACTATCCGCCGAGGCGATGCACCTCCTTGGGGAACCGCGGGAATAGCATCACCTGGGCGGCCCGTTCTGGTCGCGCATTTCAAGTTAGAGTACGGCGGATCAACCGAAGAAGTAATGGAACAAGGGGGTTCGCCCCCTCGTAACTCCCTGAAAAATATGTTCACGCTGATTACGCAAGAAAGCTTAATCAGCGTTCCCCTAAGCGAATATCAACATGGCTGAAATTCTTGGATTGGGCATGACCCACACGCCTGCAATGCTGCGCGTCGACGAAGACGTCGCCGGAACCTTGCGCCGACTGCTGGGCGGGCGCCGCATCCCGGAACACCTCAAAGACCCCCGCAATTGGCCCGCACCGATGCAGGCCGAATGGGGGGACGACAAGGGTGTATCCAATGGACGTGATCATCGTGAGCGCTGCTTTGCCGCATCGCGTGTGATTCGCGCGCGGTTGGATGCATTCAACCCCGATGCAGTATTCATCTTTGGTGATGATCAGTACGAGAACTTCACGGAAGATTGTCTGCCGCCGTTTTGCGTATACATCACCGACCCAATGGAGTCGCGCCCGTTCGCGCCAGGGGCCGGGGCCTATCAACGCAACGTCTGGAACGAAGGGCCGGAAACCGTGTTTCGGCATGCCGGCCATAAGGCAGTCGCGCGACAACTCGTCAATGGTTTGAATGCGGAAGGCTTCCCGATCCCGTATGCCTATCGTCTGAAGTACGGCCGCGGCTTGGCGCATGCATTCATCAATACCCTTCTTTACCTCGATGTCGATCGTAAGGGCTTTCCGTATCCGGTCGTGCCCTTTCATGTGAACTGCTACGGCAGTGAAGTGGTGCGCATGCAAGGAGCCAGTAATCTCACCGAGGCTTTGGTGGGCGAGCAGGATCCGCCCGCGCCTTCGCCAATGGCCTGCTTCGACATGGGCCGCGCGGTCGGACGTGTGTTGGCCAGATCCACCTACCGCGTGGCACTCATTGCATCATCAAGTTGGTCACACGCGTTTCTCACGCAGAAGAATGATTGCCTTTATCCGGATATCACGAGCGACCGGGCGCGCTTCGCTGAGTTGAAGGACAACCGGTTTAGCGCTTGGCGTGAGCTGTCGCTTGCGACCATCGAAGATGCCGGCCAACAGGAGTTCCTGAATTGGATCACGGTCGCCGGTGCGATGGCCGAACTCGGCAAGAAAGTCGAAGTGATCGACTGGGTGGAGTCGTATGTGGTGAACTCGAACAAATGCTTTGCGGTGTTTGCGTAGCCGCGATGCACCCCTTGCAAACGACTACTCCACCTTGATGTTGCCCGTCTTGATGATGTCCTGGAATCGCGCCTGCTGCTCTTTCAGGTAGACGGTGAACGCGTCCGCTCCGCGCGAATCTATTTCCAAACCAATCGATGTAATCTTGTCGCGCGTATCGGCGACCTGGAGGACTTTCTCGGTCGAGCTCGAAATGCGTGCGACGATTGCCGGTGGCGTGCCGGCCGGGAAGGCCCAGCCTATCCATGCCCCGATATCGAATCCCGCCAGATCGGCACTTTCGATCAAAGTTGGTACATCCGGCAACACCACGCTGCGGCGCGAGATAGAAATACCGAACGCCCTCAATTTGCCCGACTTCACATGGGGACTGGTCGCGATCAAGGTCTCCATGGTGTAGGCGATCTGTCCATTCATGACATCGATTATTGCGGGGGCAGTGCCCTTGTACGGCACATGGGTCGACTTCAGTTGCGCGCGCGAATTCAGCCACTCGGTGATGAGATGCGCCGCCGCGCCGGTGCCCGATGACGAAAAGCTGTACTTGCCCGGATTTGCTCTCACGAGCGTGATGAACTCCTTCACGTTATTCGCTGGGATCGACAAGTTCGCCACCAGCACGTACGGGGACAGTCCGATCAGATGCGCGAACGCGAAATTCCGGTCGACGTCGTACGCGACTTTCTGCAGGAGCGGACTTACCGTCACTGGGCCGGCCGAGGCGGCGAGCAGGGTATAGCCGTCGGTCGGCGCCTTGGCGACGAAGTCGGTACCGATCTGCCCGCCCGCGCCCGCCTTGTTTTCGATGATAAACGGCTGCCCCAACGACTCGCTTAGCTTTTGCGCAACGATGCGTGCCACAAGGTCGGTCGCCTGCCCGGGCGGCCACGGCACGATGACCCGTACCGCGCGCTCGGGATAGGTTTGCGCCGCTGCGACGCCGGCAAACAGCAAGGCTGAAAAGACCCATGCAAGGCGATTCATCAATTTCCTTCAGTCAATGCGATCGACCGGCGAAGTATATGAGGAATGCGTGACCGCGAATCACGACGGGTCGGTGCCCGTAGGGTGGCAAAGCCGCGTGTATTCCACTAATGACCGACATCGTGGGATCATCCTACCCACCCTCAGGCCTTGGAACTCATTATGGAAACCGTCGCTTCCCTCGCTGCTCGCCTTGCCGCCGGCCGCACTTCCAGTCGCGCCCTCGTTGAGGGGGCCCTCGCACGCATCGCCGATCCCGCCGGGGAAGGCGCCCGCACATTTCTGAAAATTTATGGTGAATTGGCTCGTGCCGAAGCGGATCATGCGGACCGATTGCGCAAGGCGGGGATCGTGCGGTCGCAGGTCGATGGGCTGCCGATTTCGTTGAAAGACTTGTTCGATGTCGGCGGTGATGTCACGCGCGCGGGCTCCAAGGTACTGAACGATGCGCCACCGGCGAAGGCCGATGCGCCGGTCGTGGCGCGACTGCGGGCCGCCGGCGCGATCATCATAGGGCGCACCAACATGGTGGAATTCGCGTTTGGTGGGCTGGGCCTCAATCCCCACTATGGCACCCCCCGTAATCCGTGGGATCGAAAGATCGGGCGGGCACCGGGTGGTTCGTCGTCCGGCGCCGCGGTTGCGGTGGCCGACGGCATGGGCGTGATGGGCCTTGGCAGCGACACGCGAGGATCGGTGCGGATGCCCGCCGCGCTCTGTGGTGTGACTGGATTCAAACCGACACAGCGGCGCATTCCGCGCGACGGCGCATTCCCGCTCTCCTATACTTTAGATTCCATCGGGCCACTTGCCAATTCGGTCGATTGCTGCGCCACGTTTGATGCGGTGCTGGCGGGCGAGCCGATCACCCCGCTTGCGCTGATGTCGGCCAAGGGGCTTCGCCTGATGGTGCCAAAATCCGAGGCGATCGAAGATCTCGATCCGCATGTGGCGCGCTCGTTCGATGTCGCGCTCGCAGCACTCTCACGGGCCGGTGCCCATATCATTGAAGTGCCACTGCCATCGTTTAGTCGACAAGCGCAGTATTTCAAGAACGGCGGCTATTCCGGCTTGGATGCGGCGGTGATCCATCAGCCGTGGGCGCATCGGCTCGCCGAATACGATCCGCGCGTCGGCTCTCGCATCAACGCCGGCAAGACCATCACCGGGGTCGAAGTCGTCGAAATGAATCAGTTGCGGAGCGCATTCATGAACGAGATAGCCGGAGCAATCGAGCCCTTCGATGCGATCATTACGCCCACGGTGCCGTGTGTCGCGCCGCCGATCGCCGAGGCCGGCGCGACCGATGAGGTCTATGTGAAATGGAATATGCGGATCGTACGCAACTGTGGGTTGATCAATTTTCTGGACGGCTGCGCGGCCACCATTCCATGCCATGAATCAGGTACCGGACCGGTCGGACTCATGATGTCTGGCATCGCCATGCAGGATCGACATATTCTTGCAGTGTCGAAGGCGGTTGAGGCGGTCGTCGGCACCAGGGGATAACGATCCACAGGAAGCGCTATGATGAACCTTCGTTCGCTGGCACTGAGCACGCTTTTCCTGGCGGCGATCTTGCCGATCGACGCCGCGCACGGACAGGCGGAGGCGTTTCCGGCGCGACCCATTCGCGTCATCGTGCCCTTTCCACCAGGTGGCAGCGTCGATACGGTCGCTCGCCTGGTTGCCGCGAAGCTCGGCGAAGGTCTTGGGCAACCGGTCGTGCTCGATACGCGCAGTGGAGCGTCGGGCAACATCGGCACCGAAATGGTGGCGCGCGCGAAGCCAGACGGTTACACGCTGCTGATCAATACGGTCCCGCTCACCTCGAATCCGCATCTCTTCAAGCAACTGCCGTTCGACGCGTTGACCGATCTCGTGCCGGTGATGCTGATCTCAGCATCACCCTCGCTCCTCGTCGTGCACCCATCGCTGCCCGTGCGGACGGCTCGCGAATTGGTGGCGCTCGCGAAGTCCAAACCGGGTGGCCTCAACTATTCATCGGCAGGGGTCGGCACCAATCCCCACATATCAGGCGAATTGTTCAATTTTCTTGGCCAGATCAATATCGTCGCCATTTAATTCAAGGGTGGTGGTCCGGCGATCGCCGCGACATTAGGCGGCGAGATTGGCATCACGTTCAACAACATCGCCGACACCCTGCCGCATGTGAAATCGGGGCGCTTAGGGGCACTTGGGACCACCGGCGCCAAGCGGAACGCCGCCCTCCCGGACGTACCGACGATCGCTGAGGCCGGCCTCGCCGGGTACGAGTTCACCGCGTGGCATGGCGTACTCGCGCCACGCGACGTACCTGCGGCGCACATTGCACTGCTCAATGCCAAGCTGCAGCAGGCATTGTGGTCCCCGGAGGTCGCCAAGCGCTTCGACGAACTCGGGCTCGACATCATCGCGAGCACCCCGGAAGCCTTCGGCGTTCACCTGAAAAGCGAATATGAGAAGTGGGGGCGCCTGGTGAAGGAGCGCAACATCCGCAACGAGTAGCGTGGTTGCGGCGCATCCGCATTCCGCACTACCATCTGCCCCGTGATAGCCAATAACCCGAGGAGAACAGCAATGCGCGTACTAGCAATGTTCCTGATGGCCCTTGCGATTGGATTGACCGGCCCGGCCGTCGCGGCCGACAAAGGCGCCGAGAAGGGGTCACAAAAAGCGGCCGCGCTGATCGACATCAATTCTGCGAGTGCCGAGCAATTACAAACCCTCGATGGTATCGGTGACGCACGCGCAAAGGCGATCATCAAAGGCCGACTGTACAACGGCAAGAACGAGCTGGTCGACAAGAAGATCATTCCCGAAGGCGTCTACGAGAAGATCAAGGATCGGATCATCGCGCATCAATCGAAGAAGAAATAGGCTGAGGGCGCGACGGCGAGTCGGTATCCGTTACTGAACGCTGCGCACGATAAATTTTGCGTTGCGGAGTGCGCCGCGATTGGCCAGCACGGGTCGGCCTAGACCACCCGTCGCTTCACTAGCTCCGCCAGATCGCCTCGTCCTGGCAGCGTGGGCTCTGCGAGGCGCTTTCGCACGCCTAACAAGTGCTCAATCTAACCTCGCGTGAGTCTTACAAACCACATTGATCGTGCACGCTTCGTTCACAAGTTCTCCGGCGTGGATTGCAGCGGCATACCGAACGTCTCTAACATTCGGATGCTTATTTGCACACCACCCCTTCGGAGATAGACGATAAAATTGGTATAGACCTTGGTTGCAACGCTCGTACTCGGTATGGCAACGTCCGCGTTCGCCGCCGACAAAGGACCGCTCAAAGCCGGCGCCTTGATCGACATCAACACCGCGTCGGCCGCGGAGCTGCGAATGCTGCCGGACATCGGTGAACCGCGTTCCAACGCAATCATCTCCAACCGGCCGTACAAGAAAAAAGAAGACCTACTCACCAAGAAGATCGTCTCGGCACCGGTCTACGACAAAATCAAAGACAACGTCGTCGCGACCGGCAGCGTCAAAAATAGTGCTTTGCCGCGGCGGGCCATGCTCCCGATCGAAGGGATGATTCACCGAACTGGCGCGACATCCAATCGCGCCACGATCCCTTCGAGGCTCTTATCCGGTGGCGGATAGCGCCGCAACACCTCCGGATCATGGCCGGGCACAATATGGTCCGGCGAATCCGCCAACGCCCGCAGTCGTTTCCAGCCATCGGCCATGTCACCAATATTGATGACAGTCGAGAATGGCCGCCGCGCCGCCAAGTTCTCGTAGTAATGCGCGGCATCCGACGCAACAACCACCCAGCCTCGCTGCGTGTGCACCCGCACGGATTGCAGCCCAAGCGTATGGCCACCGATCAGGTGCACTGAAATGCCGGGGCGATCTCTGCATCGCCATCGGTGAAATCGACCCGACCCTGGTACACCGAGCGCACCATGCTGACGACATCTTCCACATTAAACGAGTGTTTGAAGCAATCGAGGCACATGTAGCGGCCGGTAGCGAATTGCATTTCGCGATCCTGCAGGTGAAACGTGACAGACGGAAATAGCGCGAAATTGCCGATGTGGTCGTAGTGCAAATGCGTGACGATCACGTCTTTCACGCTGGCCGCCTCCACGTCTAGAAGCTTAAGGCCAACAGAGGGCAGCCGGATGAGTTCGCGCTTGCGCTGATCGGTGCCCGCCTGGCTAAAACCGGTGTCGATGACGAAAGTCCGTTCGCTACTGCGCGCCAGCCATACAAAATAATCCATCGGCATCGGGCCATCATGCGGATCGCCACCGAGAAAATTGGCGCTCCGGTTCCGCTTGTGGTGGCCGTATTTGATCGCGTAAAGCTCGTATGTCGGGGTCATGGCTGCCCTCCTCCCATCCGTCATGGGGCCGCGATATTGCGGTCCTTGATCACCTTCGCCCATTTGGCGATTTCCATTTTGATAATGGCCGCAAGCTCATCGGGCGTCGTGGGCGCCGGGTCCAAACCCTGCGCGGTCAGCATCGCGTGCGTTTCAGGATCGGCCAACACCCGTAGGAATTCGCGATTGAGCCAAGCGATGATTTCCGGCGGCGTTTTGGCGGGAGCGACAAAACAGTACCAATTGTTGGCGTCATAACCGGGCAGACCTGTTTCGGCGATGGTCGGCAAATCAGGCAAGAGGGGCAGGCGTTTCAGCGTCGTAACGCCAAGGGCCTTCAGCTTGCCCGCCTTGATATGCGGTAGCGCGCTCGGAGTGGTCGCGAAAATAAGCTGAATCTGTCCGGCAAGCAGATCGGCCATGGCCGGACCGCCGCCTTTATACGGGACATGCACCAATTCAACCCGCCCCAGCCCGGCGAACAATTCGCCTGCGAGATGCCCTGCGGTGGCATTGCCGGATGATCCGTAATTGAGCGTCCCCGGTTTCGCGCGGGCGAGCGCAAGCAGCGATCGGACATCGTTGACCGGAACCGAAGGATGCGCGACTAACACATTGGACAGCACCACCGACATGGTGATCGGCGCGAAGTCACGGAGCGGATCGAACGGCAGCCCTTTGGCAATATTTGGACTGATCGCCATCGGACCAATGGCGCCCATATAGAGCACGTAGCCATCCGGAGCAGATCGAGCCACATACTCGGCCGAAACGTTGCCGCCCGCCCCGGACGGTTTTCGACCAGCACCGGCTGCCCGATATTGCCGGAGAGCCGGTTGGCAATCAGGCGCGTCGAAAGGTCTGCACCGCCACCAGGCGGGGTCGGCACGATGATGCGGATCGGTTTGGCGGGATAGGCGCCGAACTGTGCAGCGCCGTTTTGCGCGGCAACGATCAGTCCGATCGCCACCAGGACGCTGCGTGCTTTGCCGCAACAATTCAACTGGGCGCCTTGGTGTGGTTCACGCGGCACTACCTCTGCACAATCCCGTGCGATGAGCTCGCCTAATGCAAGCGCGGCTTCTTCAGGTACTCGCTGCGATCGCCCGATTTCACACGCACATTTTTGATCGTGCCACTGCGTGCGAACGTGAGGGGAATCTCCGTTCCGGCCGGGCCGATGCGCCAAATGCGGCGAAACAGCTCAGCCAGCCGCGACGGCCGATCGCTACCGACTTCCAACACGACATCCCCCACTTTGATTCCCGCGCGCTCAGCCGGCCCACCCTTGGCAAGTCCACCCACCACGAGATGGCCCTGCGCTTCGGTGGTGTACATCCCAAGCCACGGACGCGACAAACCGGCCGGCTTGCCAAATTGCAGCATGTCTTCAAAGACCGGTTCAAGCAGGTCGATCGGCACGATCATATTGCCTTCGACTTGCCCACCATCCTGTTTTTCCTGGATGAGGAGGGAACCGATGCCAATCAGCTTCCCTTCCGCATTGACCACCGCAGTGCCGCCCCATTGCGGATGCGCGGGCGAGGTGAACAATGCTTCGTCAAGCACGTATTCCCAGTAGCCGGCGAACTCGCGCTTTTCGATGATCTTCGCCTTGAGGGAATGCGGCCGTCCGCCCTGACCAATGACGAGGATCTCATCATGCACCTTGGCCGTTCGCGTCGTGCCGCGTTCGAGCATCGGCGCGCCGAGCTTGCCAAGCGGCAGGACCAAGCCAAATCCACTGGTCTGATCGTAGGCAAGCGGATAGCCCTGTACCACCACGCCACTGTTGGTGGTAATCCAGATCGTCTGTGCCTCGGTGATGAGGTAGCCGATGGTAAGAATGAGCCCATCCTCGCGAATGACGACGCCGTTACCCATCCGCTCAGTGCCCAACGTCCCGGCCGTATAGGCATCCTCGGGAACGTCGGTGCGAATCAGCACCACCGCATCGAGCGCCGATTTGAGATCGAACAGCACCTCATCGGGCTTCGGTTGCAGGTTGGCGGGAAACGCCCAGTTTTCGGATTCAGCCATGGTAGGAGTGTGATCATTCGTGCGCCGAGGTCTAGCGCCCCGTTATCTTACGCTACCGTGACGTTAAGCTGAGGATTTTGGTCGAACTGGCTATTTCGTCGCGCGGTGGGCAGCGGATTCACCCGCTACTGGTCGAGTGCGGACTTGGCAAAAATTTCATTCAAGGCCATCAGCCGGGGCGTCAATCCCTGCTCATGCGAATAGAGCGCAGCCGTTTCAAACACCTTTCGATTCGCTTTGATCCCATGACGAAGCAGCGGCGTACGCAGCGCGGCGGCGGCTTTCGCATCGAGCAGCCCGGCGTCGATATAGTAGGCCGCCTGTTCCATGCGCCGTTGATCCGCCAAGGCGTTGGCCTGCTCGAAAGCCTTGTAGAGATTGAGCACCACCCAGGGATGCTTCTCAACGATGGAACGGCGAATCACCATGCCGTGATTGATCGGGAAGATACCGGTCTTTTGCAGGAACCGACTGCCCTCGGCCACCGGATCCGAAAACAACGGCCGAATACTCGGATGCTGATTGAGATCGGCCGTGCTGCGATCCACGAGGTTCGGATTCAGGAGATAGAGAAGGGTGGCCTGCAATTCCCCCGACAGCATCATGGCGCCAATATTTTTTTCGGGCGGGATCTGATGAATCGTCACACCCGCCGGCGCCTTGAAGCCGACCGCACCACCATGACTGTGCGTCGGTACCCGCTCCATCCAGAATTCCATGTCCTTGGGATGGACGCCCCATTCATGCTGCAAGATACCGCGCGACCAAAGCGCGGCGGTCTGCTGGTATTCCGGGACGCCAACGCGCTTGCCCCGCATATCCGCAGGCCCTTCGATCCCGGCATCACGGCGCACCAAAATCCAAGTCTGAAAGAAATGCCGGGTGGTGAAGACCGGCAGCCCCACCCAGCGATCGTCGCCGCGGGCAGTGGCCATCATGAGCGATGAGACGGACATCTCCGAGACATCGAAGTCGGCGAACTTCAATTGCCGCCAGAACATCTCGGAAGGATGCAGTTCGGTGGGGATGAGATCGATACCGTCGGCCTTCACCACGCCTTCGAAAATCGGCTGAGTGCGGGGATTTAGCGATAAGGCGATGCTAAGTGGGAGGTTCATGGTTAGGCTTTTGTCTGGAGAGTCAGATTGGGAGATTGAACCGCAAAGGAATTTGGAGGAACGGATTCACCTGCTCGTATCGGTATCGCATAATCGGCCCCGGCAAGTAAATCCCACGGATCGGATCTCCACTATCCTTTGCGTCCCTTGCGTCCTTTGCGGTTCAAACAGGAGATAATGATGGCACGAAGAAAGAGTATCGACGTCCCCACCTATTCGCACAAAAATCCGATTCCGGGCGGCTCCCTGGTGGGCAATCTGCTCGCCACCGGCATCATCACCGGCCGCGATCCGAAGACCGGCCAGATGCCTCTGACCCTGGACGCCCAGGTCGTCAATATGTTCGGTCATATCAGGGCCCTTATCGAAGCGGCGGGCGGCACGATGGATGATCTCGTGAAATTGAACGTCACGATGCAGGACTCGTCGCAACGCGCGGCCGTCAATGATGTCTGGCTGAAGCTATTCCCCGACGAGAAATCACGACCGGCCCGTCAGACGGCACAAGCGAACCTCGAAGGCGGCATGTTGATTACTTGCGACATCCTCGCCGTCATCGGGCGCTGAGACGGCGCTTGAGAAGCTTTTGGAGCGTCGTCGTCGCCGGGGTGGTGATGAGTGCGAGCCCCCTTGCGACGGCGCAGTATCCGGTCAAACCGATTCGCTTGGTGGTGCCCAATCCACCGGGCGGCGCCACCGATACCGTCGCGCGCATCTTTGCACCGGCGCTTGGCAAACGGCTTGGCCAGCCGCTCGTCGTGGAAAATCGCGCGGGTTCGAACGGCAATATTGCGATCGAGCTGGTCGCGCGCGCTGCAGCGGACGGCTATACGCTCGTCCTTGCTGCCGATGCGCAGATCGTCATCGGCCCGCACATTTACCCGGCGCTGCCGGTGGATACACTGCGGGATCTCGTTCCGATCGCCAGTATCGCCACCACCTTCATGATGCTCTCGGTCAATCCGGCGCTGCCGGCGCGCACACTGCCTGAATTCGTCGAGTACGCCAGGCGCGCGAATCCGCCAATTGCGTACGCATCGATCGGCAGCGGTAGTCAACATCACCTGACCATGGAACTTTTCAAGCAACGCGCCGGCATTGACATGCTGCATATTCCGTACAAAGGCGGCGGGCCAGCCACGGTGGCGATTCTCGCAGGCGATGTGGCGGTGATGTTCGGTGGCAACTCGACCGCTGGACACATCAAATCCGGCAAGCTGCGTGGCCTGGCAGTGGCAAGCCCGCGGCGATCGCGTGCGCATCCGGACCTGCCGACGCTGGGCGAGCACTATCCGGGCCTTGAAGCAACGACCTGGCTCGCGCTCTTTGCACCGGCCGGCACGCCGGACGCGCTCTTGGCGCGCTTGCGAGACGACATCGCCGAAGTGCTCAAAGACGCGGAAACACGTGAGCGCTTTGCCGGCGCGGGCGGCATGGAACCCTTTGCCACCACCCCCCGCGGAATTCGCCGCGCTCATCAAGAGCGATCACACGAAGTACGGGGCGATTGTGAGGGCTGTGGGGGTGAAGGTTGACTGAGCTGAGCTGAGCTGAGCTGGCTGGACTCAGCGCAGCGGTGAAGGGCGAAGGGGGAAACGTGATCCCTCTCATCCCAGCCTTCTCCCTTGCAGGGCGCGCAGCTCGTTGCATCGAGCTGCCGTTCGACGAGCGAAGAGCGTGCTCTTCGAAACCCTCGTCTCACCCCGGTAACAGGGGAGAAGGAGCTTTTTTTCACCCTTCACCCTTCACTTCCGCCCGCGTTACGACACGCGCGGAAAAACCGCCATCGCCTCGATCTCAATCCGCGCCCCCGGCGTTGACAGCTGATTCACGCACACCGTCGTGCTGATCGGTTTCCAATCCTTGAGATAGGTCCCCTGCACGACGTTCAGTTCGTCCATGTCGCGCATATCGGTGAGATAGCGGGTGAGTTTAACCACGTCCGTCCAGGTGAGTCCCTCATGCGCGAGGATGCCGGCGATCGTGTCGAACACCCGCTTGGATTGCTCCTTCATGTCATTCGGATGCTGATGCTCGGCCGGAATATGCGGATGCTTGTGATAAAGCGGCGAGCACGTCGCCCCTGAAATGAACAGCAGATCGCCTGGTGCCTCGATGCGCATGGCCGGCGCGTATGGCATGTCCATATGCCGTTCCGGTTCGGTTTGAATTTCCTTGATCGATGGATTGGTCGGGGAAACCTTGAATGGCTTGCTGCGGGCGGGCATGACGGCTCCTCCATGAACGTTGGGCGAATCACGATAACACGCGCGTGGGAGGGCTTGTCGTGCGGCGCCACAACAGGTTCTAATGCCCGTCCGTCATTAATTGAGTCCGCCGCAATGTCGTATGAATTTCTGCGCTCCCGCCTGCACTACTACGCGGCGATTCTGTGGATGTATTTCAATCGCGAGCCGGCTGCCGTCGCCCAGTACAGAAAGGCGATCGCATACGACGCGCGCTACGTCAATGCGTGGCGCAATCTCGCGTTCATCCTAGCGCAAGGCAAGGATGAAGCTGGTGCGGTCGATGCCTACCGCAAGGCGCTTGTGATTGCTCCGGATGATCACGCCACCCGTTTCAATCTGGGTTTTGTATTGCACCAGCATCGTCACTTTGACGCGGCCATCGTTGAATTCGAGCAGGTGGTGAAGTTATCGCCCAGCCACGACCGGGCTTGGTTCGGGCTTGGCCTTTGCAAGGACCATCTCGGTCGCATCGATGAGGCCGTCATCGCCCTCAAGGAAGCCACGAAAATCCAGTACTTCAATCCGGATGCGGGCTATCACCTCGCGCTCGCGTATCACAAGCTCGGCCGGCACGACGAAGCGCGGGCGGAATATGAACGCGTCAAATCGTTCGATCCGCAATGCGCGAACCATATTGGGCGCCAGCTCGGCTTGACGTAAGATCCCTATAGGGTCGTCACTACATCCTGCACGACCCCACCACGAATCAACGATAGGAGCAGTAATGTCGAATAGTTTAGTTGCTGGTGTATTGCTGGCGATCGTATTCACGCTTAGCGCTTGCGGCGGCGGCACGCATTCACGCGGCCAGTTTCATGGCCACGTCGTCGGATCCATCGCCGAAGAGATTCAAAGCAAGATGGGCAAGCCCGATTCGATCGATGACAAAGACCCGGCAAAACCGCGCTGGGTCTATAGCAAGAAGACCTTCGATCCGGACAACTTCAACAAGGTGGACGAGAAAATCATCATCATTCTCGAACGGGATGCCGAGGGAAAGCTGGTGGGGAAGGATGTGATTTTTGGCTGAGCGAGTGAAAAGCGGTGAAGGGTGAAGGGTGAAGAGTGAGCCCCCTCATCCCAGCCTTCTCCCCCGGTAACGTGGGAGAAGGAGCCTTTTCACTTTTCACTTTCCACCTTTCACCTTTCACCGCCGAAGGCGTCACCCACCGCCGCAGGCGATCAGCCACCCGCTTTCCTTTGCAACAGCTCCGTGCAGTCCACCCGCCCTGACGCACAAAGATCAGGGAGCAACCAGAGGACGATGCCAAGCCAGATCCAGCCTAGCAGCACGAAGGCAACGAACGGGATGTGCCGATCGACGATGATTCCAGGCGTAAGCCAACGCGCGGCGCGAACCACCGGATTGGTGACCACGCATAACACTTGGTAGAACAGATTCGTATCGCGCTTGGCGCCCGCCAAAAGATAGAGTAGGCCGCGACCGAGCATGAACATGCCGGCCACCTCGGTAATGGCCTTCGCGATCACGACGATGAGCAATTCGGTTTCCAACGATCCTCCACAATCGGGATAGGTGCAGTTAGGAAATCTGACTGGTCCCCTCCCACACCACCTGGCATGCGGGTCCGCACCGGGCGGTTCGAGAAGTTGAGGTCATAAAAGCCGGGAGACGCCAAGTTGGTCGAAGTAGGCAATGGGCATGAGCCGGTTCAACTCCATCGGGCTATTGTGCCACCAGCGACGCGCATTGCCCGCCACGCGTGCAGCTTGAGCCGGGCTCGCACCCACAATGCCCGTAACGCCCGAAACATCGTGGTTCCCTGCCGCCAGTGCTTGAGCTGCAAAGCGCGCAAGCGGTGCCGCAACCATT
>SHXR01000089.1 GCA_009693235.1 Betaproteobacteria bacterium | reverse complement strand
GCCCCGCCGTCCATCCTTGGTAGGCCTCTTCGAATCTCATCTTCCGGTTCTCCTGTCGGTAGCCAGACCGGCTTATGGGCAGCAATATCGCTCCTCAATAAACCGGACAGGTTACTTACTAAAACCGGACAACTAATTTACTTTCGACAATGGTCGACCGGGGGCATTGACGCTTGACATTCGATGTGCCAGGATCTTTCCATGTTGCCTAGACTCGTTCTCATCCTGATTCTGACGGTGGCCTTGCCGGTGCGAGGCTATGCGGCGTCGATCATGATGCTGTGCGGTCAACCGGCGCAAAGCGCCGTCGTCGGCAGCCTCGATCGAATGGTGTCGCACGATCACCATGCGGCAACCGACTCTGCGCATGAGGCCGATCATCAGCATGCGCACGGCGACGAAGCGGGCGATACGAGCGGCAGCCACGACCACCATGTCGCCTCTTGTAGCGCTTGTGGCGTCTGTTGTGCGGGGGTGGTGTCATCGCTGTCGCCCGATGTTCTGATCCTTGGCACGGACTCCTCCGGTCCGATCGCCTTTTTCGATCGACACTTTGTCGGGTTCGTCCCGTCCGGTCTCGACCGACCGCCCCGCTTACTCGTTCGCTAAGCGCCGCCGCGCGCGTTGCTGCGCGCCACGTCACGCCGCGATTTCAAAGGTACACCCGCCTTGGGCATTGCCTGCCATAGGGTGAACTCGCGTCATTGCGTCGCCAAGAAAATCCGATTCGACCGCCATGGGCTGCTCGCCACGGGTCAGCGTCGATGCGAGAGGGCATGTCATGTTGAAAGGTATTGCGGTCATCGCGATGAGCCTGGCTGCGGCGGGATGCGCGACGTTTTCTGAAGACGGCGGCTTTCGCGCCGTGGAAACCACCGTGCAAGAACGGTTAGGCAAGGATGTGAAGTGGGCCCGCTCCCCGGTGGAGGCGGAGTCTTTACGAGCGGTCGTTGCGAACATTCTCGCGGCCTCGCTTTCCGCCGACGATGCGGTGCAGGTTGCACTCCTCAATAATCGCGGACTGCAGGCCATGTACGCTGAGTTGGCGATTGCCGAGGCCGATCTGGTGCAAGCGGGCCGTCTTCGCAATCCGCACTACAGCCTCTCGCGCGTCCAGCGGGGCCAGGCGCTGCCCTCCATTGACGAGGCTCTATCGCTTGAGATCATCAGCATTATGACCCTGCCGCTCCGCTCACGCATGGAAGCGCGGCGCTTTGCGGCGGTCCAATTTATGGTGAGCGAACGCATGCTGAAACTTGTGCAGGAAACCCGGCACGCCTACTTTCAGACGCTCGCGGCCGATGAGTTGGTACGCTACATGGACCAGGTTCGAGAATCGGCGGCGGCGGCCGCGGAACTGGCTCAGCGCATGGCCGAGGCGGGCAACTTCCCGGCCTTGACCCGCATGCGGGAACAAGCTTTCAATGCCGAGGCGATGACGAATCTGGTGCGCGCACGCCATGCCGCCGTGGCCGCGCGCGAGAAGCTCATGCGTTTGATGGGTTTAACTGGTGTGGCGCTGCGCTTGCCGGAGCGGCTGCCGGACCTTCCTGTAATGCCGGCCGAACCGCAGGATATCGAGCTGACCGCACTCCGAGATCGGCTCGATGTGCAGGCAGCGAAACAGGAGTCGGCACGGATTGCGGCGTCCCTCGGGCTGTCCCGGGCAACGCGTTTTATCAATGTGCTGGAGCTTGGCCGAGCGCGAAAGAAAGACGCTGACCAGCCGTTCAGCTACGGCTATGAGATCAGCGTGGAGCTGCCGCTGTTCGATTGGGGCGGCACCCGCGTTGCCAAAGCCGAGGCGCTCTACATGCAATCGGTGGAGCATGTTGCCGATGTTGTCATCACTGCGCGTTCCGAAGTGCGCGAGGCCTATTCGGCATACCGGTCAGCGTATGAATCCGCCAAGCACTATCGTGACGAGATCGTGCCGTTGCGAAAGCGCATCTCGGACGAGACGCTGCTTCGCTATAACGGCATGCTGATCGGCGTGTTCGAGCTCTTGGCCGATGCGCGAGAGCAGATTGCCAGCGTTAGTAACGCAATTCAGGCGCTGCGAGATTTTTGGCGTGCCGCGACCGACCTGCAGACCGCGCTTACCATCGGATCACCTGGCATGATGACGGCTGCGCGAGTGGGCGGCGTCATGCCGGTGGCCGGGGTTGGTAGCGATCACTGATTCAGCAATTTTTGAGGATTCACGATGCAATCACGTCGAAATTTTCTGCGCACAACCAGCGCCCTGGCGCTCGGTGCGGGCATGGTCTCCAAGGCCGGCGCGGCCGCCGTGCCGGAGGCGCCATCACAGTCATCCCCGAAGACACAGCCGCCCCTGGCCCCGGCGAGCGGCCGCCCCTACAACCCGGTCGTGACCCTGAATGGCTGGTCACTGCCCTGGCGCATGAATGGTGGCTGGAAGGAGTTTCATCTCATCGCCGAGCCGGTGGTGCGTGAGATTGCACCGGGCATGAAGGCGAATCTATGGGGCTATAACGGCCAGTCGCCTGGGCCCACCATCGAGTGTGTCGAAGGGGACAAGGTGCGATTTTTCGTCACCAACAAACTGCCTGAGCATACGACGGTGCATTGGCACGGCATCTTGTTGCCGAACGGCATGGACGGCGTGGGCGGACTGAACCAGCCGCAGATTCCAGTGGGCAAGACCTATGTGTATGAATTCGAGATGAAACATGCCGGTACGTTCATGTATCACCCGCATGCCGATGAAATGGTGCAGATGGCGATGGGCATGATGGGATTTATCGTCGTGCATCCGAAGAATCCAAAGGAGCGCGTGGTCGATCGCGATTTCGTGTTCCTGGTGAACGCCTACGACATCGCGCCGGGCGGCTACACGCCCAAGGTCAACACGATGCTCGATTTCAATCTGTGGACCTGGAACAGCCGCGCGTTTCCCGGGATCGATCATCTGGTGGTCCGGAAGAACGATCGGGTGCGGATCAGGATGGGCAATCTCACGATGACGAATCATCCCATTCACTTGCATGGCCATAACTTTGTGGTGACCGGCACCGACGGCGGTTGGATCCCGCGTACTGCGCAGTGGCCCGAGGTGACGGTCGATCTGCCCGTCGGTGGTCTGCGCGCTTTCGAATTCGTCGCCGATGCGCCGGGCGATTGGGCCTTCCATTGCCACAAATCGCATCACACGATGAACCAGATGGGGCATAACGTCCCGACCATGATCGGCGTCGATCAGCGGGAGGTGGCGCGCCGGATCATCAATCTGGTGCCCGATTACATGGCGATGGGCGAGCGTGGCATGGCCGAGATGGGCGCGATGGAGATGCCGTTGCCGGAGAACACGCTGCCGATGATGAGTGGCCAAGGGCCGTTTGGTGCGCTCGAGATGGGCGGCATGTTCACCGTATTCAAAGTGCGCGATGGACTGGCTCGAAACGACTACAGCGACCCGGGTTGGTACAAGCATCCGTCCGGTACGGTCGCCTATGAATGGACGGGCGCGACGCCGCAAGCAGAACGCGCACCGGATGTTTCTCCGGCCCCGACAGGAGCGGTTTCAGTGCGCAAGCCCGGTCCGCATTCGCAGCATTGATTGATCAACAGGAGCGATTGATGAAGAAAATTCTTGGTGTGTCGGCAGTGATGGTGTGGATGACGATTGGATCTGTTGCGTTTGGGCAGGCACCGGCCATGACCGAAGGCGAGATACGCAAGGTCGACAAGGCGAGCAAGAAGCTCACCATCAAACATGGGCCGATCGTCAACCTCGAAATGCCGCCAATGACGATGGTGTTTCGCGTGAGCGACGAGCGGGCGCTCGATACGCTGAAGGAGGGCGACCGGATCCGGTTCGTGGCCGATAAATTGCAAGGCGCCTACACCGTCATAAAGGTCGAAGCGGCGAACTGACTCGCGGGCAAGAAAATCGTCCGGCGCGTGATCGCTATATCCTTGCCGCCGGTCGAACATCCCAGGAGAGCATCGCAATGCACGCATCGATCAACTACGCGCTTACCGCGTTGATGGCTCTTGGGCTCATTGCGCCCGCGTCGCAGGCGGCCTATCCCGACAAACCGATCCGGATCATCATTCCCTTCGCAGCGGGGGCTTCCGCCGATGCCTATGCGCGCGTGGCCGCGATCAAGCTCACCGAGCGCATGGGACAGCCTGTTCTCGTCGAGGCAAGGCCTGGCGCCAATGGCATTATCGCGACGGAACTCGTGGCGAAGTCAGCGCCCGACGGCTACACCTTATTGCTCGTCAACTCGTCGCACTCGATCAATCAGGCTGTTTACCGCAAGCTACCCTACGATGCTGATCGCGATTTCGTGGCGATCGGGTTGGTTGCAGTGCCGGTGAGCCTCATCCTGGTCGCACATCCTTCGTTGCCGGCCAACAACGGCAAGGAGCTGATCGAACTGGCTCGCCAGAAGCCGGATCAGATTGCCTTCGGTTCGGCTGGGATCGGCAACGTTTTGCATCTGGCGGGTGCGCTCTTCAACGTCACCGCCGATGTGCGCCTGCTGCATGTGCCCTATAAAGGCGCGGCACCGGCGTTGAATGACCTGCTCGCCGGACAGGTGCAGTTGATGTGGAATGCGTCGGGTTTGGTGCTGCCGCATGTGCGCGCCGGAAAATTGAAACCCATTGCTGCGGCCGGGCTCAAACGGTCTGCTGAGTTTCCCGACGTGCCGACGTTAGGCGAGGACGCGTTGCCCGGTTACGTCGTGTCAAGCTGGTTTGGCATTCTCGCGCCGGTTGCCACACCGCCTGACATCGTGCGTCGCTTGCGCATGGAGATGTATCAAGGATTGATTCAAACCGATGCGCGCGAACGGCTCGCGCAAGTTGGCGCCGATGCGCCGCATCTCACCCCGGAAGAATTCGCCGCATTCGTGAAGACCGACGCCGATGACACGGGCAAACTCGTGAAGAGAATCGGCTTGGCGATGGAGGCGCCGCCGCTGCGGTAGAGGTGGGAAGGTATAGGGTGGAGGGCACGAAGTCCTCGTGCGCTGTGCGACGGGCTGATTCGCACCAGTTGCCTCTCGATCACGATGCGCCGGGTCGTTCGCTCAGCCGGGAATGCAAAACGTGGACAATCACCCCTTTACATTGCGGTGGAAGGCGTCTTGCGTTGAATTGCCCGCCAAATTTCAGGAAGTTACCCGCCTTCCCGCGATCAAGATCGATTGGGAGTGGCTCCCCAGGCCTTGTCAGAATCCCTCACGCGCCGGCTAGAAAGCACGAATAGCCCCACGGTGTCATCCTAAACGGCGGGTGGTAGCGCTGCCGCGAATCTGCGATGCCGAATCTTTGAGTTACGTAGTTGCGGAATAACGCCGTTGCAACCCCGTAGAGATTCCGGCAGAATGCATCGCATTTGCAACGCAAGGAGCTGCAATGAAGACTGCCACGTTTCCCTCATTACGCGTCGATCCGGAACTTCGCGAGGCGGCGGAGGGTGTATTGCAGGACGGCGAGAGTCTCTCCAGTTTTGTCGAGCAATCGATTCGAGAGAGTATCGAGCGAAGACTCGCCCAGAGCGCATTCATAGCGCGAGGTTTGCGTTCAGGCGAGGACGCACGCCGTACCGGCAAGTACGTCAGCGTCGATGCTGTGATCAATCGCCTTACCAAGATGTTGGCGCGCGCGAAGACTTCGGCCAAGGCGCGCAAGTGAGCCATCGCGTTCGGTTCACGCCGGACGCCGAAGCCGATTTTATTCGTCTTTACGAATTCATCTTGGAGCGCGACGGGGCAGACCGGGCACTCGCAGCCATTACCAACGCCATCAAGAGTCTGGCCCTTTCACCATTCAGCTATCGCAAAGTAACTTCAGGCAACCCATTTCTGCGCGAGTCGATCATCCCGTTCGGGGCGGCCGGGTACGTCGCATTGTTCGAGATCGACGATGACATCACGGTGACTATTCTCGCCGTGCGCCACCAACGTGAAGACGACTATCACTGAACTAAGGGCCTTCCTACGAGATGATGATCGGGCTTGTCGCCTCGGTTCTTCCCGCGATCAAGATCGATTGGGACCATCTCCCCAGACCTTGACCGATTCGCTCACGCCCCACCCCGAAAGCACGAATAACCCCACGGTGTCATCTTGAATGGCAGGTGGTAGTGCTGCCGTGAATCGGTGATGCCGAACCGATAGGTCACGATATCGAGAAACGGCGTCGCTGGGAGCGGAACGCTTTCGTTCTTGTAATAGTCGGCGATATGGAACACCGCTTCGTAATGCCCTGGCGGAAATATCGCTGCAAGGGCCGCATCGTTGAGTACGCCATTCTCCGCGATCGCGCCGCTCGCGATGATTCGCCGTGCTGGCGCGGTTGCAAATACTTCGACGCGCAGGCCGCGTGCGACGACGCCTCGCGATACATCGACGACGTGAATCGAGATGCTGGGCATTGGAGGGCTCCGGTGCGATGGATCAGTTCAGCTTGGCCCCGGACGCTTTGACGGCAGGTGCCCAACCGGTAATCTGGTTCTCGACGAATTTGGAGAACTCCGCGCGCTGCATCTTGCGAACGGTGAGGCCAAGGTCGGCAAGCCGCTTCATGAAGTTCGGATCATCGAGCGATTCCTGGACGACCGCGTGCAGCTTGGTCGCGATCACATCCGACACGCGTGCTGGTGCGCTCACACCGATGAAGTTCTCGGCGATGAGACTGTTCATGCCGGCTTCCACGATGGTAGGCACATCGGGGGCAATCGCCGAACGCTCACGCGATGTCACTGCGAGTGGGCGCAGTCGGCCTGCCTTCATATGCGGGACGTTCTGCGGCAAGGTATCGAAAGAGAAGCTCAGCGTGCCGCCCATGAGGCCGGTGATCATCGGTGAGCTGCCCTTGTAGCCGACATGCTCGATCGAGAGACCCAGTTCCTTCTTGAATGTTTCGCCGAGGATGTGTCCGATCGAACCGATGCCGCCCGATCCATAGGAAACCGGTTTCGACTGCGCCCGTATCCACGCAACGAGTTCGGCCGTGTTTTTACAGGTACCGATGGATGCACCATCACCACATCCGGTACCGTCGCCACGAGGCTCACATGCGTGAAGCTCTTGATCGGATCGTAGGGCGAGGGCTCCAACATGAACGGCGATAGCGAGATCGGCGTGGTGTTCGACATGAGGAGGTTGTAGCCATCCGGGGCCGCTCGCGCGATTTCGGCCGCGCCGATGGAGCCGCCGGCACCTGGGCGGTTGTCCACTACCACCGGTTGTCCGAGCTTCGCTTGCAGAGGCACTGCGAGTGCTCGGGCGACAATATCACTTGACCCGCCCGGTGAAA
Source organism: Betaproteobacteria bacterium (assembly GCA_009693235.1). GTDB lineage: Bacteria > Pseudomonadota > Gammaproteobacteria > Burkholderiales > SG8-39 > SHXR01. The sequence goes on along the minus strand of SHXR01000089.1, from coordinate 3,375 downwards.
ATGTCACCACGATCCGCACGGGCTTTGCGGCCAGGCATCGGTTTGCGCTATCGAGACACTCCAGGCGCTAAGGAGCAGTAGTCCGCTTGCGAGTGCACCAAACAATTTCTGCGTCATGGCTCGATCTCCGTTGGTAGGTTTAATAATGCGGGTGTTTTACGCGGCGCGTCGTGCCCGCCACGCCGCCGTATTGGCGACCGTAGCAAGTGGACTGGTCATCGCTGGATCAAACGGAATTGGCGCTTCGCCCTGTTGAATCTTGATGGGCCAGGCCGGATCGGCCAGCGCCCCCTTGCCGATTGCGCAGAAATCGCCGTCGCGTTTCGTCAAGGCCTCTTCCGCCAGCGCTGGATCATTCAGCTTGCCGTTGGCAATGATCGTCATGCCGGTCGCGCGCTTTGCCAGGGCCGCGAGACTCAACCCGGCATCAAACGCGGGTGTGCAGCCAAGATGGGCGCTCACATGAATGAAGTCGATGCCGGTTCGCTGCAACGCCGGGAACACCACATCGGCATCGCGCACACCACCTGGCCATACATAGGTGAGATCGTTGACCTTGGTCTGGGAGATGCGCACGCCGACTGGAATATGTGCGGGCACGGTATCGCGAACGGCTTTCATCACTTCGATATGGAAACGCACCCGGTTTTCAATCGGGCCGCCATATTCGTCGTCGCGACGGTTGGTGTAGGTGGTCAGAAATTGATCGAGCAGGTAGCCGTTCGCGCCGTGCACCTCAATGCCGTCAAACCCGATGTCGGCCGCCCGTTTTGCCGCCTGTGCGAAGCCCGTCGCGACCTGCTTGATTTCGGCATGCGTGATGGTGCGCGGCATCTGAAACGGTCCCTTGCCGCCATATCGGTCGATTTGTTCACCCTTTGGTTGAACGGGCGAAGGCGCGATCGATCCCTTGAGCCACTGGTTACCCTGGTTGACTGCGCCCGCATGAATGAGTTGCAGGAACACGGGCGTCCCCGAGCGATGGCAGGCCTCAACGATTGGTTTCCAGGCGTCCCGCTGCGCGTCGTCGGCGATGCCCGGTTGGTTGTTGTAGCCCTGGCTGTATTGCTTGTCGATGTAGGTGGCCTCAACGATCACAAGGCCCCAGCCGCCATGCGCGAATTCGCCGTAGTAGTCGGCCATGATGGTTGTGGCGCGGCCATCGGGGGTTGCGCTGGTGCGAGTCATCGGCGCGACGATTGCCCGATTCTTCAGGGCGACGTTACCGAGGCGCCCGCCGGAAAAAAGGTGTGGGTAGCGAAGAGGGGTCATGGGTAATCAATGCCAGAAATTCGATAAAGATCTATCCTAACCCAAGAGCGATTGCCCCAGCCGGGCAGGCGCGACTAGAGTCAACGAGACAGGCCGCGTCGGGATGTTCGCATCAACGGTGTGGCCACACCACCAAAGGAGCCGTTTCATCCCGAACCGTATACCGGGGTCGCGGGAAGAAGGCGCATGGTTGAGTGATCGTCAGTTGGGATCACTGGTCCGTGCCGATGAAGTCGACACACTGAAGTCGCCGATTCCAACGCAGATCATCTCCAATGGCGAGTATCTGCCGAGCAAGCGAACGGCTCAACAGAAAGAGGTCGAGGCTCGTATCGCCGCATTGGCGGATGACACCGGCAAGCAGCTCGGCATGAGTCGCAGGCGTTTCCTGGCCGGCTCGGGCGGCGTGGCAGCGGCGTTTATCTCGATGAATGAAGTGTTCGGACATTTCTTCGATGTAAGCCCGGTTGAACTGTTCGGGGCCGCGCATGCCGCCGAAGCAGTGCCGCGCGATTTGTTCGTGTTCGATGACCAGCTCCATATGATTCGCCAGACGATGCCCGGGCCGGGGGCGCTGCGTGCGCTCGCGCAAGGGCAGGGATCCGTCGCTGAGAATGCGGGCTTCAAGAACAATCCTTTCAATGCGGAGGGATTGCCCGATGAGCTGGGTAGCCCGTGGAAAGCCTGGAATCCGGCACTGGGCCAAACGCCGATTGAAGGCGCGAATTTCTATCTCGCGCAGTTCATCAAAGATGTTTATCTCGACAGCCAAGTGTCGGTCGCGATCTTGAGTAACGCACCGCTGGGCCTTTTTCAGGCGCCAAGTGAAGACAAGCCGCGCATCCCACGCAGCGTCGATGAATCGCTTACTGCGATGAATCTCACCGGCTATCAGACGGCGGCGGTGCGCGATTTCGTCAACAACATTGCCGGCTCCAAGCGCCTGCTTGCGCATGGGCAAATCTTCCCCAGTAAGCAGAATCTTGGCTTCATGCAGCAGCAGATCGACCAGTTCCATCCGGATTCATGGAAGGGCTACAACATCGCCTACACGGCGAAGGTCGACGATGATGCGACGAGTCCAATGAAGCAATGGCGGCTCGATGACGAACAGATCGCTTATTCGACCTACGAACTCATTAAGAAAAATCGCGGCGAGTTGAAGGCGCATCCGGGCTTCTTCAATATCTGCATCCATAAGGGCCTCGCGCCGATCGCGCCAGATACCCCAGAGCAGGGCAGCCCGATCGACATTCCAAAGGCCGCCCGCGATTGGCCGGAATTCAATTTCATCATCTATCACGCCTGTTTCGGACCGCGTTTCTTCAACACCGAGGCGATGCAGGCGATTGTCTCCGGGAAACAGCGCGATGGCGTGCCCGACATTCGCTGGGTGACCCAGTTCGCGCAACTCGCGGCGCCCTTGAAGAATGTCTACGCCGAGATCGGCACGACGTTTGCATCCTGCGCGATCACCTTTCCCAATCTATGCGCCCATATGCTTGGGCAACTGATGAAGTACATGGGGCCGGACCGCATCATTTTCGGTTCGGACGCGGTGTGGTACGGCGCGCCGCAATGGCAGATCGAGGCGTTCTGGTGCTTCCATATTCCCGAAGACATGGCGAAGAAGTACGGCTATCCGCGCCTCACCGCCAACGACAAGAGGAAGATTCTCGGCATCAATTCGGCGAACCTATACAAGCTGCCGGTCGATGGGCGCATCAGTGCCGACAGCCCGTACAAGCCGGTGCCAAAGGATTACATGCGGCGCGTGCCGGATCGCCTGAAATCGGTGTTGGAATTCCCGGGCTTCGCGAAACCCGGGGCCGATCGTGGCGCCTTCGAGAATCGATTCATCATGCCGCAAGACAATCTCGCGGCATTGCGAAGCGATTACCTCGAGGCGGGCGGTCTACCCAATAACACGCGGTACGGATGGGTGCGAAAAAGATAAGAAAACACCGATCAAGTAGCCGCACGAGGGATCCCTGAGTGTGATTTTGTCGAATTTGCGAAGCGAATGAAATATTCATCGAACTTGCGGGGCGTTTTGCGACAGAAAGCGGGGCCATGCCCCGCATTTCGCTCACGCTGGACGCA
>SHXR01000088.1 GCA_009693235.1 Betaproteobacteria bacterium | reverse complement strand
AGGCAAGTCGAGGCGGGTGTGATCGTTCGTGCCCCATGGCTTGATCAAGACGGTCGTCCTCGCAATGAGCAACTTGAAATGTGGCTGGGTAATCGGATACAGCCAGCAGTTGCGGCGCGGCTCAGAGCCGAGTTGAACTTTTCCTTGCTTCAGGTGCAAATGAAAATGGCTGCGGCAGAGGCGGGGCCCTTTGCGAGTGTCTTGCTGAACAGCTCAACCAATGACGAGCTGCTGCCGAATGTTGGCGCGCCAAAGGTCCGCTACCTTTACGAGATTGAATCTGGACGAACCATGACCGCCGTCCAGCAAAGCGTGCCCGCATGGCTGGTCTTTGGCATGTTCTTCGTGGTGATACCCATCGCTGGTGTGCTGATTCAGGAACGCAATGACGGCACCCTCATTCGACTGGGAACTTTTGGAGTGTCACCAAGCACAGTTCTAGGCGGAAAACTGCTGGCCTTCATGCTTCTGAACTGGCTACAACTGATTTTGATGCTAGCGGTCGGACACTGGTTAGTGCCGCTACTCGGTGGCGATGCGCTGCAACTGAACGTTGCACTGGGTTGGTTTATTTTGATGGTTTTTTCGACCAGTGCTGCGGCCGTTGGGCTTGCATTGTTGATTGCGGCTTACACACGCAGTTTTGAGCACGCAGCCGCCTTAGGTGGTGGGCTTAACGTTGTGCTGGCGGCCATCGCCGGCATCATGGTTCCGCGTATGTTGATGCCACCAGGGCTGCAAAACATTTCAGAATGGTCGCCAATGGGCTGGGCACTGGATGGCATGCAGTCGGTTTTCCTAGGTGATCCAGAGTCGGCTTTTGTCGTTCCACGCGCTGGTTTGTTGTTTGTATTTTCCGCCTGCTGCCTTTTTCTAAGCTGGTTGTCTCTACACTGTGAAGAGCTTCGCACCTAAGCTGCGATACATATCACCGCTTAGAAACATGACATTTGAGTTTTAAGAGTTTTTGTCCGAGGAGCGCCTTACTCCCTCAGTCATATTGGTGATCGTGCTGCGCCGACTGGCCACTCTCCATTTGATATCGCTGTGAATCGCCCCAGCCGCTTGAGCTTGCACAATCTCGTCTCGTTTCTCCACGCCGGTGTAGCCCGCATCTGCAAAGGCCATCGTTTCTTCACCGTGCAGCACTTCATGGGTATGCGCCACGTCGCTCTCGTTGGGCGCTGTCCGTGTCGTGTGAAGGCTGTGGACCAGACCCTCCGGCCGCATCATGCCGGGATCGCCTGTCTACATCCAGCCCTCGGCGTCGAGCGTATCAGCGGTCCCCGTCGGTCGCTCGAAGTAGCCGGTCAGGATCATCGGCCCGCGCAACTCGACTTGGCCTATGCTCCTGGCGTAAGCTAGCCGGGCGACGCTCAATCGCTCAATCGGTATGCAACCGAAACAGGAGGCACGGCCATGACTAAGAAGGCGCGCATCGCTCATTTATCGGGACCGACGGCGACGATCCAGAACACGCCGCCGCTCATCACTTCGAACAAAGCGCGGGCGAAGCGCGGCCTACCATTGCTTCGGAATGCCGACGGCTCGACGCAGACGTTCGATGCCTTGCGGGCGCAACGGTTGGCGGCGCCGGCGAAGCTCTATGTCGAGCAGTTCTCCGCTCATCCGCTGGAATCGGACGCCGCCGAGCTTTATGGTCCGCCCGACGGCTACATTGGCGCCGACGGGGTGTTCCGGCTGGAACGGCAGGACCGCACCGACAAGCCGGTCTACGAGCTCGAACTGGCGCCCGACGACGGACTCTATCCCTTGCCCTATATGGCGCTGCAGGCCGACGGTCGGGCGTGGGAGGAGGAATGCGCCGATCCCGGGGGCCCGGCGGCAAAGGCGCGACAGGGATTCTTCCCCGACGGATCGCGCAGCTTCGAAGAAATCGACCGATTGGCGATCGGCGACGACGGTGCCGCTAGCTTGATCTCGGCTGTGGCGACGATTGATTTCTACCGCGGCGCGCCGTCGAGCGGTTTCACCAAGGGTCTCCCCGCGCATTTAAGGAAGGACGTCGGCACGGGCGACATCCCGCCCGAGACAAGGGGAAAGGATTTCTATCCGTATAAGCCCTATCACCTGGCGGCGGCGCCGCCACGGCCGATGCTGGCCAAGGTGACCAACGACATGCAGGCGCTGGCGTCGAGCGGGGATTACGATGGCGTCATCTGGACGCAAGGTAGCCCGCAAGTCGAGGAAAGCGCGTACTGGTTCAATCTCCTGATCGACACGCCCCGGCCGATCTGTGGCAACGCCGCCCAGCGCCCGCAAGGCCAGATCAGCAATGACGGGCCGAAGAACATCGTGGATTCGGTCCGCTTCATTGCTTCGCGCGTCTGGGCCGACTCCGAGGGCCGCAATCGGTGCGGAACCGTCGTCATCCAGGAGCAACAGATGTTCGCCGCGCGCGAGGTTGCCAAGGTCGACGCGCGGCCGGGCGGCTACGTCGCAACCGGCGGACACGGCGGCATCATCGGCAATGTCAGCCACACCGGCCGGATGGCGCTAACTTATTTGCCCGCTTACAAGCACACTTATCTGTCGGAGCTCCGGATCACCCAACTTCCGTACCGGGTGAACGCGGTGAAAAAGGTGGGTCGCGGCATCGAGACCATCGAGGTTGCGGTGAAAGACGCTGGTGGAAGGCTTTTGGCGGATGCGATCCCCGTGGTCTCGATCGTCAAAGACGGCAGCTATTCGGGTCTTGAATTCGGCGACGATCCGTCGCTCGAACTCGATCTCATTGCCTCGCTCGATCACAAGCTCGCGATGGGTCGGCTCGCCGGATTCATCGTTGAAGGCCTCGTGCCTTACGGCACCACGCTGTCCCTGGCGCGCCACAAGGTGATGTTGAAGGCGGCGTTCAGCGGCGTTCCGGTCGCCAAGGTCGGCCGCGGCGCGCCGGAAGGATTCGCCGACCCGGATGAGTTCCAGATCGCCGCGTCGAACCTGACCGGCACCAAGGCGCGCTTGCTGCTCATGGCGTGCCTGCTCAAGCTCGGCAGTCTGCCGGCGGCGAAGGACCCGGACCACCCGACGAAAGCCGAATTGGACGCGATCCGCAACGCGGTTGCCGTGTATCAGGACATCTTCGACACGCACTGAGTGCGAAATTGCGCGGGCCATCTGGTTGCCGGGTCAGGTTTTCGCGTTCTGCAGCAGCACCGCGCCGGATACTCGATCCATATATCAACGCGCTCTATGCGATGCCCACCGTCGTACTCGTGCCGCTCGTGATCATCTGGCTCGGCCTCGAATTCCAAGTGAAGTTCTTCCTCACTTGGCTGGTGTCGGTGTTCCCGGTAATCATCAACACGCGGATCGGCGTGGCGAACGTACCGGCGGCGCGTCGATGAGTGAGTTGGTCCGGCTCAGTCCGTCGGCTCGATATGCGCTTGCGCCGTCGCTGCCGGCAGCGACACGCCAAGGCTCGCCGCGCGCGCCCGCTGATAGAGCCACCATGCAATCGCGACGTCTTGGGATACCAGCCCGGTTGTGTGAACAAGGATGCGATCATCGCCCCGTTTGCGGCCGGGCTTCGCGCCGGCGATGACCTCGCCGATCTCGGCATGCAGGCGTGCGCGGTCGAACTGCCCGTCATCGAGCATGTCGCGAAACTGCGGCATCGTCATGTTGCAATCCCAGTCATCGATCACGGTCTTGTCGAACTTCGCCCAACCGGCCGGATCCATCTCTCGGCGCGCGAGCGAGACGAAGGTCGCACCGCGTTTGACCCAGGGCTCGCGGCTGACGATATCGGTGCGGGTGGTCCCGCCCACCGCGACGTCCGCCGCGGGCTCTGTCGCATTAAGGACCTGAGGATAGAAATTGGCATTGATTTCATTAAGGAATTTCTGGCGTAAATTGCTTAATGCGACAGAGCCCTGATTTATCTTGCGATGTTGTGGCCGGTGGTGCGGCTGATGAGCAGACTGGAGCATCGGATTGCAACGTAGCGTCTGCAGTGCGAATTCGGGACGGGCAAGGTGTCGCGCTGGGTCGGCTTGAGCTGATCGAGCCGCTGATTGACGATCGCCGGTTGGTGCTGCTTGCTCCACCCGTCCCCTGACTCGTCCTTACCTTCCGGTCTTGGTTGCCTTCCCCTTCAACTTCGCCGGGCCCATGTTCTGCCAATTCGTTGCTTGTTCGAAGGCGTCGGCCGCACGGTAAAGCGTCGATTCCTTCCAGTGCTTCGAAGTGAGCATCATACCGATCGGTCGGTCGCCGGCACCGAACCCACACGGAATCGAAAGCGACGGATGGCCGGTGACATTGAACGGGCAGGTATTGCCGATCTGCTCCCAGCTGTGGTTCATAAGATCCGGTAGCGGAGCGTCGGGCGCGACGTGCTTCGATGCCATCACACGTGTCGTCGGCATGAGCAGAATGTCGTAGGTGGCCAGTGCCTTGTCGTACGCTGCCCGCAACCGTCGGCGCAGATTCTGTGCCTTGAAGTAGTAGTAGCCCTGATAGTACCGATCGGTATAGCCGCCAAGCAGCATGCCGACTTTGACAGTGTGCGGTAATTCGTTCGCACGATCGCCCAATGATGCGAGGCGCGCCGCAAGAGAAACGGGGTAGACCCCTTCGATGTGTCGCCCGAGACCCGCGCTATGAATCATCACGTGGTAAGTGCCTTCGAGCGCGATGGCTCCCCACAGGGGCAGGCCGTGCAAGTGCCAAGGGATCGAGATATCGTCGACCGTTGCCCCGAGTCCTTCGAAGACCTTGGCCGCGGCACGAACGCCGGCGTCGACATCCGGATGAGAATCGTACTGGCCGAAACCCTCGCGTACGACGCCGATCTTCAAGCCTTTCGCGCCCTTCCCGATGGCGGCGGTGTATCGCTCAAGCTCGAGTCCGCGTTGCCGTGAGTCGTAGCCGTCCTCGCCTGCCATCACCTCGAGGAACAATGCGTTCTCAGCGGCAGTCGCGGTGAGCGGTCCGGCGTGATCGATGGTTGGATCCATCCCCATGATCCCGGTATAGGGGACCAATCCAAAGGTCGGCTTGATTCCGACCACGCCCGAGAGAGAAGCGGGGATTCGAATTGAACCGGCTTGGTCACCGCCAGTGGCCATGTCGACTTCGCCAGCGGCAACTAGCGCGCCCGATCCAGTCGATGATCCGCCGGGTGTGTGACCCATCGCGCGCGGGTTGTGGACCGGGCCGCTGATGCTCGTGGAGGCGCCACCCGAAAACGAAAAATACTCGCACACCGACTTACCCACGATCTCGGCGCCCGCATCGAGAAGGCGCGTAACCACGGTCGCGTCGAACTGCGGAATGTAACCTTCCAGAACGGACGCGCCGTTCGTCAACGGCACACCCGCCACCGCGTAGGTGTCCTTGATCGCGACCTTCTTGCCTTTGAGCTTGCCCGACGCCGCGCCTTTGATGTGCGTCTTGACGATCCACGCGCCGTATTTGTTCTCGTCACCTTCCGGTCGATAGCCTGGCGTGCGCGGATACTTGACCGGTGGCAGGTCATCGGCGAGCGAATCAATGAGCCGGTACCCGTCCGCGTAGGGCGCCAGATAGTCGATGACCGATTGTGCATAGGCTTCGGTCAGATCCATACCCATATCGGCACCTAACTCGCGAACTTGCTCCACCTGCGGCAATTTGAACGACATGATGTGCTCTCCTGTTGCGGGGTTGAACTGTGTTGAACTGGTTGAATGCGGTTCAGCGGCTCATACCGGTGATTGCAGCGACGAACTCGTCATCGCGCAGCGAAGCGGCATCGACCTCATTGACGATCGCGCCCTTCTGGAGCACCAGCACGCGGCGCGACAATTGTGCGAGGAACTCGACGTTCTGTTCAACCAGGACGAGGGTCAGCGAACGTTGCGACACGAGGCGCTCGAGCGACTCGGCGATGCGTTCAATGATCGAGGGCTGAATGCCCTCGGTGGGTTCGTCGAGCAAGAGGAGCTTCGGCTTCGCGCAAAGCGCGCGCGCAATCGCAACAATCTGCTGTTCACCGCCCGACAAAGTTCCACCTTGACGCTCGCGCAGTAGGCGAAGTGTCGGGAAGTCTTCGAGTATCGCTTCCACGGCGAGCCGGGCATCGCGATCGGGCAATGCCGCAGCGCCCATACGAAGATTATCTAGAACCGAGAGTCGCGCGAAGATATCCCGACCTTGCGGCACGTAACCCAAACCCAGGCGGGCCCGCCGATGAGTCGGTTCGTTGCCGATGTTCGCTCCACTCAGTCGAATCTCGCCGGCGCTGGCCGGGATGTGGCCCACGAGGGTCTTCATCAGGGTGGTTTTCCCCATGCCGTTGTGCCCCAGAATCCCGACGACTTCCCCGGCTTGAACGGCAAAACTCACCCCGTTAAGAATCTGGATTCGACCGTATCCCGCCGCCAGTTGGTCGACTTCGAGCATGAGCTCAGGCATCAGTGCGCGGCCTTCCCAAGGTAGACGTCGCGCACGCGCGTATCGCGGAGAACGGTATCGGTCGGCCCCTCCACGAGAATCCGGCCTTGGTGAAAGACCGTCACGTTGGCGTCGACCATGCGAACGAACTTCATGTCATGTTCGACGACGATTACGGCGCGCTGGTTGGCTAAGGCACGAATCATCGCCGCGGCGCGTGCGACTTCCTCTTTGGTCATGCCGGCGGTGGGCTCATCCAATAGCACGAGGGCGGGATCGACTGCGAGCAACATGCCGATTTCGATCCATTGGCGCTGACCATGTGCAAGCTCACCGACCGCGCGGTCCGCGTGAGCGGTCATTTCTACTCTGGCGAGGATATCGCGGGCAAGCTCGGCGGCACCTCGAGAATCCAGCCGCCGGGCGGCGGCGATTCGCAGGTTTTCGAAAGCGCTAAGACCATCGAAAACGTTGGGCACCTGGGTCTTGATAGCGACACCGCGGCGCGCGATGCGATGCCGTTCCTCCCGCGTGATATCCACTTCGCGAAAGAGAATTCGACCTGCAGTGGGCTGCAGCTGACCCGACAGCATCTTGAAAAAGGTGCTTTTCCCAGCCCCATTCGGTCCGATAATGCAGCGCAGCTCGCCTTCGGCGACCGAGAAGTCGATACCATCGACCGCATTCACTCCCCCGAATCGTTTACACACTTGCTCGGTGCGTAAGATCGGTGGCTTGCTCACGGCACACCGAGCCGGCTATTTGTCTCACTGCGTGTGTCACTGCGCGTTTCGCTGCGCCGCCGTCGCTTGAAGCGCTCGACCAGCATCGGCTGTAAGCCTTTCGGCACCAGGAGTACCAGCACGATGAAGATGACGCCGAGCACGATATTGGGATCGATGATCTTGTTCGTACCAAGCCACGTGGAGAGCCACTGGATGAACACCGCTCCGGCGATGGCACCAGCCAGTGTCCCCAGCCCGCCAACCATAATCCAAATGATGATCTGCGCGCTGAAAAAGATGCTGAATACCGTGGGCCCGATGAAGGACCCCCAGTTTACGAACAGGACGCCGGCAAGCCCGGCGATGGCTGCGCCGATCACGAACACGACCAACTTGTAGGCCCGCGCGTCATAACCGAGCAGCTCGGCACGCAATTCGTTCTCGCGGATTGCAACCACTACCTTTCCGAACTGACTCGCGAGGAGAGCACGTAGGCCGATATATACCGCCACCAATAAGATCAGCGACAACGTGAAAACCTCTTCGAACCCGAACGTGCGGCTTGAATCACCCGGCATGTTAACCACGGGTACGCCGGGGATGCCGTTGTGACCTCCGATCGGAACCGAGCCGATCTTGTACTCGGTGCCGGACAAGGAATTGATCAGGTTGTAAGCGATGAGCGACACACAAAGCGTAATGACACCCAGATAGATGTCGCTGACCCTGCCGTAAAAGAGGAAGTACCCCAGCACGGCCGCGAACAGCATGGGAAGCGCGATGCCCAAGGCAACAGGGAGAGTGCTCTCACCGATGTTCATCACCCCAAGCGTGTAAGCGTAGCCACCGATGCCGAAGAAGATCGACTGGCCGAAGCACAGGATCCCCGCATAGCCCCAGACGAGTGCCAACGACAACGCGAGCATCGCGAAGACGATGTACGCGGTGAGTTCCACCAGCACGAACACTTCGACGAGATGGGGCAAACTGAAAGCCACCGCCAACCCGATTAAGCCTACGGCCATGAGCGTGGCCGCATCGCGCCCGCGGCTCACAGGCCTCCCCGGGAAAATCGACCGGTAATGCCTTCAGGCAGAAGACGCAGCAGAACGATCGCCACGGCGAGAAGTGCAACCTCCCCGATGATTACCGTGGACAGATAAGTCACGAGCTGACTGACCGTTCCAAACAGGGCCGAGGCGGCAATCGTCCCGGCAAGGACCGTGGCGCCCCCGCTGATCACGGTGATAAATGCCTTTGCGATGTAGGTAATACCGATCACCGGCAGAACGCCCGAGATCGGCGCGAGGATGGCTCCGGCAAGGCCTGAGAGCGCGGCCCCCAAGCCGAACGTGACGGCGTACACGCGACTGACGTTCACGCCGAGCGCGGCAGCCATGGCCGGATTCTGCATGGTGCCTAGTGCGATGAGACCAAAGCGCGTGTGCCGTAGAAACCCATACACGCCGGCTAGGATCAGCGCGGTCACCCCGATCACAAAGAAGGTGTAGAGGCCTTCGCGATAAGACCCGATCTGGACGCTGCCGAATGGAGGGGCCGCACCTGCTTGGTAGAAGCCGATCCACGCGGATGCGAGGCCGATCATGAGAAGTGACAGGCCCCAGGTCGCCAGGACGGTCTCGACGATGCGACCGTAGAGCGGTCGAATGATCAATCGCTCGATTATCACGCCGAACAGACCGACGGTGATCGGGGCGATGATCAACATCGCGACCCAAAGGTTCACCCCGGCCTGAACCGGGAGGACCACCGCGTAGCCGCCCAGCATCAGAAACTCGCCGTGTGCGAAGTTGATGACCCGCATCATCCCGAAGATTATCGCGAGACCAACCGAAATCAACGCGAGTGTCGCAACCGCGTACATCACTTGGATGAAAACGACCGTGGCGAAGTCCACCGCCGGTTCTACCAATTCCTTCGATTCTGGCGCGACATTGCCCCGCCGCGATTACAGCTTGGTCGGTTCGAATTGCTGGTTGGTGTTCGGATTCTTCACGAGGTTGCAAACGTTGTTCGGATTGGTGGGCTTCACCTGATCGAACTTCTGCAGGATCTTGAAGCGCTTGTCCGTGCCGGCCACCGCGAGATACATGTCAAACACGCAATGATGCGTAATCGGATCGACCACGACTCTTCCTGACGGGCCGCTGATCGCGAGTCCCGACCCCATCGCTTTGATGACGTCTTCGCGGTTGAGCTTGCCGGCTTTCTTGACTGCCTCGGCCCACAACATGATGCCTTGATACTCGGCCACCGCGAGATCCCCGATATAACCGTAGTCGTTGCCGAATTTGGCCTGGAAGCGCTGAAGAAACGCGGCGTTCGCCGGAGAGTCAATCTCGTCGAGATAGTTGTAGCAGACGACGATGCCATCGGAGACTTCCGGGGGCATCCTCACCACTTCGCCGGCTTCACCGAAGGTCTGCGACGCGATTGGGATCTGTTTTTTCATTCCTGCCGCGGTCCATTGCCCGTAGAACGACGCATGCGCGGGCCCAACGAAGGTGTTCACGATGAAATCCGGCTTCGCGGCTTGGATCTTGTTGATGGTCGGGCCGAATTGAGCGACGTCGAGCGGGAAGAACTCGCTCGCGATGACTTTCGCGCCGAGATCGGACGCGAGCTTGCGGGTCCATTTCTCCGACAGCTGGCCGAAGTTGTAATCCGCAGCGAGTACGTAAATGTTCTTGCCATGATTCTTGATCATATGTGGCAGGAGGTTGGCCAAGAGCTGTCCCGGCGTCGTTCCCGTGTTGAACGTATTGCGATCGCACACGCCGCCTTCATAGGGGGTGTTGTAGAAGTAGAGCATGTTCGCGCGCCGAAAGATCGGCCGGATCACCTCGCGTGACGAGCTTTGCAAGCCTGCGTGTACGACCGAGACCTTGTCTTTGAGCGCGAGCTGCGTTGCGAACTGTGCGAAGAGTTGATTGTTACTTTGGCTGTCGTAGCTGATGAGCTCGAGTTGCTGCCCGAGGAGCCCGCCCTTCGCGTTCAGTTCGTCGATCGCGAGATCGAGGCAGCGTTTCTTCTGCGTACCGAACGGCTGTAGTGGGCCCGAGAGATCGAGGATGGTGCCGATCCTGATCTTGCCGCTCGCCTGTGCCCAAGATAATCGCGGAACGACTGCAGCAGCTGCGCCCGCCAGAGAAGCATTGAGAAAAGCCCGGCGCGCTATAGGGTGGGACATGACTGCGCTCCATTGGTTTCGATTGAGGTTCGATTCAATTCCTTGTGGACACTGCTCAGCGAGTGTTGCCTCGGGCAGGATCCGGCGGATTCCCAGGGTAATGTTTATATGATGCTCTTGAATCCCGCGGGTCGTCAAACATTTGTTGCGAGTTCATGATCTGTCCGGTTCTGTAGCACGACATCTGTCCGGTTGTCATAGTGAGCTTCCCTCGGTTTTTAGTCTTCCAACCCATCAGCATTATGCCGCCAGTTCTTGCACATGTTGAGCACTGATCCAGTCTGCAAGGAAGATGCTTGGTGAGGTGTAGCCAAGCGTGGAATGCAGACGCCTGCGGTTATAGAACGGTTCGATATAGTCAAACAGATCAGCAATTGCTTC
>SHXR01000032.1 GCA_009693235.1 Betaproteobacteria bacterium | reverse complement strand
TTGGACTCGTTCATGTCGATCACCATCCTTCGATGATCGACTCCCCGCCCCCTCTACGCGCCCCACTCGCCAGCGCCCTTCAGGATCAAACCTCGTTGGAATCACGGCCTTCGGTTCGGGATCAAACCTCGTTGGACAAGACTGCCGGTTTGATCCACTGGCGTCCCGATGTAAACTGCGCGGGTGATCGGGCCGCTCTGCTGCCCGAAGTGGCTTTTTGAGGAGGCAGTCCCATGTCAGCTTCGATCGAGTCGGTACTCCAGGAACATCGTTCCTTTGTGCCACCCGCGGAATTCGTCAAGCATGCCAATATCTCGGGCATGGCGGCCTATGAGGCGCTTTGTAAGGAAGCCGAGCGTGACTTCGAAGGGTTCTGGGCGCGCTTAGCACGGGAGCATGTGTCGTGGCGGAAGCCGTTCACCAAGATTCTCGATGAATCGAACGCACCGTTTTTCAAGTGGTTTCACGATGGTGAGTTGAATGCGTCGTATAACTGCCTCGATCGGCATCTGGCGACGCAGCCCGACAAGATCGCGGTCATCTTTGAAGCCGACGACGGTCAGGTCACCAAGGTCTCGTATAAGGCGCTATATCACCAGGTCTGCCGCTTTGCCAATGCATTGAAAGCGCGCGGCATCCGGCTTGGCGATCGCGTCTTGATCTACATGCCGATGTCGGTACAGGCGATCGTGGCGATGCAAGCTTGCGCGCGGATCGGCGCCACCCATTCGGTGGTGTTCGGTGGCTTCTCCGCGAAGAGCGTCCAAGAGCGCATCGTTGATGCGGGCGCGGTGACGGTGATTACTGCGGACGGACAAATGCGCGGTGGACGCGAGATTCCGCTCAAACCTGCCATCGATGAAGCGCTTGGCCTCGGCGGCTGCGAGGGCATCCGCAATGTCATCGTGTACAAGCGCACCGGCAGTGCGATCACCATGCAGGCCGGGCGCGATCACTGGTGGGACGACGTCACGCGCGGGCAAGCCGATACCTGCGAGCCCACCTGGGTGAATGCCGAGCATCCGCTGTTCATTCTCTATACCTCGGGCTCGACCGGCAAACCGAAGGGTGTGCAGCACTCGACCGGCGGCTATCTGCTACAAACGATCCTTACGATGAAGTGGACGTTTGACTACAAGCCCGCCGACATCTTCTGGTGTACCGCCGATGTGGGTTGGGTCACCGGCCATTCATACATCGCTTATGGACCGCTTGCCGTCGGTGCAACCGAAGTCGTATTCGAAGGCGTGCCGACCTTTCCGAATGCTGGGCGGTTCTGGAAGCTGATCCAGGATCACAAGGTAACGGTGTTCTACACCGCGCCGACGGCGATTCGATCATTGATCAAGGCAGGCGGTGATCTCCCGAAAGACTACGATCTGTCGAGCCTGCGTATTCTCGGCACGGTGGGCGAGCCCATTAATCCCGAGACGTGGATCTGGTATCACCAGACGGTGGGGCAGGGCCGCTGTCCGATCGTCGATACCTGGTGGCAAACGGAAACGGGTGGCCACATGATCACCCCACTTCCTGGTGTGCATGCGTTGAAGCCCGGCTCCTGTCAGGCGCCGCTGCCTGGGGTCATCGTCGATATTGTCGATGAAATCGGTCATCCGGTGGAGCTTGGCAAAGGCGGCATCCTGGTGATCAAGCGTCCTTGGCCATCGATGATCCGCACCATCTGGGGCGATCCGGAGCGTTTCAAGAAGAGTTACTTTCCGGCCGAATTCCAAGGTAAGTATTACCTCGCAGGCGATGGCGCAAATCGCGATCTGAACGGCAACTACACTATCATGGGCCGCATCGATGATGTGCTCAATGTCTCCGGCCATCGCCTGGGAACCATGGAGATCGAATCAGCGCTGGTGGCCAATGTCGAACTCGTCGCGGAAGCTGCGGTGGTGGGGCGCCCGGATGATCTGACCGGTGAGGCAGTCGTCGCGTTCGTCGTCACCAAAGGGCCACGACCGACCGGCGATGAAGCGCGGCGCGTCGCCAATGTGCTGCGGGATTGGGTCGCCAAGGAAATCGGCTCGATTGCCAAGCCAAAAGAAATACGGTTCGGCGATAACCTCCCCAAAACGCGCTCCGGAAAAATCATGCGTCGGTTGTTGCGCGCCCTGGCCAAAGGCGAAGCGATTACGCAGGACGTCTCGACCCTGGAGAATCCTGCGATCCTCGAACAGTTGAAGAATCCGACGTAGTCAATGCAGACCCAGGTTGTCATCATCGGCGGTGGTCCGGCCGGGATGTTGTTCGCGGAAATGCTGCATCAAGCGGGCATCGACAGCATCGTGCTCGAACAACGTACTCGGGAATACGTGCAAGGTCGGATTCGTGCGGGATTGCTCGAAGAAGGCTCAGTGCATCTGCTGCGTGCGACGGGGTTAGGCGCGCGGCTGGATCGCGAGGGCCATCCGCACCACGGATCGATGATCGCGTGGGCGGGGCGAAGCCGGTTCTTCATCGATACCTGGAAGCACACCGGGCGCCGGATGACGACCTATGGTCAGACCGAGATTCAGCAAGATCTCTTCGACGCCGCAGACCGACGTAACGCGCGGTTCATCGATGAGGCGCTTGATGTGCGACCGATGGATGCAGCGACTGATCATCCCTACGTTACGTTCAACAAGAACGGCGAGGCGTTTCGCATCGATTGCGATTTCATCGCCGGATGCGATGGTTTTCATGGCGTGAGCCGCGCATCGATTCCGCTTAGCGCGATCAAGTTCTTCGAGAAGGACTATCCGTTTGGTTGGCTGGGTGTGCTTTCGGAAACACCGCGCCTGCCTGATGTGGTCTATGCGAATCATCCGCGCGGCTTTGCATTGGCCTCCGGGCGCAACCCGATGCTCAGTCGCTATTACGTGCAGGTGCCGATGGGGGATCGCATCGAGGATTGGCCGGACGAACGGTTCTGGACTGAGCTGAAGGCACGATATCCGAAAGAAATCGCCGATGCGATCGTCACCGGCCCCACCATCGAGAAATCGATCGCGCCGCTACGAAGTTTCGTGGCCGAGCCGATGCATTATGGCCGGCTGTTTCTCGCAGGCGATGCCGCGCACATCGTGCCGCCCACCGGCGCCAAGGGCTTGAACCTCGCGATCTCGGACGTTTTCTATCTTTCTCGCGCGCTCACCACGCACTATCGCGATGGGACCGATGCAGGCCTCGATGGCTACAGCAGCACGGCGCTCAGGCGTGTGTGGAGCGCCGCGCGGTTCTCGTGGTGGATGACCCAGCTTCTGCATCGCTTCCCCGGCATGAGTGATTTCGATCAGCGTGCGCAGGAAAGCGAGCTTGACTATCTATCTGTCTCGGTGCATGCGCAGGCGAGTATTGCCGAGCAGTATGCCGGGATGCCGCTGGAAGGGACCTAGAGCAAGGACTGTGGCACGACGGGTTCTCTTTAAAGAGAGTCGCGTCCACGGTTTAATCCCTCTCCTCCAACGAGGGCCAATGCCTTGGCTTTAGCGCGGTCGGGCTTTGTCGAGAAGGGGATTGACTATTCGCAATGTACCTTCGAGCATCTGGCCGTGCTGCAAGTCCTCGGTCCAAAGCGTGTCGCACCGCGCCTGAATCGCCGCCGCGGCAATCTGGCAGTCCCAAAACGAGAAGGCGTATCGGTTGCGCAGGTCCAACGCGGTTGCCAAGACGCCGGCGTCTGCCGGCTGCAATCTGGTACGCGCGAACATTGCCTTCAGGTTGGCCTGTATCCAGGTATCGCTCTGGCCATTTCGTAACATCACGTTGTAGTACTCCGCAACAACCTGCGGACTGATGATCATTCCTGAGCCTTGCTGCACTAACGCAAGCGCCCGATCATGGCGCTTGTCGCCGGCCACGCTCAGATGGGCGTAGACCCAAATATTGGTGTCGACGAATGCGTTCGACGTAGCCGCGTCAGCGGGAGCGGGCATTGCGCTGGTCACGGGCGGGCATGACGACTTGTTCGACTTCTGCGATCTTGAATGAGGGGGGGCACGCGCCCTTGTGACGCACCCCCTTGGCGCGCGCCGCCGTCGCCGTGTCACGGACTAACTTCACCGGACGCAACACCAATTCACCGCTCTTTAGTTCCTCAAGCTCGAAATGCCTGCCAGAGTACTTTTTCCCCAGCGTCAGTTGGCCGCTGGTGCCCACGGTTTTAAGCATCATTTCCTCTCATCATGCTGCATGATTATCCAATTAAATGGTATCACGAGAATCGTGGAGGAAAACGGCAGGGAAAAAGCGCATCCGAGGCATGTAGTCTACTTCTTGTTGATTTCCTTCCAGAGATCCTTCACCCCGACGCCGATCGTCTCGATCTCGAAATTCATCAGCTTTCCACCCACGCGGCGGACTTCGCGCAGATACTCGTTGTGCACGATGTCGCGCGTTTCCGGGTCGATGTAGATCGGGCCGCGTGGGCTGTTCGGATTCTTGTAGGTCTTCATCAGCTCCATCGTGCGGTCCGGATTCAGTTTGCCGTTCTGTTCGCGGATCGCCCGGTAGATCATGTCCATGGCATCCCAGGCGGCGACTGCAACGAATTCCGGGTTCAGGCTCTCGCCGTACTCTTTCTTGAAGGCCGCGACGAACGCCTTGTTGGCAGGCCGGTCCCCCGAGGCGGAGTAGTGATACGCGCTCATCATGCCAAGGGCGGCGTCCGGCAACTCTTCATCCGTCGTGATATCCGTCGAGGCGACCAGCGCGATGCCTTCCTTTGCAAGCGCGAGATCGGTGTAGGCCTTGACGAATGCAGTGGCCTGACGACCAGCCGGTACGAAGTAGTAGATGACATCAGGTTTAGCGTCTTTCATCCGCTGCAAGAAGGGCACGAAATCGGCATTCATGACCGGCATGCGCAATTTCCCGATGACCTCGCCGCCGCCTTTCTTGAAGCCGCGCTCAAACGCATCATCGCTGTCATGCCCGGGCGAAAAATCGCTCACCGCGGTGTAGGCGCGTTTGTATTTCCTTGCAGCCCACTCACCAAGCGGAACGGATGCCTGGTACATCGTGAATGACACGCGCGCAATATAGGGCGAGCGGGTGGTGATCACTGAGGCCCCGGCGTTCATGATGATGAACGGGACTTTCGCCTCGGCGGTGAGCGGGGCCATGGCCATCGCATTAGGCGTCCAGACCACGCCGGTGAGAAAGTGCACCTTGTCTCGCACGATCAGTTCCTGCGCGATCTGTTTGGCCTTATCGGGATTGGGTCCGCCATCATCGCGGGTGATGACCTCGACTTTGACGCCCGGCGGGAGTTGATTGGCATTCAGCTTCAAATAGAGCTTCATGCCGCGATCCATCTTCTCGCCGAAGGCAGCCTCCGGACCGGAATAGGTGCTGATCATGCCGATCTTGATGGTCTGTGCCACCGCCGAGCCGATGACCGCCAACGATGCGATACCGAGCAAGAAGCGGGTGGTAGTACGGGCGGGATTCATGGTGCAGTCTCCTGGTGAATTAGTCGTGGTGGGTGCCGCCGGCGAGATAGGTCATTGGCGGGGCGCTGAGATATTCTTTGGCGAGATTTTCGGCGTGGGCACGTAGCACCGCCGGATCATCCGGATCGCCGGCGATAGCGCTGGCCGGCACGACGCGATCATTGGCGAAGGTGGCCGGTACATCCTCGGCTCGCATATAGAACCCCACCGGGTCCTGACCGGCGCGCACCGCATCGATGCCGCGTCGAATGAAACGACGAAACAGCACGATGCCGCGATCATTGGTGGCGAGGTGTTCCAGTGCGTGGATGTTGATCGGCCCCTGGCCTACCTGCGCTTCATGATCGCCAGGGAGCCATTGGCGTTCGCGATAAGGACGATCATCGGTTTGACCAAATATTTCCAGATAGCGGCGTTTCTCGAAGGGCATGGTCTCGCCGTCCAGCGCATGGCTGACGAAGAATGTCATCGTGTGATCATCATCCACTGGCAGCGACCAGATCGACATGAAGGGTGCACTCGCCGCCTTGGTGGTTTGTCCGCCTTCGAAGATCGAACTGATGCAATGCAGATTGGCACCAACGATGTCAGCGGAGCGTACCCACACCTTATCGCCGACATGGCGTGATGCGAGATAGGCCACACCGCCCGCTGTCTCGGTGAACGTGAACACCGGAAAGCTGCCGAACTCGGGCGCAAAATGCGCCATGCCGCGCAACTGTGGAATCACATGCAGTGTTTGGGTGTGATGCGGATCGACCGTGTTTTCCTTGATCTGGATCCAGTTGCAATCCTGCTTGAAGCGCGTACCCGGCACGAGGCGAATGCCGGGAAGGCGAAAGCGGTCATACATCGGGAACACCGGTAGCCGCTCCGGTGGCCCCATATAGGTGAAGATTATTCCGGCGAACAGATGGATGGGGTAGGCGCCTTGGCTCACCGAGCGCATGAGTCGGTCGGCGGCGGGTTCTCCCGGCATATCGATGCAGGTGCCATCCACGGCGTAGAGGCGACCGTGATAGCAGCAGCGCAGGCCGCGTTCTTCGATCAGTCCGAATTCTAGCGACGTATTGCGATGACAGCAGCGCATATGCAACACGCCGATGCGCCCGCTGCCATCGCGAAAGACCACGAGGTCTTCGCCCAGCGCGCGAATGCGCAGGGGCACTTCGTTAAGTTCACTTTCATAGGCCACCGGCTGCCAGAAACGGCGCAGATACTCGCCGCCTGGCGTGCCGCGCCCGACTTCGCAGAGGAATCGGTCGGGTTCGGCGGATTGCTCTTTGTGATAGCCGCTGTATGAGAGTGGCGGCGTCGTGGAGGTTGGCAGGGCTGACATGATTATTCTCCCGTCACGGGGTTTGCAGTTCGCATGAGATGGTGGATCATTCCGCTTTCGCGCCGGAGATTTTCACTGCGCGTCCGCGATTCTCGCGGTCTGTCTTCATATAGGTCATGAATTCTTCGGGTGAAGAGCCCACCACTTCATAGCCGCGTTCGATCAGTTGCTTCTGACGGTACTCGGCCTCGTCGATGATTCTCTTCGTATCTTGATAGATCCGCATGACGGCCTCCCGCGGTGAGCCGGCCGGTAGAAACAGGGCAAACCAGGCATGCGTTTCGACTTCGGCGAAGCCGAGTTCAGTAAACGTTGGGACATCCGGCAGCAGCGGCGAGCGCCTGGTTCCGCCGATCGCGATTGCCTTGACGCGCGCCGCTTTCAACTGCGGCATCGAGGTGGCAATACCGGCAAAGGTGAGCTGAACCTCGCCTGCCATCACCGCAGGGACTGCCAGGGCAATGCCTTTGTACGGAATGTGCACCAGATCAATCCCCGCTTTGTACTTCAGCATTTCCCCTGCGAGGTGCGGCTGACTGCCGCTGCCATAGGAGGCGTAATTGATGCTGCCCGGTTTCGCCTTGGCGGCCTGAATGAGTTCGGCAAGCGAGTGGTAAGGCTCTGCAGGGTGCGCCACCAGCAGTTGCTGCAGCAACACCATCATGGTCACCGGCGTGAAGTCGCGCTGTGGGTCGAAGGGTAATTTGGCATAGAGATGCGGATTGATGGAAAATGTCGCGTCCGTGGTGAAGAGTACCGTATGGCCATCGGGTGCCGACTTGGCGACGAATTCCGTAGCGAGAATCGTATTTGCACCGGGTCGATTCTCGACGACCACCGGCTGCCCCCAACTCGCGGTCAATTTTTCGGCGATTTGCCGGCCGATCACATCGATGCCACCGCCCGGCGGATAGGCCACCACGATGCGCACCGGTTTGCTTGGCCACGATTGGGCGCAGGCCGTTCCGGCAAAGATTACGTACAACATACCGACCAACAATCTCATTGATTTCCTTCGTACCATTCAAAGGCCACCGCGTCGGCGAACACCACCCAGGCGCGATTGTGCAGGGAATTCGAATCTTTGATCGCGGTGCCGGGTGCGATGCGCTACAGTACCCGCCGTCCCCGACTATGCAGCCCGGAGCCCGTCATGCCGTTAGCGATTCGCAAGATCATCGATATTAGCCTCGAACTCGATGACTCGAAATTCAAAATGCGCACCCCGCCTGGGTTCAAGCGCGATATGCAGTTCCAGATCGAAGTACTGAAAGAGCATGATGCGCCCGGAGGCGCCGGGCAGATCGTGCGGGGTGTCCATATGCGTTTGCATGCGGGCAGCCATATCGATGCGCCAGAACACAATGTCCCGGGCGGCGCGCAGGTCCATCAATTGTCGCTGGAAACCTTCGCCGGCGATGCAGTGATTGCCGATCTGCGCCATGCGGTACCGGGCAAACCGATTTCCGCCGAAGACCTTGAGAAAGCGGCCGGTGCCATGATCCGTCGCGGTGATCGCCTGTTGCTGCGCACCGACGTCAACAAGCAATACATGATCAACGATTGGCAGAAGCGTTCGCCCTATCTCACCGCGGCCGCCACGCAGTGGTGCATCGACAAAGGCGTAAGTGTGGTGGGCTACGATTTCTATCACGGCAACGACGAGCCCGGATCGCCGCGCGTGTTCAACTCGTCGCGCACGTTCAGCGAGCATGGCATCGTGACCATGCCCTATCTCAACAATCTGGACGAGATCACCGAACAAAGGGTCACGCTGGTGGCGCTACCGCTTAAATTGTTGGGTGCCGAAGCGTCCCCGGTGCGTGCCGTCGTGTTGTTGGGCTAAGGCAATACTGTGAGGAGGAGACCATTCGATGAAGCTTGCTAGCTGGTTGTTGGGGGCGCTTGGTTTGATTGCCGTACCGGCCACAGCGCAGGAGCCGTTCCCCTCGAAGCCGATGCAGATGATCACGCCGCAGTCGCCTGGCACGGCGACCGACATCGTTGCACGTATGTTCGCGGAAAAAATGTCGGCGCGACTGGGCCAGCAGGTCGTGGTGCAAAACCGCCCGGGCGCCGGTGCGACAATTGGAACCGGGTTGGCAGCTAAAGCGGCGCCCGACGGCTACACCATCCTCATGACCAATTCAGCGCATACGATCAATCCGAGCCTTTACGACAATCTGCCGTTCGACACCTTGAAGGATTTCGCCGGGCTTGCGCTGGTCACCGAGGCGCCAGCCATCGTGGTTGTCAATCCGCAGGTTGGCGTGCGTACGCTGAAGGAACTGATTGCCCTGGCGAAACAGAAGCCGGGCTCCCTTAATTTCGGCTCGGCGGGGGTCGGCACTGCCACGCATCTCGCTGGCGCCTATTTTGCGAGCAAGGCCGGCATCGATATCTTGCATGTGCCCTATAAGATTTCGGCTGATATCACGACCGACTTGCTCACCAATCGGATCCAGGTGAATTTCGTGCCGGCCGCCTTTCAGTTGGGACACATCAAGGAAGGGCGGTTGATCGCGATCGGTACCAGTGGACCCAGCCGTATGCGCGCTCCGTTCGAGGCCCCGAGCATCAGCGAAGAGGCGATTCCGGGTTACTCGTACGCAACCTGGTATGGCTTTCTGGCGCCGGCCAAAACACCGCAGCCGATTCTCGAACAGCTCGCCCTAGCGTTAAAGGCAGCCGGCGATGACGCCGAGATAAAAGAGAAGATGGTGGGCCAAGGCATGGTCAGACGCGTGCTGCTGCTACGCGAGTTTGACGCGTACCTGAAGGCCGATCTGGAAAAGCTCGCACCGGTCGTGAAGGCGTCGGGGGCGAAGGCGAATTGATTTCGGGAGCGTGGCGTCACGCCACGCGTCTGGGCATTGTTGACTTGGTGCGCCCGTCATCTCATCACACGAGCGAAAGGTTACTTCGCTGAATTACAAGCTGGGGACGCATTGACTGGGGCTGCAGGCGAAGCGTCCGGCGCTAACTAGCACGCGCGGCCTTTGCGCGTGTCCGCGTAGGGCGTATTGATGGGCGCGAGGACCGTTTCGCGATCCAGTTACTGAAGGATGCCTGGCTTTCACCCGAGGGTTTGCCGGCTAGCAGTCCTTCGACACTTATATCTTCGTCGAGATCCGGCCAGTGAATGCCTTGCCCCCGGTCGATCAGCCGCCAACGCTTGCGCTCGGCAGCCGTTGCGTGCAACAGCCGCGGATACCATGAAAGGGGAACCGAAATGGTTCTACCATCGCGCAAGTCGACGCGAAGCGTATCGACCGAAACGGATACGTCGTCGGCAAAGGGCGCTTCCATCTCAACGGCCGAAGTATTCATCCCAAGCCTCCGTCAGTTAGTACGATGATCGCTCACCAGTCTTTCGATCCACGCGAGTTGAATGCGCGAAAACCCACCACTACTTTTGCTCGGCGTCGTCAATCTTTCCGCGTCCCAATCCCCGCCGCCTTCACGACTGACTGCCACTGCTTGCGCTCATCGTTCAGCATGCGGGTGAACGCATTGGCGCCCACTGCCACCGGATCGAAATTCATCGCCTTCATTTTCTACGCGAAGCCATCATCCTTCGGTAACGCGAGTAGTTCACGCTCCCAGGCGTCGATGATTGCGTGTGGAGTCTTCGCGGGTAAGAAGACCCCGTACCAGTTGACCACGTTCAAATTCGCGAGCCCGCTTTGCGCCAGCGTTGGCACGGCCGGCAGCCCCTCGAGCCGATTCGATTCCAGCGTCGCCAATGCCCGCACCCACCCGCCGCGCAAATGTTCCTTCACGGCTTCGGCCGATTGCACGGCGAATTGCACATCGCCCGCAATCAACCCAACGACGGCCGGTCCGCTGCCCTTGTAGGGTACATGGGTCATCTCGGTGCCCGCTTCGCGCGCAAAAACTCCGTGATCAAATGAAACGCATGGCCTTGACCCGGTGACCCGTAGAAATACTTCTTCGGATTGGCGCGGGCGAGTGCGATGAATTCGCCCAGCGTACTTGCGCCGATCGATGCGTTTATGACGATGAGCCCGGGATTGCGACCGATCATCCCCGCTGTGACCAAATCGTTGCGTGCGTCATATGGCGGCTTCGGTTCAAAGTGTTCGGCAATCGTGATCGGCGTCGGCGGGGCGAACAACACCGTATAGCCATCGGCTGGCGCACGAACTACTGCATTCGTGCCGATTTGTTGCGCGGCGCCTGAGATGTTGTCGACCGGAATCTGTTGACCGAATTTGGCGGCGACATGCAGCGCGACCAGTCGCGCCACGGCATCCACACCCCCTCCCGGGGTGGTCGGCACGACCAACTTGATCGGACGCGCGGGATACTTCCGTTTTTGTGCACCGGATGGGGCGACTGCGATGACGCACAGCGCGCCAACAAGCATTGCGGAACAAATCCGATTCATACGTCCCAATCAAAATCGACGATCAATGCGGCATGATCGCTGATTGCGTCGCGCCGTGCTGCGCGTCCGTCCGTTCCCCAGGCGTGCTTGACGGCTGTCAGCCGCTCGATCATTGCAGTGTTCACAAACGCCTGATCGATCCGATAGCCGGTCCCTGCATTGGGGGAGTGCCATGTCCATTCACGCCGATCGCCATGCGGGTGTCGAAATGCATCGGACCAACCAGCGTTGTCCAGGGCACACATCCACTTATCCTCGCGTGCATTGAAGCCGGATGCGCCCACGTCTTCGTCGATGCCGATCCGTCCGGTATTGGTGTCACCACACAGCAGTGCGGGGCCGTTCGCCCAGGCACGTGCGACTCGGAGCGTTGCCGTATGAAACGGCCATTTCGTGCCGGTCACGCGATTGGGCACATGTACAGCGATCGCAATAAAAGGCTGTGGGGAGAATACACGGGCAGCGATCCACTTTCCTGATCGCGATGGCGCCCCTGACAACGTGAGCCGTTCGATCGGCCAGCGTGACGCGAGGAGCAATCGATTCTCAGCGGGAGCACGAGGATTGATCGTATGTGATTGATGCGATAGTCCGCCATCCACAAGTGCTTCGGCAATCCGCAGGCTGGGTGGCGTTCCACGAAACTCCCCAAGCGCGGCCACATCGATCCGCCAGCGCTGGAGTTGCGCGGCAATCGAGTCGGCGCGTACGCCGCCGCCCGCGCGGATATTCCAGGCGACGAGACGCATCGACCGTTCGTGGGCGGCTAGCTTGCGACGTCGATTCGGCCGACGCTGTTATCGACGATCAGATCGGTATCGAACCACTGCACCGTCGGAGCGACGCCAAAGCGTTCGACGAGGCTTGTATGCCAAGCGCCACCTTTGGCATGAAACCGCTCGCCCGCCTCTCGGGTTTCCCAAGTGTAGACGCCACCCGCTTGAGCGCTCTCTCGACTAAAGATGAAGTTCTTGCGTACCAGGCCCGGCACCCCCTGGAACTTCGGGGCGATGACTTTGGTGCCGGCCAGGTACTGTTCCCGCGTGAGATCCGCGGGAACTTTGATCGTGACGACAGCCGTTGCGGGCATGCGTCTTAGCGATTGGTCGCTTTGGCCAACCGCGCTGCGTTGTCCTTCGTATCGTAGATGTTGACCGCTTCTTTACCTTCGGCGGCTTTCTCCATGCGGGTGCGGATCTCGGCGGCCATCGCGTTGTTGCGCTGGACCGCCGGGCGCGCTTCCATTGCCTGGTACCAGCGCATGAAGTGCGGATGGTTGTCTTTGTCGACGCCGCGGTCCTTGTGCATCTTGGTCCACGGATACACGGCCATGTCGGCGATGCTGTATTCGTCGCAACCAAGCCAGGCACTGTCACGCAGACGGTTGTCCATCACTTTGTAGAGGCGGATCGATTCATTGACGTAGCGGTTGCGGCCGTACTCATTGTCTTTGGCCACATTGGTGAAGTGATTGGCCTGACCGAACA
Source organism: Betaproteobacteria bacterium (assembly GCA_009693235.1). Classification (GTDB taxonomy): domain Bacteria; phylum Pseudomonadota; class Gammaproteobacteria; order Burkholderiales; family SG8-39; genus SHXR01. Next base: position 35,746 of record SHXR01000032.1, on the reverse strand, counting down.
TCGGGCCCACGCTTGCCATCTGGAAAATGAGCCATTGCAGGGTGTCGTAGCGTTTGCGGGCATCCTTCGACAGGAACTTGCCGGTCTTTTCCGCGAGGTAGATGAGGATGGCACCGGATTCCATCAATGCGATCGGCGCGCCGCCCGGACCTTCGGTGTCGATGATCGCGGGAATCTTGTTGTTCGGGCTGATCTTCAAGAACTCCGGCTTGAATTGATCGCCGGTGCGGATGCTTACATCAAAGTGTTTCCACTGGAGGCCGGCTTCCTCGAGGAAGATCATGACCTTCTGGCCGTTCGGGGTGGGTTGCGAATAGAGTTCGATCATGGTGTTCTCCGGAAAGCGCCCGACGTGGGCGGTGTGAGATGAAGCGTACGCGTTTGGCGGACGATGCATCGGGATCAATGAAGCGACCTTTCTGAGAGACGCCCCCGCGACGCGATAATATAGGAGGATCAATCAACGGGTTCTACCCGCAATAGGAGAGCAGGATGGGAACCGCCGCCAGACGCCCGACCGGAGCGCGCGCCAAGCCCCCGGTGCGATCGGTACGGCGTGCCACAGACATCGATTTGGCGACGACCAAGCTCGGCGCGCCAGGTGGTGCCTTCATGCGGCAATTCTGGCTGGCGATTCACCGCAGTCAGGATCTCGCAGTGGGCCGCGCCAAACCGATTCGCATCATGAGCGAAGACCTCACGCTTTACCGCGGTGACAGCGGGCGCGTACAGGTGATTGACTATCGCTGCCCGCATCGCTGGGCGCCGATGCATCTTGGGACCGTTGAAGGTGATGATATCCGCTGCATCTATCACGGTTGGAAATTCAATTGCTCCGGCCAGTGCATCGAGCAGCCGGCCGAATTGGCCGGATTTGCCAAGAAAGTGCGGATGCGCTCTTACCCCACCGAGGAGTATCTCGGTCTCATCTGGGCGTATTTTGGCGAGGGCAACCCGCCCGCCTTTCCGCCGTTTCCCCATCGCGAGACCGAAGGCATTATCCAGGTATGGAATGTGGAGGAGGTGCCCTGCAACTACCTCCAGTCCTTCGAGAACAGCATGGATGAAGTGCATGTCGCGTTCACGCACGCACCGGGCGGTTCGCATGCCAAGCTCGCCCAGGACCTGCCGGTCATCTCAGCAAAGGAAACCGATTGGGGTATGCTGCGATTCGGTCAGCGCAAGACCGGCAAGGTGCGGCATACGCTGCACTACGCACCGAATCTCACGCGGGTGCTCGTTCCACCGCTGGCCGGCATGGATGGCGTCGGCGGCTGGCCGGAAATCTATTTCAACTTCACGCCGATCGATGATGAGAATCATCTGTGGCTCATCACCAGTCACATTGAAGTCGCCGGGGCAGAAGCTGAGGCCTACCGGAAAAAGCGTGCGGAATACGAGGCCCTGGTGGCCAAGGCGAAGCCTGCCGGCGTGGTCGCGCGTGAATTGATGGCTGGGCAGCACCGCTTTGCCGATGTCGATCACCCGGAGCTTGCGATCGTGCAGGATATTGCGGTGCAGGCCGGGCAGGGGAGAATTGCGCAGCGTCACGGCGAGCATCTCGGCCGCTCGGATGCCGGCATCATCCAATGGCGAAAGATTCTTATGCGTGAATTGCGTGCGTTCGCCACCGGCCGACCCACCAAGAAATGGCAGCGACCGCCTGCGGACATAAAACCAACGTTCGGGTTTTGAGGGCCGCGACAGCAGTCCCGTAGGGTGGAAAAGTGAAGCGCATCCCGCCGCCAAACGATTGCGTTAAGGAAACGCTGATTACGCTGTCCCGCGTAATCAGCGTGCTCATATTTTTCGGGGAGTTACGAGGGGGCGAGCTCCCTTGTTCAGTGAGTACTTAGGAAACGCTGATTAAGCTATCCCGCGTAATCAGCGTGCTCATATTTTTCGGGGAGTTACGAGGGGGCGAGCTCCCTTGTTCAATAATTCCTTAAAGGAGAAGTGTTTGAACATCGCCTATTTCATGAAGAACGAAGCCGACATCGCCAAGCTCGCGCCCAACGATGCCAAGTGGATCAAGCTTTCATCGCGCCCCGACCATTCCTATGCGCCAGAGGATTTGGCGAAGCTCGCCAATGTCGAGGCGTTGCTGGTATGGTCGGAGTTGATTACCCCTGCGGTACTGGCCGCGGCGCCTAATCTGAAGATCATTCAACGCTTTGGTGCCGGCTTCGACGTGCTCGCTCCGGTGCTCGAATTGACGCGTGAGCGTCGTATTCCTTGCTGCAACGTCGAGGGCGTCAACAAGGTCGCGGTGGGCGAACACGGGATGCTGTTGATGCTGGCAGTCGCCCGCCAGCTCAATGCAATGCAGGAACACACGCGTGCTGCACGCTGGCCGCGCGAGTTGCATCCGGACATTCCGCTGTTCGAATTGGATGGCAAGACCCTTGGCATTGTCGGTCTGGGCAATACCGGCATGGAACTCGCCAAGCGCGCGAAGGCGTTCAACATGACGATCTTGTACAACGATGTGCGCACCATCGACCCGGCGCTAGTGAAATCGGTCGATGCCTCGTTTCGCGACAAGGATGCGCTGTTCCGCGAGGCCGATGTGATCAGCATCAACACCGATCTCAATCCTGCTTCACGCACGATGATCGATGCGCGCACGATCGGGCTCATGAAGCGCAGCGCAGTGGTGATCTGCTGCGCGCGCGGTGGCATCGTCGATGAGGCGGTGCTACGTGATGCACTGAATAGCGGCCGCATCGCAGGCGCGGGGCTCGATGTGTATTCCCCGGAGCCGATCCGTGCCGATAACCCGCTGCTCAATGCGAAGAACTGCGTGCTGACTCCGCATATCGCGGGCGTAGTGCGGGAATCGATCGCACGGTCATACGATTGGGCACATGAAAATGTACGGCGCGTACTCCAACGCAATGAAGCCCCGAAGTGGGTGGTAAACGGGGTGAAATAGGCGGCCCGTGGTATCGTTGTTGCGTCGCACAAACCGGTGTTGGAAGTCATGCGTGTGTTTCGCTTGTTGATCGGGTCGTTGATGGTTGTTGGCGCATTCGCCACGACCGGATGTGACGGCGGCGATGCAAAGGGCGGTAAGGGCGGGGCTGTCAAAGGTGGTCCGCCACCTGCTCCGCCCATCAGCGTCGCGGCAGTGATCGAACGCGATGTGCGCGATGCGGATGAATTCTCCGGCCGCCTGGAAGCGTTCGAGACGGTTGAGGTGCGCGCGCGGGTGTCGGGCGTGGTGAGCCGGGTCGCATTTGCTGCCGGTCGCGAAGTGAATAAAGGCGAGTTGCTGTTCGCCCTAGATGCGCGGCCCTTTCAAGCGGAGTTGGCACGTGCCGAGGCAGAGCTCGCGCGTGCGGCCACGCGGGCCGACCATGCACGAACCGAACTCGCCCGTGCCGAAAAACTGCTTGCTTCGCGTGCTATTTCGCAGCAGGAGTACGACGAGCGGGTGTCCGCGAATCGCGAAAGCGACGTGAGCATTCTCGCGCACGCGCCACGATCGATGTGGTGAAGCTCAATCTGGAGTTTGCCAACGTCACCGCGCCGATCAGTGGACGCGTCGGTCGTGCTGAGATCACACAGGGCAACTGGGTCAACGGCGGAAGTGTCGGCGCAACGCTGCTGACGACCGTCGTAGCGATCTATCCCATCTACGCATACTTCGAAAAGGACGAGCAGGTCTATCTAAAAATGCAGGCGCTCGGCGGAGCGCGTCTCGGCACGACCCGTCCATCGATTTTACTGGGCCTGGCGAATGAAGAAGGATTTCCCCGCAAAGGCGTGGTCGATTTCGTTGATTCGGGGCTCGATCCGAAGAGCGGCACGATTCGCGTGCGTGCGGTGTTCCCGAATCCTGATCGCCGATTGACGCCGGGGCTCTTCGCGCGCTTGCGGCTGGAGGGTAGCGCCAAGTACCGCGCGATTCTCGTGACCGATCGGGCTATCGGCACCGATCAAAACCAGAAGTTCGTATTGGCGGTGGGGCCCAACAACATGCTCCAGTATCGGCCGGTGACGCCAGGCGCATTGATCGATGGTTTGCGCGTGATCAAGAGTGGCTTGGCAGCGGGCGAAGTGATCGTTGTGAATGGATTGCAGCGAATGCGCCCCGGCATGGCGATCCTGCCGCAGACCGCGCCGATGGAGACCGATTCATCGGGCGCTGCCGGCACGCTCGCAGGAAAGTCGAACGCCGTCGACGCCAAGAAGCCGTAGTGGCCGCCGCGTCATGAACTTCTCCCGTTTTTTCGTCGACCGGCTGATCTTCGCTGGTGTGTTGTCGGTGATCATTTTCGTCGCCGGGCTGCTCGCGCTGTTTCGGCTGCCGGTGTCGGAGTATCCCGAAGTGGTGCCGCCCTCAGTGGTTGCGCGCGCGGCGTTTCCCGGCGCGAACCCGCGGGTGATCGCCGAGACGGTGGCCTCGCCGTTGGAAGAAAGTATCAACGGCGTGGAAAACATGTTGTACATGTCCTCCCAATTGACTGCCGATGGGGCATTGCAGCTCACCATCACCTTCATCCAGGAGGCGCGTGCCACCACCGCGCTGCTCCAGTATGAGCAGACGGTGCTGCGGGCATTGGAAGAAGCGGAGGGCGGATTGGTGGCGTACTCGCGAGCAAGGCAACGGGAGGAGAGTCTGCGGCGCGCTGCCATTGCGAGTGCAGGTGCGGTCAAACTGGCGCGTCTGCGATTCGAAGGCGGCGTGAGTGACTTTCTTACCGTACTCGATGCCGAGCGGCGTTTATTGCAGGATCAGGATCAACTCGCGCAAAGCGAAATGACGACGGCAACTGCGCTGGTGGCGGTCTACAAGGCCCTTGGCGGCGGTTGGAAACCGGTTGCCGACTGATCAACAACGCGGCCAGTCCCGCTAAAATCGCATGCGCGCTCCTTATCTTGCACGCTTGCTCATCCCGCGTCTGCCCTTCTATTACGGTTGGGTCATTCTCACGTGCGTCTGCTTTGCAGGCTTTGCGCGGCAAGGGCCGGCCGTCGCGGTGCTGTCGATCTTTGTCGAACCGATGCGAGCCGATCTGGGTTGGTCGAGCACGGTCTTTGGTGGGGCGGTATCGCTGGGCGGTTTGATCGCCGCGCTGGTATCGCCCGCCATTGGACGTTTGCTTGATCGTAGCGGCGCCCGGATGCTGCTCTGCTGTGCAGTCATTGGCACCGGTCTTGCGCTGATGGCGATTTCACTGATTCATTCAGTGATGCTCTTCTATATTTTGTTTTGCTATGCCCGAATGAATTGGGCGGGGCCGTTTGAGCTCGGTCTCTATGGTGCGTTGAACAACTGGTTCGTCGCGCGCCGCGCCCTGGCATCTTCAATCGCAACCATCGCGCAAATCGGCGGGCTGGTTGCGCTCCCGCTCGTTGCACACTTCGCCATGAACGGCAGCGATTGGCGTGCCGGTTGGCTGGCAATTGGCGCTTGCATCCTAGCGGTTGGGCTGCTGCCGGTGTGGCTCCTGCTCGTGCGCCGCCCGGAGGACGTTGGATTAATGCCGGAACCGGCTGCACGGGCGAGCGCATCGACGCCGGCGGAACCCAGATTTACGCGCGAGCAGGCACTTCGGACACCCGCATTCTGGTTGCTCGCGCTGTACACGGTGCTGGTCTATCCGAGTCAAGCCGGTGTGAGCCTGTACCAGGCATCGCACATGATCGAGCGGGGCATCGATCCAACCACGGTTGCGACCGTCATCAGCGCATTTTCTTTGATGTCGGCGGCGGCGAGCTTCGGTGTGGGATGGTTGCCGCGTCGCTGGCCGATCCGGTTTTTGTTAGCCGCATCGGGCGCCCTCATGGGAATAGGCGCGCTCAGCATGCTTGGTATTCGCTCGGCGCCAGAAGCGTTTGCCTGCGGCGCGCTGTTTGGTCTGGGCATCGGCGGATTGCTCACGTTGCTGCCAATCGTCTGGGCGGACTACTTCGGACGGGAAAGCTACGGTGCGATTCGCGGCACCGCGCTCACGATGCAAGTCATTGCGCAAGCCTGCGGGCCCATCGTTGCCGGTGCCTTGCGCGATGCGCATGGCGATTACACCTGGTCCCTCGCGTTGTTTGGTTCGCTGGCGGTGATCGGGGCGGTGGTGGTGTTGGGGGCGCGACGACCGAGTTCTCGTTAATCATTGAGCAATCGATCGCTTTGCTTCACTCCGGTTTGATATTCGCCGCCCTGGCGGCGATCGCATACTTCTGATGATCGGCGTTGATCTTTCTCATCATCTCGACCGGTCCTGCCTGCATCACATCGAGCCCGGCCGCGGCGAATTTCTTAGCGACGTCATCGCTCTTGAGAACGGCATGCGCATCCCGCTCGATCTTCGTGAGGATGGCCTGCGGCGTGCCGGGGGGCGCCATGAAGCCGTAGTACACCTCCAGCTCGAAATCGGCGAGTTCCTTGATGCCCGATTCCCGTGCGGTCGGAATGTCCGGTGCCGAGGGCGAGCGCTTGGGTGACATCACCGCAATCGGTCTCAGCTTGCCCTGGCGCACAAACGGCAATCCCGAAGGAATCGAGGTTGCGACGATCTCGAGATGTCCGGCCACGGCATCGATCGCAGCGGGCGTACAGCCCCGATGCGGAATGTGGACGGCGACGAGTTGCAGCAGGTGCTTGTAGGTTTCCATCGCGAAATGCTGCGGGCTCGCTACGTTGCAGCTTGCGTACGAATATTTGCCGGGTGAGGCGCGCAAGAGGTCGGTGAGCTCGTGCAGGTTGTTGGCCTTGAAACCGGGGTGCACGGCCAGCAGAATCGGACTGGAGGCGACCAGCCCGATCGGTGCGAAGTCTTTCATGAAGTCGTACGAGACTTTCGGATAGACGACGTGGCTGATGATGTGCGTATTGGTCGCGAGCAGCAGCGTGTACCCATCAGCCGGTGCCCGCAAGACCACTTCGGCGCCGATCGTGCCACCGCCGCCTAATCGATTCTCCACGATCACCTGCTGCTTCCACGCATCGGTGAGTCGATCCGCCAGGATGCGCGCAGTGAGATCGGCACCGCCGCCCTGCGCGAAGGTCGCGATGATGCGAACCGGTTTGGCAGGGTAATCCTGGGCCTGCGCGGGCGAGACGATCAGCGCAAGCAGGGCAATGAGCGGCAACGAATAATGCATAGCGATCTCCGAAATATGGCTTGGTAGGCGGACCGTAGACACAGCGTAGCGCATTCCGTCATACACGATCACGATGGAGGATAGTCGTTGCGCAGCCGATCGTGGCCCGGAGTGGCGGAATGCGCTACGCTATTCCGCCCTACACAAAATCTGGCACCAAGGAGACCTCCAATGACCCCCGTTCGTTACGATCCGACGGCGCACTTCGATGTGACCACGAAGGATGTTGAATATGTGCGCCACGGCGATATCAGCCTGCTCGCCCGCGTCTATCAACCGAAGGGCGCCGGGCCCTTTCCGATGATCATTGATATTCACGGCGGCGGCTGGAAGCTCTATGACCGGCTGCGGCAGGCGGCGATCGCCGAAGATATGGCGGGCCATGGCATCGTCTGGGCGTCGATCGATATGCGTCTCAATGGCCGGGCGCCGTATCCGGCGGCCGCTCAAGACATCAACTATGCGGTCAGGTGGTTCAAGGCGCATGCCCGTGACTTCAAGGGCAGCGCGGAACATTTCGGCATCTTCGGTGTGTCAAGCGGCGGGCATCAGGTGATCATGGCGGCGCTTAGACCCAGACATTCGGATTACACCGCGGTACCGCTGCGCGAAGCGCCGACGGTCGATGCCAGCGTGCGGTATGTGATCGCGAGCGGTGCGGGGGTGGATCTTATCGAGTCGTTGAACGCGGGCGATCAGTTCAAACTCGATCAATACATGGGCGGGGAAGCCGGTGTAAAAGCGCACAGCCCACAGCATGTGATCGAAAGCGATGAGGTCATCGATACGCCACCGATGCTGATCGTGCAGGCCGGGGCGGAGAAATTGGTGGGCTTCACCACTGATAAGGTGCTCCATTTCGCGCGCACGTATCTGGAGCGGCGCAAGGGCAATATCGAAGTCGCCATGTTTCCCGAGGCGCCGCACATCTTCATCAATCGCGGCTTGGTCCCGGAGAGCGAGGCAATGTTTCGCGCACTGCCAGTGATCAAGCACTACATTGCCAGGCAGCTGGATTACCTGGCAAATCCATTCCGAAAGTAGGTCCGACCACTAAGCGGCGCCACGCTTCTTCTCAGGCCGCCGGAACAACAGGATCAACGGCAACGCCGCGAGCGTAATCCACATCATCAGTTGAAAGTCCTGCAGGAACGCGAGCGTGATCGCCTGGCGATTGACGAGTTGGTCGATCGCGGCGAGGCCTTCTGGCGTGGCGAGATCGTAGAGGCCGGCGGCAATGCCTTCTTGCAACGGCATATTGAATGGGTTGATATAATCGGCGAAGGCCGCGTGGTTGATCTGCGTGCGTTGCGAGAGATTCGCAATCACGATGGACACGCCGATGCTGTTGCCAAGGCTGCGCGACAGACTGAAGAGCGAGGTGCCTTCATTGCGATAGTGTGGCGCCAGGGTCGAGAACGTGATCGTGGTGAGCGGGACGAAGGTGCATCCGAGGCCCATCCCTTGCATGAGCCCGGTCCGGATGATGTCGAAGCTTGCAATGTCGGGCGTGAAGTGGGTCATTTCCCATAAAGAAAAGCTGGTGAGCGATAGCCCGACCAAGATCGAGTAACGCAGATCGATCTTGGTGGCCAGCTTGCCGACGATAAACATCGCGAACATCGTCCCGATGCCGCGGGGCACCAGGAGAACGCCGACATCGACGACCGGATAGCCCATCAGGCTTTGCATGAAAGGCGGCATCAGCGCCATCGTGGCGAGCAGAATGAGGCCGACGGCGAAAAAAATGATCATGCCGACGCTGAAGTTGCGATCCTTGAACATGACCGGATCGATAAACGGACGTTCATGCGTGAAGATGTGGGCGAGGAAAAGGTAGAAACAAAGTCCTGCGACCATCGCTTCGATCACGATTTCCTGACTGGCAAACCAGTCGAGCGATGTGCCGCGATCGAGCATCATCTGCAGCGCGCCAATGCCAAGGGCGAGAAACGAGAAGCCAAGACCATCGAAGCTGCGGGTGCGATCGGTGGGGGTCTCATGCACGAAGGCGGCCAGGCCGAACCATGCCAGGATGCCGAAGGGTAGGTTGATGTAGAACACCCAACGCCAGCTGTAATACTCGGTCAGCCAGCCGCCCAGTGACGGTCCGATGATGGGGCCGATCATGACGCCAACGCCCCACATCGCCATGGCCGAGCTGTGGCGTTCGCGCGGATAGGTATCGAGCAGCACCGCTTGCGAGAGTGGCACCAGCGCCGCGCTGAACACACCTTGCAAAATGCGGAACACCACGATCTGTTCGAGGCTTTGGGCCGCGCCGCACAGCATCGACACGATGGTAAAGGCCACCACCGACCACATGAACACGCGTTTGCGGCCGAGGCGTGCACTGAGGAATCCGGTGAGTGGCATGAAGATTGCCGCCGCCACGATATAGGAGGTGAGTACCCAGGAAATCTGCTCGAGGGTCGCGCTCATCGTGCCTTGCATATGCGGTAGCGCGACGTTGGCGATGGTGGTGTCCAACGCCTGCATGATCGTGGGGAGCATCACCGACAACGTGATCCAGCCGCGACGAATAACGGGTTCCGGACTCACCGGAGTGATGAGCGTCGTCACGCCTTCAGAGTGCGAAACCGAACAGGCGCCGGCGATGACCGGTATCGATTTCCACCACGGCGCTCAGCCCCGCGCGAAGTGGCGGCGTGTTGGGTTCGGCGTCGAGCCGGATCCGCACCGGCACGCGCTGGGTGATCTTGACCCAGTTACCGGTCGCATTTTGCGCCGGGATGACGGCGAACTCGGCGCTGGTGGCGGGGCTCAGGCTATCGACCGTGCCATGCCATGTCACGCCAGGATAGGTATCGATGCGAACCACCGCGGGTTGTCCCGGTTGCACATAGGTGAGATCGGTCTCGGTGTAGTTCGCTTCGATCCACAGATCCCCGCTCACCACCAGCGCCATCGCCACGCTGCCTGCGGTGATAAATTGCCCGAGTCGCGGCGGCTTATTCACGTTGCCGGCGAGCGAAGCCCGCACTTCGGTATGCGCGAGATCGAGCTTCACCTTGTTCAATTCCGCGACTGCCGTCCGATAAGTGGGATGACTCTCCACCGGCGTATCGACGCTGCCGCCCAGGGTTTCGGCAATGCGGTGCAAGTCCTGCTCGAGTGCAGTGATCTGCTGCACGGCCAGATCGGCAGTCTGTTGGGATTCTTCGAAGCGCGCCGCCGAAATGAAATTCTTTGCTACCAGATCGGCCTGGCGTTGTTGGTCGCGCTTCGCGAAGGTATGCCGGGTGGTCGCCAGCGTGATCTCCGCTTGCTTGGCCCGATAACTTGCTTTGAGCGCGGCAAAATCGGTCCGCACCTGGGCCAGTCGTGCTTCGGCCCTGGCGATGGCAACATGAAACGGTTCCGGATCGAGTCGGAAGAGTGCTTGCCCCGCCTTCACCGTTTTATTTTCCTGCACCAGCACTTCATGGACGCGTCCGGCGACCTCGGCGCTGATCGCGACCTTCTCAGCCTTCACATAGGCGTTGTCGGTTTGGACAAAGCGTCCTCCCTTCAGATAGGCAACGCCCACGCCCATCGCGGCGATCAACGGGATCACCACCAAGAGGAGCAGCCGTTTGAAGCCGCGGGTCACGCGTCAATCCAATCGAGTTAGCGGTGCGCCGTGGACGGTCAGCTCTTCCACCAGGCCCGCGAATCCTGATTTTCACCTTGCTTGCCGTTCGGACCGCCGCCGCCGGTGCGCACGTACATCTTGCGCGAGTAGCCGGCTTTGAATTTTCCGGCGAGCGCATCGCGCAACCAGTCCATGCCCATCATATGAATGTCGCTCCGGGTGGCATCGCCGTCAAACATGCGCGTCTGGTGATACGCATCTTCATAGACCCATATTTCTTTGGGCGCCTTGATCTTGTCGTAGAAGTCGTAGATCAATTCGGTGGGGCTGCGCGCATCGTATTCACCGACGGTGAGGAGCACCGGGCATTTGATGTTGCCTTCACGGCCGGCGACGGTCATCTTGTCGACGATGGCATCCAATTCCTTTTCCGATGTGGCGCCGGTGAGGTAACCAAAGAGCTGTTTGTAGCGGGGTGAGAAGGTGTCGAGGATGTAGTACTTGTCGAGATAGGAGGCCCATGGACCGGCCACCGCCTTGATGCGTGGATCACCGGACGCAGCCGCCTGCAATCCCCAGAACGAGCCCATGCTAAGGGAGTAGATGGTGATGGCCTCTGCTTCAATTTCCTTTCGGGTTTGCAGGTAGCTCACCACGGCGAAAATCGCGCGCTCGTAGTTTTCGGCGGTGAGCTTGATGCCACGCAGATTACCCATGCCTTGGCCGGGACCGTCCATGACCAGCAGATGCATGCCGCGATGATGCGCATGAACGACCCGTGGATCGGGGTACATCTCTTTGGTCATGTCGCAACCGGGGATGAAGATGACAACCGGCGCCTTCGGCTTGCCGGGCAAAAGATGCAGATTGCATTGCAGTTCGACCCCTTCGAACGGGACTTCCACCCGCTCAAGTGGATAGGGTGCGTGTTGAATCACCTTCTCGTAATTGGCGATGCAGCGGCCGTGCAAATATTTTTTCTCGTCGTTGGTCTCGAGCACCGGATGCTGTGCCGCCGCGAAGGTTGCGGAGGCGCGAAAGTACAACTCGAACGCGGTGGCTAGATGGCCCGCCGCTTCCTCTTCGGCGGCAACGCGTTCCATGCGCTGGCCAATCCGCCCAAGGTGTTTGGAAATCTGCGCATGGCTCTTGACGCTGGCCGGGAGTTCGCGGCCTTGTTCGTCCCAGTGGAAGACGCGGCCGGTTTCTTTGACGACATAGTCGTAGATCCATTGCTGGCGGTCGCGTTGCAAACGGGGGGTGCGCATCGAAAAGCCTCCTTGGCGGGCGGGTGGGATATCCGGAACCGCCAAGCATAGTGGTTTGCGCGTGGATCCGTGCATGATCGGCCGAATTGCCGCTGCTCAATCGTCGCCCCGTTGCTACAATCGGCCCATGAACGCCCCACTGCGAATTCTTCCGTCCGTCTGCCCCCACGATTGCACCAGCACCTGCGCGCTCGATGTGGAAGTCGTCGATTCGCACACCATTGGCCGGGTGCGCGGATCGCATCGCAATGCCTATACCGCAGGGGTCATCTGCGAAAAAGTGGCGCGCTATGCCGAGCGTGTTCATCATCCCGATCGCCTGACGCAGCCGCTGCTCCGGAACGGGCCGAAGGGCAGCAAGAACTGGAAGCCGATCGGCTGGGCCGAAGCGCTCGATCGCGTTGCCGAGGCGTTTATCAAGGCCACGGCACGCCACGGTGCCGAGACGGTCTGGCCGTATTACTACGCCGGCACCATGGGTCTTATCCAGCGCGATGGCATCAATCGCTTGCGTCACGTCATGAAATATTCGCGCTGGTTCTCGACCATCTGTGTGGCGCTTTCCGATGCGGGTTGGGCGGCAGGCGTCGGCAGCAAACGCGGCGTCGACCTGCGCGAAGCGGCCGATCACGCGGATCTCATCGTCATCTGGGGCGGCAATCCGGTCAACACACAGGTCAACGTCATGCAGCATGCGATGGCCGCGAAGAAGCGAGGCGCCAAGCTGGTTGTCATCGACCCGTATCGCACCGGCACCGCTGAGAAGGCGGACCTGCATCTGCCGGTACGACCCGGAACCGATGGCGCACTTGCCTGCGCGATGATGAACGTGCTGTTTGCCGAGGGCATGGCCGATTGGGACTATCTGCGTCGTTACACCGATTGTCCCGATGAGCTCGCAGCGCATGTGCGCACACGAACGCCTGAGTGGGCCGCAGCGATTACTGGCCTTTCTGCGCAAACGATCGTCCATTTTGCGCGGCTCTATGGTCGCAGCAGGGCAAGTTTCATTCGTGCGCACCACGGCTTCTCGCGCTCACGTAACGGCGCGGTCAATATGCATGCCGTCACCTGCCTGCCCGCGGTCACCGGTGCGTGGCAAGTGAAGGGCGGGGGTGCGCTTTATGGGCATACCGGCATCTATCCGGTGAATCGCTCATTGTTAGATGGTCTTGACGTGATGGACCCCACGGTCCGTGATCTCGATCAATCCCGCTTTGGCCCGATTCTCATGGGTGAGGCCGATGCGCTGAACGGCGGTCCGCCCGTCACAGCGCTAATCGTGCAAAACACCAACCCGGCGATGGTGTGCCCGGATCTGCATAAGGTGCATGCAGGGCTTGCGCGCGAAAATCTCTTCACCTGCGTGCATGAGCAGTTCATGACCGAGACCGCTTCCTTTGCGGACATCGTGCTGCCCGCGACCATGTTTCTGGAGCATGACGATTGCTACACCGCAAGCGGTCACACGGTATTTCAAGTCGCACGCAAAGTGATCGAGCCGCCCGGTGAGGCGCGGGAAAATCATTTCGTGATCTGTGAGTTGGCCAAGCGGCTGGGCGCGAAACATCCCGGGTTCGAGATGAGCGCATGGGAAGTCATTGACCACACCTTGCGTAAGTCCGGCATGTGGGACGCGCAGACGAACTATGAGCGTGGCGGCCAAGACTTCGCCTACAGCTTCGAGAAAATGCATTTTCTCGATGGGTTTGACACTCCCGACCGCAAATTTCATTTCCGTGCTGACTGGAAGAACTACGGCGGACGCTGGCAGCAAATGCCGGTGCTGCCCGATCACTTCGAAGTGATCGATGCCGCCACCCCGGATCGACCGTTTCGACTCGTCGCAGCACCTGCGCGCACGTTTCTCAACTCCACCTTCACCGAGACACCCAGCTCACGTAAACGGGAGCATCGTCCGACCGCGTTGCTGCATGCCGAGGATTGTGCGTCGCTTGGCGTGGCGGGGGGCGACCGAGTCCGGCTCGGCAATGCCCAGGGCGAGGTCACCGTGCATGTGAAAATTGCGGCGGGTCAGCAGCTAGGTGTAGTGGTCGTCGAGGGCATCTGGCCCAACCATGCGTTTGAGAATGGCATCGGCATCAACGCTTTGACCAGCGCCGCGCCTGGCTGGCCGCGCGGCGGGGCGGCGTTTCACGATACGGCGGTGTGGGTTAAGCGGGTGAATTGAGCAGGCGATCGGATTTTCGGGGCAGGTGCCGTGGAGGCTGCATGTGTGTTCGGGGTAGGTCGGGAATACCATTTGGTTATGAAAGTTGCCACCGGCACTGTAGTGAAGGGCACGATCATCGTGGACGATCCTGACTTCAAGGACGGGACCGATGTCTTCATTCTCACGCGCGAGCGTGAAGACGAGGTTCACCTGTCTGCCGAGGAGCTGGCCGAGCTCGAAGCTGGTATTGCTGAAGCCGATCGGGGCGACGTGATTCCGGGCGACGAATTCTTTGCCCGTTTGCGTCGCTACGGGTAGGGATGCCGCTTGAGCTTTTCATCTCGCGACGCGCCGCTCGCGAGGTCGAAAGGATTGTCCAGTGGCGGGCGGTCAACAGGCCTGCAGCGCCGGGTGCTGTACGCCAAGACCTGCAGGCCGCGCTGACGCTTTTGCTTGTTCAGCCCGACATCGGGGTTCGCGTCAACCAAGCAAGTTCGGCTGAGGTGCGGCGTTTCCACCTTGATCGCATCCGGTATTGGGTCTTACTACCGTGTCCGACGAAATCGCCTCGAAGTCTTGTCGGTGCGGCATTCAAGTCGTGGCAGCGGCCCCGTTGTTTAGGGGAACGGCGCCGAACCACGCCGTGCACCGGAGGCGCTTCGCTTGCTGGTTTCGCGCTGGCTAAGGCAAACGTCTAAGCAACATGAATATCTATCGCCAGTACGTAGCATTGAGTCGTCATTCGTGGCTCAATTTCGCCGGCGCGCGCGGCAACCAGCGCAGGGACCGGCACAAAGGATCTGGCATTGCCTGTTGTTTCTACTGTCTGTCGTCGTTGATTCCAAGGGGGATCAGTTCAAGCCGGCGGCCCCCGCAGGTGGGATTCTTGCTACTTCAATTCACTTTTTAGACGGTGCATACTATCGCCCGCGCCGTTTGACGGACGGGCGGCGCTGCAATCGTCGGGCATTGACGACATTTCTTGAGGAGCACTGCGATGGGCAAGAGCCAGAAGAGCAACAAGGAAAAGAAGAAACCCAAGCAACCGCCGAAACCGGTTGCGCCAGTGAAGAGTCTCATTCCTGCCCCCGCGAAATAGGGCGGGCTGAAAAAAAGCGACGGTTTAGGCCGTCGCTTTTTTGTTTGTAGCGCCGCGTTCGCGGCACTACTTGGTCAGAGTCGGAACGCGGGTGGGCGCCAGGCGCCCACCTAGGGAATTACATTCCCATCCCGCCCATGCCACCCATCCCGCCCATGCCACCCATACCGCCACCACCACCACCGGCGTCGGCCTTGTTATCGACCATCTCGGCAACGGCCACTTCGGTCGTCAGCAACAGGCCGGCCACTGAAGCCGCATTCAGGATCGCAAAGCGCACGACCTTGGTCGGATCGACCACGCCCATTTCGATCATGTCGCCGTACTCTTCGGTCTGAGCATTGAAACCGTAGTTACCCTTGCCTTCGACGATCTTGTTGAGCACCACGGACGGTTCGCCACCGGCATTCGAGACGATGACCCGGAGCGGTTCCTCGATAGCGCGATGCACGATTTTGATACCGGCATCCTGATCGGCGTTGTCGCCTTTCAGTTTGGTCATTGCGGTGCGCGCACGGAGTAGGGCCACACCGCCGCCTGCGACGATGCCTTCTTCTACTGCGGCGCGGGTCGCATGAAGTGCATCTTCAACGCGCGCTTTCTTTTCCTTCATTTCGATTTCAGTGGCAGCGCCGACTTTGATCAGGGCTACGCCACCGGCGAGCTTCGCCATGCGTTCCTGAAGTTTTTCTTTGTCGTAGTCAGACGTGGTTTCTTCCATCTGCAAGCGGATATTCTTGACCCGTGACTCGATCGCTTTGGCATCGCCCGCACCATCGATGATGATGGTGTTTTCCTTGCCGATCTCGATGCGCTTGGCTTGCCCCAGATCCTTCAGGGTGGACTTCTCCAGCGTAAGGCCAAGTTCCTCGGCGATCACCGTACCGCCGGTGACGATCGCGAGGTCCTCGAGCATCGCTTTGCGGCGATCACCAAAACCAGGCGCTTTGACGGCGCAGGTTTTGAGAATGCCACGCAGGTTGTTGACGACCAACGTTGCCAGAGCTTCGCCTTCGACATCTTCGGCGATCAAGAGGAGCGGACGGCCGGCTTTGGCGACCTGCTCAAG
This sequence comes from Betaproteobacteria bacterium, assembly GCA_009693235.1. GTDB lineage: Bacteria > Pseudomonadota > Gammaproteobacteria > Burkholderiales > SG8-39 > SHXR01. Next base: position 19,432 of record SHXR01000032.1, on the reverse strand, counting down.
GAGTGGCAGCATGTCGCGAATATTGGCGATCTTCTTGTCCGAGAGAAGTACGTACGGGTTGTCGAGAATGGTGGACTGCTTGTCCGGATTGTTGATGAAGTAGGGCGACAGATAGCCGCGATCGAACTGCATGCCTTCGACTACTTCCAACTCATCGGCCAAGCTCTTGCCGTCTTCCACCGTGATGACGCCTTCTTTGCCGACCTTGTCCATCGCATCGGAAATGATCTTGCCGATCACCATATCGGAATTGGCGGAGATCGAACCGACTTGCGCGATTTCCTTGCTGGTCGTGCAGGGCTTGGAGATTTTCTTCAGCTCTTCAACGAGGCAGGCGACCGCTTTGTCGATGCCGCGCTTGAGATCCATTGGTGCCATGCCGGCGGCGACATACTTCATGCCTTCGCGCACGATGGCTTGCGCCAGCACCGTCGCGGTGGTGGTGCCATCGCCTGCGACATCAGAAGTCTTGGAGGCGACTTCTTTCACCATCTGCGCGCCGATGTTCTCGAAGCGATCCTTCAGTTCGATTTCCTTGGCGACCGATACACCGTCCTTGGTGACGGTCGGGGCGCCGAAGGAGCGCTCAATCATGACATTGCGGCCCTTAGGGCCGAGGGTCGCCTTGACTGCGTTGGCGAGGATGTTGACGCCATTTAGCATGCCTTGGCGGGCGTTGTCGTTAAACCTTACGTCTTTTGATGCCACGTTGCAGTACTCCTGGAATGATTTGTTGGCTAATAGCTAGGGAAGCGCCGATTAAGCGATGACGCCCATGATGTCATCTTCTTTCATGACGAGATATTCCGTGCCTTCGATTTTTACCGTCGAACCGGAGTACTTGCCAAACAGAATGCGATCACCGACTTTCACGTCGAGCGGGCGCAGTTTGCCGTCTTCCATGACACGGCCATTGCCGATCGCAATGACTTCGCCCTGATCAGGTTTTTCCGCCGCATTTTCAGGAATGAGAATGCCACCGGCGGACTTGCGTTCTTCATCAAGCCGTTTGACGACGACGCGGTCGTGCAGGGGACGCAACTTCAACATAAGAAATACCTCGGAGTAGATGGGGGGGCCGGTGGCCAGGCACACTGCTTATTCAGTGCGAGGGCGTCCGGTGCGAATCGATCGGTAGCGGTGATGATAGCCGCTGGGTGAGGACGCCCGGTCGGGCGTCACCAGGCAACTCTAAGCGGTCGGGTGGTCGTTCGTGCGCGTACGCGGCGAGCGGATTACATCGAGGCGAAGGGGAACTCGGCTACCCGCACTATACGCCCTCTGGGAAATGGTGCGCCGGACTAGAACGAATTCGACCATCCCTGCTACAGTGCGAGCCCTAGACTTGGCGTTGCAAGTGGAAGGCCGCAATCATGCGCTCCTTGCACGCGGGTTTTTCCGATGGACTTTGGGAGTGGCATGAATATGTACCCATCGACGGTGGCCGACGAGATTATCGACGCCATCGCTTATATTGAAATGCAGCGCCAGGACATGGCGAAGCCGCACAATTTATCGGCAGCTTGCACGTTCGCGCTCGGCAAATTGCAGGAACTGCTGGAACAGGAACGTACCGTGCAGCGGGAGGCCGGTCCTACGGTCAGCAATCAGGCCGGCATCGAAGCAATTGAGCAGGAACTGGCGCGGGTAGGCGGCATGCCAGGTGGCGGTTCAAGCTACCGGCACATGGCGCCACCGCGGCAACGCCCCCCCGCCGGGGAGGGCCCACAACGCTCTGGTGGGGGCGATGGATCGCAGCGCAAGCGGCCACCCGGTGCCGGGCGGAATGCCGGTCGCGGCGGGCGCGGTGTCGGGCGTAGTGGTGGTGGCGACGGCGGCGGAAACTTGGTGGCCGGCAGCAACGGCAATGTCGCGGCCGGTGGCAATGCCGGCGGCGGGAATGGCGGCGGCGGGAATGGCGGCGGCGGCGGTGGCGGTCGTGGCGGTCGTGGCGGCTTTCGCAATCGCGGGCGCCGGTCGTCTGGCGGTCGCGGCGGTGGTGGGGGAGGCGGTGGTGGGGGAGGCGGTGGTGGGGGAGGCGGTGGTGCGGGTGGTGGCAACGTCGGCGGCGGTAGTACCGGCGGCGAAGGCGGGGGTGGTGGCGGAGACGGTGGTGATGGCGGCGGAAATCGCTAGTCGCTATGCAATGACTACACGCTATGGCTTACGCCAAACCGTAGCGAGCCAGGGCTGCTCCGCGCGCGGTAAGCCCGGCGGTCGATAATAGTGGGTGAGTTCAATGAGTCCTGCACTCGCCACCAAAAGGCGCCAGGATTCGAGGTCGTGATAGGCCCCGTATCGCTCACCATTCCAGCCTTCTTCATTGCGACCGCGCGGGTTCGAACAGAACAGCACGCCGCGCGGCTTGAGCGTATCGCGTAGCGCCGCGAGCACCTTCGGCAGCACGCTGGTCGGCACATGAAACAGCGTGGCGTTGGCGAAGACGCCATCGAAGCGGGCATCCGGTAGCGAAAGCCGCTGAAATTGCTGTTCCCAGACTTCGCAGCCGCTATGTGCGCGCGCCATCGCAACGAAGCGTGAGGCACCATCCAGGCCGATCGCGACATGGCCCAGGGCAGTGAAGGTTGCGAGGTCGCGCCCCGGCCCGCAGCCAAAATCGAGGATGGAAAACGGCGCTTGGCCCTCGATATGCGACAGGAGGGCATCGATATTCTGGCTGACGTCGTGGTCCTGCGTGCCCTGCCAGAATTCTTTAGCCCGGCCGTCGTAGTGGGCTAGCGTGCGCCGCGCGATAAGGTCCGGATCTTCTTCCGGCCCCTTCATACCAGCTGAGGTAGCCGCCGGGAAAAGTCGCGCAGCTCGGCGATGCCGCTCGATTCAGCGCGCTTGCGCCAATCCCTGAGATGTTCCACCAGGCTTTCGATCGAGGCCGTCGATTTGCTCCACAGCTCGGAGAGTTCTTGGCGCATGGTGTAGATGAATTGCAGTCGCTCGCTGCCTTGGCCGTCCAGCACGATTGGGCCGCGGCCCTTGCCTTCCCATGAATGCAGTTGCAGCCATCGAACGAGTGAGCGAAGGTGATTACGCCCTTTATCGCCTTCGGCCGCGGTTGCGTTCGTTGGTTTCAGATCGGCAATGGCCTCCCGGCAGGCGCGTTCGAGCGAGCGCGTGTACTGCGCGAGCACGTAGTAGCGATGGGTGAGAATCGCGCGCACGGTGTCGGCGTCACATTCGGTTTTTTGCGGCTGAAATGCAGGCATCGGCGCCGTTCTGAGGATGCGGACGAGGCCGAACGTTTCGAGGATGCGGATGTAGCCCCAGCCGATATCGAATTCATGCGGCGCAGTCGAAAATTTCGCCGAGGTTGGAAATGCGTGGTGATTGTTGTGCAGTTCTTCGCCGCCGATCAGGATGCCCACTGGGCTCAAATTGGTGCTCGCATCATCGACCGGGAAGTTGCGATAGCCCCAGTAGTGGCCGGCGCCATTGATGACACCCGCGGCCCAGAATGGAATCCAGGCCATCTGCACGCCGAAAATCAGTGCGCCGGGAATCAGGCCGAACGCCAGAATATCGATCAATGCCATAAGGCCGATCCCATGTAACGGGTAGCGGCTGTAGAAAGTGCGTTCCAACCAGTCATCGGGTGTACCGCGACCAAAGCGAACCATGGTCTCGGCATTGTGCGATTCGCGCACATAGAGGAACACGCCGCCCCACAATACCTTGTTGATGCCGTGCGCTTGCGGGCTATGCGGGTCTTCTGGGGTTTCGCAGCGGGCATGGTGCTTACGATGAATGGCGACCCATTCTTTCGTGAGCATGCCGGTCGTCAACCAGAGCCAGAAGCGGAAGAAGTGGCTTGCGATGGGATGGATGTCGAGTGCGTGATGAGCTTGGTGTCGATGCAGGTAAATCGTTACCGATGCGATGGTCACATGGGTGAGGCCCAATGCGATCACGATGTAAGCCCACCACTGCAAGTCGAAATATCCGGAAAGAATCATTAAGGGTTCCAGTTAGGGGTCATACGAATGAGTTGGTCAGCGACCATCAATGACGATACCAAATTGTGACAAGAATTACCGCAGGGAATTGATTATTCGAATCATTTCGCCCGTTTCAAGCGATCCTTAACGCCCGATTCGACGGGTGGTAGGGAATGCGCAGCGGCATCACAGTGTTGATAAACGCAATGCCGATGGGATGAAAACCGCGATCGTCCCCACCGAGCCGGCACTGACATATGGGGTTGCCGCGGCTAAAATCAATCCTTAATGTGCTCGATCCGTCCGTCGGCATGTCGTGCGAAGCGCCCGTCATCACGTTGGTGGACGGGGTCATCGCGGTCCCACGGCCAGCCGCCGAACTGCGTGCTTCGATAGTCTTGAAAGGCCGTTTCGATGCCGGCGCGATCGTTCATCACAAAGGGGCCATGCTGCGCCACGGGTTCGGCGATGGGGCGCGCCTGCAGGAGGAGTAGTTCGCAGGGTTCCGTGCCTGCTTGCATTTCAATCGCATGATCGCTACGCACCAGCATACAGGCATGCGCATCTTGTTGGTGATGGTTAATCGCGATTGTCTTCCCGCCATAGAAGTGGAGCGCACGAACGGTTTCTGCGCCTGATGCCGCGGGTAATGTCCATTTCGCACCGGCCGGCATGGCAATGCACCAGATCGCCACATCGGTATCGGCGCGGCTGGCCCATGAATGCGGTGGCGGTGAGGGCGCGCGTTTGCCACCCAGCGTGCCGGCAATGACGGTGATGGTGGTGGTGAGTCCGGCATCGTCAAGTTGGGTAACGCGCGGAATACTGCGATCCCAGAGCATCGTAAAGTGGGGCGGCACCATCTTGTCTTTCGCGGGCAGATTAAGCCAAATCTGAAACAGCTCCGTGGTATTGGGGCCCGCGCGATCGAGGAGCGGAAACATCTCTGCATGCACGATGCCACCGCCTGCGGTGAGCCATTGCACATCGCCCGACCCAAAGCGCGCGGCCGCACCAAGCGAATCAGAATGATCGATCAAGCCGCTCTTCACGATGGTGACCGTCTCAAAGCCGCGATGCGGATGCTGTGGAAAGCCTGGCACCGTCTGGCCGTGATACATGCGCCAGCCATCTTTGCCTTCGAAGTCTTGGCCCATGTTGCGGCCAGCCAGCGAGGTCGCGGGCCCCATCGCTTCGTTGCCGGCCGGATAGGTATCGACATGATGCACACAGAACAGAAACGGATCGATGCAGGGCCATTGAAACCCAAGCGGGGCGGTTTCGAGGATCGTCTTCGCGGGCGCGGTGGAGGTTTGATTCATAGCATGTCCTCTTTAGATACCAATCACGCCGCCGTCCCGCTTGCGGATCACCACCGTTGCCGAACGGGGCCGTGCGCCCGCCGTGTTGCCTGGCCAGCGCGAATAACGGTCCGGCTGTTCCGGATCACTGCGTTCGCTAGGTGTTTCGCCGGGATGCTGAATATTGACGAACATGGTCCGATAATCGGGGGTCCAGGTCAAACCGGTGATCTCGCAGTTGGTGGGCCCAGTGAGGAAGCGGCGGATTTCGCCGGTGCGCGGATCGCAGGCGAGCATTTGATTATTGCCGATCCGCTCCATTTTTCCTTTATACATCGCGCTTGCTGAGACGTCGGTTTGGATCCAGAGCACGCCTCGCGCATCGAAGGCGATGCCATCCGGACAAGCGAAGATATCGCCTTTGATATTGCCTTTTGCCTCGGCGCGCGTGGCGGCCGGATCGCCCGCCAGCACCAAATGATTCCAGGTGAAGGTGGGGGCATCGAAGTCGGCGGCTTCCTTCCAGCGAATGATGTGCCCCATCACATTGTCCTGGCGCGGGTTGGCGGCATCGGTTGCGGGCATGTCCTTCGCGCCGCGCGCGCTGTTGTGGGTCAGCGTGCAATAAATTTCGCCGGTCTGCGGATGGATCGCAATCCACTCGGGCCGGTCCATCTTGGTCGCCCCGAGGAGGTCACTCGCCTGCCGCGTCTTGATCAAGATCTCACCCTGATCGGCGAAACCGTTGGCAGCGGTCAGGGGTCCTTGACCATGCACCATCGGCAGCCAGCGGCCGGTGCCATCTTCATCAAAGCGCGCGACATGCAAAGTGCCGCGATCGAGCAGTTCGCGATTTGCTTTGGCCCCACCCGGTGCGATCGGGTCGCGGCTCACAAATTTGTAGATGTATTCGAAGCGCGCGTCTTCACCCGAGTACACGACTGCGCGATGGTCTTTGGTGACCGCAACCCAGGCGCCTTCATGCGCGGCGCGCCCCAGTGCGGTGCGTTTGATGGGGGTGGCGGTCGGGTCCATCGGATCGATTTCCACCACCCATCCAAACCGGTTGGATTCGTTGGGATGTTTCACTGCGTTGAACCGTTCATCATGCAGGGGCCAGCGGTAGAACCCGGTTTTGCGCAGACCCCAGCGGCGCTGATGGGGATCGAGGGCGTCACCGCCATCAAAATAGTTCATGAAGTTTTCTTCGCCGGAGAGATAGGTGCCCCAGGGGGTCTTGCTGCTCGCGCAGTTATTCAAGGTGCCAAGCACGGTGCGACCGGCTGGATCGGCGGCGGTGCGCATCAACGAATGTCCGGCCGCGGGGCCTTGCAACGTGAAGGGGCTGGCCGCGGTGTGACGCCGCGCGAAGCGGGATGGCTGCACCATTTGCCACCGTCCATCCCTGGCTTCGATCTCGATCACCGTCACGCCGTGCGCAGCCTGTGATTTGCGCACCTTCTCTGCGCTCCAGTTGGCCATACCGCCCGGATGCAAGAGGCCGTCGTCGGTGTATTCGTTGTTGAAGACGAGCAGTCCGCGCCGGCTGCCATCCAGGGGATAGTAGTGAATGCCGTCATGATGCATGCCGACTTGCGCGGCTTGCTCAGCAGCGTTATTGCTCGCATCGGCTTTGAATGCCGGCATGTTGCCGGCGATGCCCACCGGCTCGCCCCAGGGTGCAATCGCCTCGGCGGTATAACCATCGGGCACCACGACCGCATCGGTCATCGCAGTCGGAATGCTTTTGAATGTGAAGAGCGGCTGGGCAGCCTGCGCACTCGTGGCATACCCGGTGAGCCAGGGCGCCAAGACGCCTGTTGCCAAAGCCGCCATGCCACCTTGCACGAACACGCGCCGCGCCGGATCGCTCACCGCGTGAATCGTTGCATTGGTGGAATCATTGCTCGATTCCATTTGCTCGAAGTCTTTGGACATGGTGTGCGAAGGGGAGGTAATGGGACCGATTATCCGGTCAAACCGACAAACTGGGCGAGGTGGTCAGGATTTAAATGGCAATGCATCACCATGCCGGTCGAGCGTCGGCGCCGCGAAGGGGCGGGGACCGGGCGTGCGGCTGAATTTGATCGGTCCGGTGAAGCCGCGATACTCACCAACCGACGGATGATGGAAGCTTGCGATCATTGCCTCGGCTGCGACCTGCGGGTGATCGAACATATCCTCCACGGTGCGCGCCGCCGCGCATGGGACTGCATCGCCAAACAGGCCCCCCATTCGAGTGCACTCTTGGCGAGCAATGCTTGCCTGAGCCGGGGCAGGATTTCATCGACATGTTGCGCCCGTTTGCGCACCGAATCATAGCGTTCGTTGATCGCCAGGTCGGGTGCACCGATCTTGTCACAGAGCGCCCGCCAGAAGTGTGCCGTGTTCGCCGAGAGATAGAGATAGCCATCGGCGGTCGGGTGAAGGCCGGTGACCCCGCCCGATCGCATGTCACGGCTCACCTGTCTTGGTTCGCCCTCCGTCCATATCAGCCTTGCCGACTGCATGGCGAGCACGCTACGCAACAGCGACACGCCCACATACTGGCCTTCACCGCTTCGCTCGCGCTCATACAGCGCCGAGGCAATGCCTGCGGCGATCAGGGCCGCCGCGTAATAGTCGACCGCCGATCCATAGACGATTTCCGGTGGGCCATCGGCCTTGCCCTGCAAGGCGGCAGGGCCGGTCATGGTCTGCAGGACTTGATCAAAGCCCGCTTTGTCTTGCAACGGGCCCGCTTCGCCGTAGCCGGTCACCGCGCAGTAAATCAAGCGCGGGTTTGCTGTCTTCAAGCGCTCATAGTCGATACCAAGACGTGCGGGCACGTTTGGCCGGAAGTTGTGGACCAATACATCTGCCATGGCGACCAGCCCCAGCAGCTTGGCGAGATCGCTTTGCTGTTTCAGGTCGAGCACGATGCCCGTTTTGCTCCGATTAACGCCAAGAAAGGCGCGGTTTTCACTGGACAGACTGGATGGGTAGTTGCGCAGATTGTCACCGCCTGGTGGTTCGACTTTGATGACTTCCGCACCCTGGTCGGCCAGCAGCGTGCAGCCGTAGGGGCCGGCAATGTAGGCGCTCAAATCGAGCACGCGTACCCCACTTAATGGGCCCGGCGGACCGGTCCGTGGTGTTCCGAAGGAGGGTGGTGGCACACGCATTGGGATCGGCTCCGGATAGAAATGGCCACAATTCGATCACATCCGACCGTCCGTCGCGGAAATCACCTAGGGGTTTGACCTCGATCAAAGGCCGGGACCGCCACTCGTATGCAATGGCAACCGAACCCATCGCCGCAGGCGATGGAGCATGTTGGCGTATGTGCTAAAGCGGAGCAAAGCATGGCAACCAATGTCGGTCATATCGCGTGCCGGGTCGTGGTGGCGGCACAGCGGGAGACACCGATCCTCAGGGTGGCGCAGCTCATGCGCGACCATCATATCGGCACGGTCATCATCATTGAAGATGAGCCGCCGTTAAACCGGCCGATCGGCATCATCACCGATCGCGATCTGGTGATTGAAGTAATGGCTCTTGAATTGGATTATCGGGCCTTCACCGCGGGCGACATCATGACCGCCAACCCGAGTACGGTTCGTGAAACCGATGCGGTGTTCGATGCCTTCGAGCAGATGCAGCGGAGCGCCGTGCGCCGTCTACCGGTCGTGGATGCAACGGGGCGTCTGGTAGCCGTAGGCACTTCCTGCCGAATGCGGCGGGTGGCATCCAGACCGTTCATTCCGGGCAGACTTACATCCATCAGGATGACATCAGGCGTGAGTTGCCTGGCAAGCTGCACTGCGACTTTCCCGTCGCATGCTTCGCCCACGATTTCGATGTCGCCGATTTCCTTGAGGAGAAGGCATAGGCCGGCGCGCACGACCTTGTGGTCGTCTACAACAAGGGCGCGCAGTTTCATTGGGCCATGCTTTCAAAAGATGGTGATGGGGCGCGCACAGCGCCGGGCAACATCGGAGCAACAGGCCAATGCAAGGGACCGATGCGTAGCGTGCGATACTAATCAACCGCAGTACCAAGGGGCGAGATGCGAAACGCATCACTTCTAGCGCCGATGGTTGGCGGAATGTGGCCAGATCGGTGATGAACTGCCGGATCGCGATCACTGCTGCGATTTTCCGGACCCGCGCATCAGCATCCCGCGGAAGGCAATCCAGGGGATTCGCTGAGATGACGGGATTGACGTGATGCTTGCGGCGCGCTTTCTCCGCCACCCCACTAATCGATGCGCGGCTGCGTCGTGCCGGTCGGAATGTGCCGGGCCGCGCGTAACGCTTCATCGGTCCATCCTTCGCCAGTCGCCATCAGGCGTTGGCGTGCGGTGAAATCAGAGCGTTGTTGCGTGTGTTCGGTCAGCGGACGCTCCCGTGCTTCCCAGGCAGTGAGCGCTGCCTCGATGGATGGGGCCTCGTCGAGATGCACCGCCAATGAAAGGGCGTTCATCATGGCCGTCCCAGCACCCTGACCCAAGGTTGGCACCATGGCATGCGCGGCGTCGCCCACGATTGCCACGCGACCGGCCGACCAGCGTTCGAGGTTGGTGGTTTCATAGGCGTCGTACCGTCCACCGGCATCAATCTTGCGAATTACCGGTTCGAGTTGTGGAAACGCAGCGACCCACACATCGTGCCGCAGTGGAATCGCTGAAGCTTCCAGATTGCTGACCGGCGCCATCATGGCCAGGTACAACTCCTGCTCATTGCAAGGACAATAAAGGATACGAAGCGAGCGATCAGCCCGCCAAAAATCGATCACGTGGTCCCAGGTGCCCGGGCCCAGTTCATCCTTGCAGCGCGGTGCGAGCACGCGCACGATGCCATCGGCACAGGGACTGCGGCTGGTCAGGAGGCCAAGCGCATCACGAACTTTGGATTTGACGCCGTCGGCCCCAATGACGAGATCGGCGCGGTGTGAGCGGCCATCAGCGGTGAGCAGCGTGCCATCCTCGGTGGCGCCGATTGCTGCGGAGTCGGTCACGACGGTCACCCCGCACTGCCGTGCGCGACCGAGAATGGCATCGTACAAGTGCTGGCGCGTCATCGTGATCATGCGGGAACCGAACGCGGGCGTGAACGCGAGCCGGGCAATGATGCGATTGTTCTCTCGTGTTTCATGAATGATCGCCTCATGGGCGGCTTGCATCACCGCTTCATACGCGCCGATGGCCTGCAACACCCGCAAGCCATTTTCCCAAATGAAAATGCCGGCGCCAAAGGCGCGCAGCACGGCGTCTTTTTCATGCACGCGCACCGACCAGCCGCGATCAGCAAGGGCGATGGCAGCGACCAGGCCGGCGAATCCGGCGCCGGCAATTTCGGCGTGTCTGTGGGTCATAATCTTCTTCATGCGTGCTCGACGAATCCGCCGGTTTGGCAGTAAGGTATCGGCTGAACCTGCCGGCAAGTGCCAGAAATCGTATCACCACCTAACGATTGCATCGACTTTGGGAGCCTCAATGAACCAATCCCGTGCCTATTTCGCGCCGCGCCGTCTCGGTCACGCCAATCTGTTCGTCGGCAACTACGAACGCGCATTCGAGTTTTACAACGACGTGGTCGGCTTCAATGAGGTGTACCGGCAACCCGACAACATGGCTAGTTTTGTGAGCAACGGCAATACCTACCACGACCTTGGGCTCACGGATGTGCGCAGCCGCTATGCCGCACCGAATCAGGCCCCCGACATCTGGCATCTCGCGTTCGAAGTCGAGACCGAGGACGATCTGGTACGGGGTTATCGGCAATCGATCGACGATGGCCTGCAGTACAGCTTCACCGCCGATCATGACGCCGCCCATTCCGTGTATCTGCACGACCCCGAAGGCAATATGGTGGAGGTCTACGCTGATGTGGTGCGGGACTGGTGGACGGTACGCCATGGCATCATCATCAAAGAGAAACCTGAATGGGTGCCCGGTGTCACCAACGTGCCCTCCAAGGAGCGTAACTATCCGATCGATCCGGCGATCAAGGTCGTTGACCAAGCGGTTTTCCATGCGAAGAAGATCACCAACGTTGCGATCGTCACCAAGGACTTCGCGGCCATGTTCCGCTTCTATCGCGACCGGGTTGGACTGAAGCCAATCGTCGGCACGGAGGATTCCCCCTACGCGCTGCTCAATGGCACCGCCGGACATGGTGACTTCGCGTTGTTCCGCCCGCAGCCTGGCCTGAAGCCGGGCATGCATCATGTGGGGTTCCAGGTGTGGGATGAAGCCGATCTGGAACGATCGCTCGCCTTGCTGCCGGCAAAGGGCATCAAAGTCGAGCGCGATGTGCGTCACGCCGCCAGACGCTGCGTGTCGATCCGCGATCCGGACGGACTGTTGTTGCAGTTCCATGTCGATCGCGACTGGACGCCTGCGACCATCGCGACGATGGACGTGGAGACGGCGCTGTACGCGATTTAGTTCGTTGTTGGGGGAGAGGGCTGGGGAGCGGGGTGTAGGCCCGCCGCTCCCCTTCGATCCTTACAGCCCCGCTTCCTTCAGCGCCTGATCCACCAGCGGCGATTTCACCCGTTGTTTGAACGCGGTGATGATCGGCGCAGTGGCCTTGCGGAACGCCTCGATGTCAGGCTCGGTAATCGTTACGCCCGCCTTTTGCATCATCGCCGTCACGTTGCCTGTGCTGGTCGTCGGGTTGGAGGTGTAGTACTCGCGATTCTTCATGAGGAACGCCTTGCCGCCTTCCTGAAGCGCTGCTTTCTGCTCGGCCGTCATGCCGTTCCATTTGCGCAGATTCATCATGACGATGGCCGCCGACTGGCTTTGTTTGGTGTCGGAATAGTGTTTCGCGACTTCATGATTCTTGAGGGCCCAGATGAGCTGCGCGGAAGTCGCATTGCCATCGATCTGACCTTGCTGAATCGCGGTGTAGACCTCGGTCGTTCCCATCGGCACCGGAATGCCGCCCATTGCCTTCACGACGTCAACCTGCATCGGGTCTTGCATCACCCGCAGCTTCAGGCCTTTCATATCGTCAGGGGTACGCACCGCGCGTTTGCTGTTCAATACGCCGACCGGGCTGACATCGGCAATGACCAGCACCTTGAGCCCATGGGCCTCCATCTTCTTGCCCAATTCGGCGGCGATCGGACCTTCGATAAATTTGCGGAAATCGGCTTCCTTCAACCAGACGAACGGCAGCCCGAATACGCCGTGCTCGGGGACGAACTGTTGGCTCACCTGATGGGCGACCACCGAGATATCGATCGAGCCCACCTTGGTGCCTTCCATCAGTGCTTTCTGGTCGCCGAGCACGCCCTCGCCGAAGACGTTGATCTTGACGGACTTCGTTTTGTCTTCGACGGCCTTCTTGAACGCGAACATCGCGTCGTAGTAGCTGAACGTCTTGGGTAGCGCATCGGCAAACTTCAACTCGGTCTGCGCGATCGCAGGCGTCTGCGCGACGAGTCCGGCGGCGAAGAACGCGCCAAGGACAAGCTGAGTAGGGCTGAAACGGCGGCCCTGTGCTATCTGTTGAACCATCACGGTGAATCCTCCTCTGTCAATGATGCGAAAATCGCCTGCTGATTATGCCCGTTTGACGGTTGAAGGGTGAGCCTGCGTCGGAGAAGGGAGTAGGGTCGAATTCGGGCACAATGGAATTCGATTGATAGGGAGAGCGTAATGGGTTTAATCCGTCTGGCGATTGGGCTACTCATTGTCTTCCAGGGGCTCTTGGGTACGTTTGCATACGCCCAGAGTTTTCCGGCAAAGACGGTGCGCCTGATCGTGCCATTCCCGCCCGGACAGGCTACCGACATCGTTGCGCGGTTGCTGGCCGAGCGACTGAATGCGGTGTGGAATCAGTCGGTGATCGTCGACAACCGCGCGGGCGGTGGTGGGGTGCCGGGCCTTCTCGCCGGACGCGATGCGTCTCCCGACGGTTACACGATCACCTTGGGTACCAGCGGCACGCTTGGCATCAATCCGGGTATTTACGCGAAGCTCGCTTACGATCCGCAAAAGGATTTCGCGATGGTGGGCGGCGTGTTTGCCGTGCCCTTGATGTTTGTGGCGCATCCGAGCTTTCCGTATCAGACGATCAAGGAGCTCGTCGAGGGCGCCAAGAAATCGCCCGGCACGATCAATTGGGCGATCCCTGGTACCGGCACGTCGCAGCATCTGACGGGTGAACTCTTCAAGTTCCGTGCCGGCGTGAATCTGCAAGGCATCCCCTATAAGGGCAGTGGCCCCGGCATGGCCGATTTGTTGGGTGGTCAAGTGACACTCATGTTAGATAGCCTCGCCTCGGCGCTGCCGCATGTGAAAGCAGGCAAGATCCGCGCGATCGCGATGACAACCGCCCAGCGTGTGCCGCAACTCCCAGAGGTACCGACGGTGGCTGAAGCGGGTTTTGCCGGCTTTGAGGGCGTGGGATGGGGCGGTCTCATCGTGCCGATGGCAACGCCGAAAGACATCGTCGAGAAAATCGGCACTGATGTGAGAAAGATTCTGCTCGATCCTGCGATGCAGGCACGGATTGCCGATCGCGGTGCGATTGCCGATCCGCGCGGACCGGCCGAATTCACCGCCTTTGTGCGCGAAGAGATCGCGAAATGGGGTGATATCGCGAAGCGTGCGAACATCAAGGCCGACTAAGGCCGGTCAATGCACGGTGATATTTTTCTTCCGGATCAACTCACCCCAGCGCGCATAGTCGCTCTTGACGAGCGCATTAAACGGCTCACCCGACAGACCGGTGGGCTCCAATCCAAGCTCACGAAAGCGCGCCGTCACCGGTGGGGACTGCAAGGTCTGACGGAGGTCGGCGGCGATCTTGTCTTGCAGCGTTTGCGGCAGGCCGGCGGGTGCGAAGATGCCATGCTAGGTTGGAATGCCCACGCCAGGGTAGAGCGTGTCGAACGGCACCGCATCGGGCAACTGCGCCAAGGGTTTGGCACCGGTCACCATCACCGCGTAGGCCTTGCCGGCCTTCACAGTGGGGATCGCCGCACTTACCACATCGACGGTGCCATGCACTTCGCCAGTGAGCAGCCCTTGCAAGGCCGGGCCCGCGCCTTTGTAAGGAACGTGGGTGAGTTCCACCTCGGCGGCAAGTTTGAACAACTCGAGATACAGGTGCTGGCCGGCGCCGACGCCGCCGGTTGCGAAATTCAATCGTCCGGGCGTTTTGCGCGCCTCGCTGATCAGTTGCTGCAACGACGTAATCCCGGTGGACGGATGCACCAGGAATGCATAGGTCAACGCGACGGTTTGCGTCACACCGACGAATGCCTTCAACACATCGTACGGCGCCTTTTGTAAATGGGGAAAAGTGACGAGCGGCGTGGAGCTGATGAGCATCAACGTATAGCCATCCGGGCTACTGCGCGCCAGAAACTCCGGACCGAGCGTAGCGCCTGCCTTGTTGTCGACAATGACGGCATGCCCCCATCGATCCTGCAGGTCGCGGGCGAGGATGCGACCTGCTACATCCAATGGGCCGCCGGGCGGGGCGGGCACCACCAGTCGCACCGGTTTGACCGGGAATTCCTGCGCGGCGGCGGGCGCCGGCAAAACTGCCATGCACGCCGCGAGCGCCCAGCGCGCCAACACGTTCATGCGGCGACGGATTCTCGGTTCGCCAGCGGCACCTGATGCGACAGCATCGTCACCGCATTACGATGGAGAATCTTCTCGCGTGCTTCAGCGCCGATATTGGCTTCGGCAATCGCCTTGATGGTCCAGTCGCAACCGAACTCGGTGCCGTCCGTCCCGAACACGATTCGATCGGCGCCATAGAGACGCACACCGGCCTCGATGGCCCGTGCGCCGAACGAGTTGCAATCGAGCATGACCTTCGAGCGGGCAAAACGCTTGGAGGGCAATTCCTCATCTGGGGTGTCAAGGATTGACCGATGGTCAAGCCGCTCGATCTCGTACGGAATGTTGCCGCCCAGGTTGTGCACGTGAATCATCGCGTTGGGATACGGATCGAGGTAATCGGTCAAGCACAACGTGACCATCACCGAAGAAAGACTTGCTTGCATCTCGAGCGTGCCGTTGCGCCGGCGTGCGTTGTCGGTGTCGGCGGGCACCTTAGGCCAAGCGTCACCGGGCAGCGGTCCGTTGTGGACGAACACCACCGCGCGATGGCGATTCGCGACGTCCAGAATCGGGCGCACTTTATCGGCCGCCTTGCGCGTTGCGAACGCATTGGCCGGCATCAACACACCGATGATTCCCGGTAGTTGGATGGCTCGCTCGAATTCTGCTGCGGCGATGGCTACATCGGTTTGCGGCACGCAGGCATAAGCGGCAAAGCGGCCGGTGTTTTCCTTGCAGATAGCCGAGACGCTGTCATTGTAGAGGCGAAGAAGCGGCAGGCCTTCGGCGGCCGGAAGTCGCTCGGTCCAGGAAAAGGAGCCCAGCATCGATAGCACGGCAGTGGTGATGCCAAGCTTGTCCATTTCGGCAAGGCGGGTGGTGACATCATCGAAGCCCGCCGCGACCGGCTCTTCGGTGTTGCGGGTCTTGATGACCTCGATCCCTTGGGCATTTCGCGTGACGCGGGGAAACTCGGTGCGGCTGCGCATCGCGTCGATGAGAGCGGCGGGCCGCCAGTGTGCATGCATGTCGATTCTCATGGTCTTCTCCCATGGTAAGGTTTCCGGAAGTATAGAGGTCTCGCTCGAACTGCATGGCCGGCCTTAAGGAATAACTGAACAAAGGGCCCCAACCCCTCCATTTCCCCTCGTAACTCCCCGAAAAATTGGGGCACGCTGATTGCGCGGGCTAGCTTAATCGGTGTTTCCTTAACCAAATTTGCTGAGAAAGATCGACGCGGCCAATCCGCAGCCACCACCGCCCACGCTCAACACGGGTACTCTTCAACGGGTGCTTGCATGCGCTGGTCTCGTGCGTGTTGCGGGCCGCGGCCTGCGCACCGAGTCTACGCCGCGGGGCTGGATGTATGATCGACCGGGCCGCCATGATGCGGGCCAGCCATTGCATTCACAACGAGACAATCCTGTGGCCAAAGTTCGGAATATTCTTTTCATCATGTGCGATCAGTTGCGCGCCGACCATCTGTCTTGCTATGGACACCAGCGCTTAGCGACACCGCATATCGATGCGCTCGCGGCACGCGGTACTCGATTCACACGCGCTTACGTGCAAGCGCCGGTCTGTGGACCGTCCCGCATGTCGTATTACACCGGCCGCTATACGCTGTCGCATGGCGCAACCTGGAATTTCGTGCCCCTTCCGGTCGGAGAGAGAACGCTGGGCGACTACCTGCGCCCGGCGGGCTTGCGCGTTGCGGTCGTCGGCAAAACCCATCACGCGACGGACCTTGCGGGCATGGAATGGCTCGGTCTGTCGCCCAATGAAGGTCCGGGCAAGTTCATCGCGACCGGTGGCTTCGAAGAATTCGGCCGTGACGATGGCATCCATCCGGATCACAACGTCTCGCCCACGCTGGCCTACAACGAATTTCTGCGCGCCAATGGATTTACCGGGACGAATCCTTGGCATGAATGGGCAAACGCGGCGGCCGGCGAAAACGGCGCGATTGCCAGTGGTTGGCTGCTGCGGAACGCACATCTTCCGGCGCGCGTGCCGGAAAAATTCTCCGAGACCGCCTATACGACTGATCGGGCGATGGCCTTCATTACTGAGCAAGGCGAACAACCGTGGTGTTTGCACCTGTCGTATATCAAACCGCACTGGCCCTATATGGCGCCGGCGCCCTATCACGACCGGTATGGTCGCGAGGATTGCCAAGCACCGATTCGTTCTGCCGCAGAACGCGGGGCCGATGCCAATCCAATCTTTCGCGGCTTCCAGGAGCATCCGGAGTCGGTGTCGTTCTCCAACGATGAAGTGCGGCTCAACGTGTTGCCCGCCTATATGGGCTTGGTGAAGCAGATCGATGATCACATCGGCCGCTTGACGGCATTTCTCGCCAAGGCCGGACGATTGGATGACACCATGATCGTCTTTACCGCCGACCATGGCGATTATCTTGGCGATCACTGGCAGGGCGAAAAAGAATTCATGTACGAGCAAGGCGTAGGTGTCCCGATGATCGTGGTCGATCCGTCGCCCGAGGCGAAGCGTGGCGCAGTTTGCGGCGCGCTGGTCGAAGCCGTCGATATGGTGCCGACCTTTATCGATGTGCTGGGCGCGAAAATACCGACGCATTTGATCGAGGGACGATCGTTCCTGCCGTTGCTACGCGGTACCGCTGCCGCTATTCGCGAGGCGGCCTTTTCCGAACTCGATTTCGCGATCTATCCGACGGCCAGAAAACTTGGCATGGGCGCGCGTGAAGCGCGCATGGTGATGGTGGCTACCTTGCATTGGAAACTGGTGCATTTCGGCAAGGCGTATCCGCCGCAATTGTTCGATCTTCGCAATGATCCGCTTGAACTTGCGGATCGGGGTCGCGACGGCGGTGCAGTCTACGTGCGCGCGCGTGACGATCTCTTCGGACATTTGTTCGAATGGATGCGGGCACGGCGTAATCGCATCGGCATGACCGATGAAGCGGTCGATCGCAGGCCAAGTCCCGCGGCGACAGGCGGCGTGAAGATCGGTGTTTGGTAGGAGGCCTCGATCGACAACCATGCGAATTCTCCCTGTTGGTCTTTCCAGTCACGACGCCACCGGGGCAGATACGTCGGCACCTCAGATGGGGTAAGGTGAGCAACGTAATCAATAGTGAGAAGGACACGATTTCATGAACAATTCCAGGTTACGCATACCGTATAGCCGGCGTCAGATGTTGGTGACCTTGGCTGCGTTGGCATTGTCAGGATCGGTGAATGCCGCGACATCCGGCCCGCCCATCAAAGTCGGCGGCACGTTGTCCTTGACCGGCCCGCTCGCCCAGACTTCGCAGCTCTACAAAATTGCCTCGGAGATGTATGTCGAGCGCCTCAACAAAGGTGATGGTCTGATGGGCCGGCCGGTCGAATTCGTCCTGCTGGACGACCAATCAAAGCCTGAGTTGGCACGTTCGCTCTATGAGCGGCTCATCACGGTGGACAAAGTCGATCTGCTGATGGGGCCCTATGGAACCGGCAATATTCTTGCGGTGATGGTGGTGGCTGAGCGCTACGGCAAATTGCTGCTGCATTCGTCGTTTGGCATTCCGAAGCTGGCGAAATACGAGCGGCAGATTCCGGTGGGACCGCTTGGTTACACGCCAGAAGAGGGCGTTCCGAATATCGTTCTCGACGGCCTCGCCGCCGCCGGTAAGACGCCAAAGACGGTGGCGATCATTGCGAGCAAGTTTCCATCCGTGCATTTCGTCGGAACCGGCGCGCGGGAGGTCATGAAGAAGCGTGGCATCAAGGAGACGCTATTTCTTGAGTACGAATTCGGTGCCCGCGATTTTGGGCCGATCGCAGCACGTGTACGCGATGCCGATCCGGATCTTTTGTTCATCGGCGGTATCGCGCTCGAGAGCAATCTCTTGCTCGAAGCGTTGAAGAAACTCAACTATTCGCCGCGTAATCACTTTCATTTGTATCCGTCGCCCGGGCCACTCGCCAATTCACCGGATGCAACGAACGCGATCTCGCTCACCTTTTTCGAAGACCATCCGCCCTTTACCAGCAAGCCCTTGGGTGCCGAATTCGCGAGAAATTTCCAGGAGCGTGCGACCAAGGCGGGCATGCCCTATACGTTGCTTGAAATGCAGGGATCCGGGCAGATTTCCAGCTGGCAGATCCTGGAGGCGGCCGTGAATGCCACGAGGAGCCTGGATGATAAGGTCCTCACGCAGTGGATCAAGGCCAACCCGGTTGATACGTTTGCGGGCAAACAAAGCTTTACCGGGCCTAACAATTTCGGCGAGTTCAATTACAAGCTGAAGCAAGTCCAGAACGGCAAATGGGTCGTGGTGTTTCCAAGCGAATTTGCCGCGCCGGGCGCCAAGCTCATCGCACGATAGCGCGGTCGGCGCTCGACATGGCGATCTGCTTATTTGAGCGAGGCAGCCGCTTGCCGGAGTTTTTCCGGCGACTGTTCGCCTACTAAGGAAGTGCCGGGAATCAAATGGGACAGCACGAACTGGACCTTGCATTGGTGCCGACGGCGAGACTCGAACTCGCACAGCTTTCGCCACCGCCCCCTCAAGACGGCGTGTCTACCAATTTCACCACGTCGGCCACGGCCCGACACCACCTCAACACATGAGTCCATGC
>SHXR01000087.1 GCA_009693235.1 Betaproteobacteria bacterium | reverse complement strand
AAGCCGGCCGAAGATCACGCGTGTGCTGCAAGGCCGCTGCGGGCTACGCCCTTCGCGACCTTGCGGCACACGAAGAACCGATTCACCAAAAAGCGGACAACCTATTTGTTACCAAACCGGACAGATCTATTTACTCCCGACAGTGAATTCGGACCGCGGCGATCGGTCGATCGGCTGCTACCAGCTGGAAAACAAAAACGCCCCGTTCGGGACGCTTGTTGTCAGGTTGAAACGGCCGCTCAACAGACCGTCGCCGAGAGTGCCGCGGCGCGACCAACGTCGAAGGCACGCGCAACCGAGTGACCTTTCGCAACCTCCGTGCGAAACGCTACGCGCGCCGATTCAAGCACCCGCTGATGCAGGGGATTGGTCGTATCGAAGCGACGCGACGCGCGAGCAGATGCTCGTAAGCCTCTTCCATCGCTTCACCGCGGTCCGGAGCCGATTCGACAAACTCGATGGCGTATTCGCTTTCGGCATTGCCGGCGGCGTGCTCAAGCGCCTCGGACGCGGTATGCCCGCTCGACAGGGCGCTGAAGAAGAGAATGGTGCCGCGTCGCGCGATATCGTCGACATCTTCGCCGGTCCATCCTGCCGCCGAAGCGTGTGCGGAAACGAGTCGCTCCAACTTCTGCCGGATAGCGGCCACCGCGGCGTCATTCTTCGCGTTGTTGCCGGACGGTTCGCCACGCGGGCGCAACGAGAGCTTGAGATCTTGATTCATACGTACCTATTCACCTCTGGCTGGTTGGAAGGGCGACTGATCACCCCTCTAATCGATTGGAAGAGGTGCCTCCTTGAGTTTTTTATCCCTGGTCGGATGCCGCCTGTTGCAGGTTGCTGTGGCAGCGTCTAATGCGCGGGGTTTCTTGATACTTGTGATGGATATCGGCCTGCCCCTTCGCAAGCTTGAGGGAGCAGATCAAGCCAATGTCCAACACGGTGTCGACTTACGACGCTGATGGCGGATCGGCGTAAGGACCTCATTCGATCGTGAACGAGTGCACGGGGCTGCCTGGGTTCTTACTCAAGATCACCGCGCCTGATTCAACCGTCCGCAGCCGCGCGGCCGGTCAGACGACCGAATCGATCGCTCGAAGATAGACTCCGGTCTGGCATCCGAGGACTGTAAGGCCACTCAGGGAATAGCGATGGATCAGGCACTGAACGAACAATTGCGGCAAAAACTCACTCCAGGTGCAGGCCTTCTGATGCCGGGTGCGGCGAACGCATTGGCCGCGCGCATCATCGAGGAGGCGGGATTCGAAGCGCTGCTGGTGACCGGTGCGGGTTTGGCCAATACCTATCTGGGCGTTCCGGATTTGGGACTCACCACCGTCAATGAGTTGTTCGATCACGTCATCGCAATCCGTGAAGCGGTCGCCATCCCGATCATTGCCGACATCGATACCGGATTTGGCAATGCACTGAATCTCTATCGAACCGTTCGGCTGCTGGAACGGGCGGGCGCCAATGCTTTGCAACTGGAAGATCAGGTGTTTCCGAAGCGCTGCGGACACTTCGATGGGAAATCGATCGTGCCGAAAAGCGAAATGGTGCAGAAAATCAAGGCGGCCGTCGATGCGCGCCGCGGCAACATCCTCATCCTTGCGCGCACCGACGCGCGGGCGATCGAGGGGCTCGATCGCGCACTGGACCGCGCGGCCGCCTATGCGGAGGCCGGTGCCGATCTGCTCTTCGTCGAAGCGCCGCAGTCGATCGAGGAACTGGCCGCGATTCCCAAGGCGGTGCCGGGCCGCCATATCTGCAATATCGTCTTCGGCGGCAAGACCCCGATGTTGCCGCGTGAGGAACTCGCCAAGATGGGCTACGGCGGCATCCTCTATGCGAACGCGGCCTTGCAAGCGGCGATGCTGGCGATGCGAAACGTGCTCCAGCACTTGCACGCAAAGGGTTCACTCGCGGGGGCGGAGGATCGCGTCATCGGATTCGCCGACCGGCAGGCGATGGTCGACTTTGCGCGCTACCAAGAACTCGAACAGCGCTTTACCGGCGCGTGATGTTTCTTCGCACCCGGCCCTTGCCGGCCTTGCTGACCTGGGCCACCGCATGGGGTGGGTTCGCGTTGCTGCGATCAATCGGCACTCCGGCTGCGTGGGGCTTACTCATTGCCACCACATGGGGGTGCTGTTGAGCGTGGTGGGCACGAATCTGCTGCACCGTGTGTTGATCGCGGCGGGATTCCCACTGTCATTTGCGCTAATCAATACCGTCGCAGTCCCATCCTGGGTATGGATCAACGCACTCGTGCTGGTGCTGTTGATTTATCCCCTCAATGCGTGGCGTGATGCGCCGCTCTTTCCGACACCGTCTCTTGCATTGCGCGATTTGCCGAAGCATGTTCCGCTGCCCGCTGGTGCGAAAGTGTTGGACGCCGGCGCTGGACTAGGCGATGGATTGCTGGCGCTCAGGTGCGTGTATCCCGAAGTGGTCTTGCACGGCTTGGAATGGAGTTGGCCACTGCGCGCCCTGTGTGCGCTGCGGTGTCCATGGGCAAGCGTGCGGCAGGGCGATATCTGGAAAGCGGATTGGAGTGGTTACGATATGGTGTATCTGTTCCAGCGTCCGGAGAGCATGTCTCGTGCCGCGGCCAAGGCGCAAGCGGAGCTAAAGCGCGGTGCTTGGCTGGTGAGCCTCGAATTTGCAGCGAACGAACTGCACTCGGATGCCGTCGCGCGGGGCGCCGAAGGCCGGCCGGTGTGGATCTATCGGGCACCGTTCACCACAACTGTTCCACTTACGATTGCAAAGCGATGACGCGGGAAGAATCCATTCGCGCAGCCGTGTTGCGCGGCATCACCTTGAATCGCGTGCCGGGCCTGCATTTTCCGGGCAACCTGCTTGGCCTGTCGTTCGAGCATATAACGATCGCGAGCTCCCTTCTCACGCTGGAGGCTGATCCGCATTGCCTCGAGGCGGACGGTCAGATGAACCTTGGCGCCTTGGCGCTGCTCGCAGATATCGCGATGGCGGGTACCGTTCGCGCCAATCTTCAACCGGCGACCCGCTTGGGAACGGTGAGCCTTAGCTTGCAATTCGTAGGCGCGCCTTGCACCGGCCGTCTTGCCGCATGCGCCGAATTCGACGGATTCTTCCAGCAAGGCGCCGGACGTCTTGGTGTGACCCGCTGTGTCGTGGCGAATGAACAGGGCCCGGTATGTACCGGCACCGGCACCTTCATGATGCTGGTGCCGCCGAAAGATGTGGTGTTGCATCCGATCCAGTTTCGCCGTCGCGACGATCAGCCGGTGGCGCTGCTCCCAGATGAGGCGTTGACGCCCGAGGAACGCGGCATCGTCCAACGGGCCGGCGTTGCGATGGCAGGCGGTGACGGATTCCTTGAGCGCTTCTGGGGCTATGCAACGAAGCGAACGACGCAAGGCGCAACCGGCGCGATGAAGAATGGCCCGCACATCGGCAATCGCGTGGGCCATGTGCAAGGCGGCATCCTCATGGGCTTTGCTGCGGCGACCGCGCAAGCGGCACTGCCTGCGAATTGGTCGCTCGCCTCGATTACCGCGGCCTACATCAGCCCGGGTGAAGGTGCCGTCTTACGAGCGCAATCGCGGCTCGTGCATCACGGCCGCCTGACCTCGGTGATTCACACGCAGATCAGAGGCAAGGATCGGCGTGTCGTGCTGGATGTCACGACCAATCATCTGCGACTTAGTGAAAGTTGATGCAGCAGTTTGCCGTGCCCATGATCGCCGTACGTGCCGCTGCCTCGCAGATGTGCACTGGTCGCTACTACTTTGGGCCTTCGTCGCCAATACCGCGACGATGCATTCCAGGATGGCCGGTACGCCATGCTAAAGGGGGTCATCTCTCTATGGCGCCCTGCCACACCGATGGCGAATCAACCTGTTGAACAAGCGCCGGTCGGGGATATCCCGACCACGCACCAAACAGCCGAACATGAGCGGTTGCAGTCGCATCGCAATCACGCGCTCGACTGGAAGCGCTGGGGTCCCTATGTCAGCGAGCGGGCCTGGGGCACGGTGCGCGAAGACTATAGCGGTCAGGGTGACGCCTGGGCTTATTTTCCGCACGAGCACGCAAAGAGTCGCGCCTATCGCTGAAATGAAGATGGCATCGCCGGCATTTGCGATCGCGACCAGATCCTGTGCTTCGCGATTGCGCTGTGGAACGGCAAGGATCGCATGCTGAAGGAGCGCTTCTTCGGCGTAAGCGGACCGGAGGGCAATCACGGCGAGGACGTGAAGGAGTACTACTTTTACTTGGATAGCACGCCGACGCATTCGTACATGAAGATGCGCTACAAGTATCCTCACGCCGCGTATCCGTATGAAAAGCTGGTCGAGGAGAATCGGCGTCGCGCCAAGACCGATCCTGAATTCGAACTCGTCGATACCGGTATCTTCAACGAGCAACGCTATTTCGATGTCACGGTGGAATATGCGAAGGACGCGCCCGATGATGTCCTGGTACGCCTGACGATCGAGAATCGCGGCCCGGACGCCGCACCGCTTCATGTTTTGCCCACGCCCTGGTTTCGCAACACCTGGAGTTGGGATCAGTCGAAGAAGCCCGCGATGCATGCGATCGACGGCGCCACGATCGTCGCGCACGAGGACGCGCTTGGCGAGCGTTGGCTCTATTGCGCGCCGGTCGATGGTGCCCTACGCGCCGAGCTACTGCTTACCGAGAACAAAACCAACAACGCGCTGTTATTCAATGCGCCGAACACCTCCCCTTATACCAAGGACGCCTTTCACCGCGCCGTCATAGACGGTGAACGCTCCGGCGTCAATCCGGACCGCGCCGGCACCAAAGCGGCGGCCCACTACGAGCTAAGTGTTGCCGGCGGCGCGTCGGTGGTGCTCAAGCTACGCATCGCCGATCGCGGACCGCTTCGGATGCCGCACCTCTTCGATCAATTCGACACGATCTTCATTCGGCGCATCGCCGAAGCCGATGCGTTTTACGCGGCCACACAGGCGGGGTCGCTCACCGATGACGAGCGCCGGGTTCAGCGTCAGGCGATGGTCGGTCTCATGTGAAGCAAGCAGTGGTATTACTACCATGTCGCGGCCTGGCTCGATGGTGATCCGGCCATGCCGCGCCCGCCTGCCATGCGCATCGCGGGTCGCAACGCCCATTGGCGCCATCTGCACAACCAAGACATTCTGTCGATGCCCGACAAATGGGAGTATCCATGGTTCGCGGCCTGGGACCTCGCATTCCATTGTGTGCCGCTCGCAATGATCGATCCGGATTTCGCGAAGCGTCAGTTGATCCTGATGCTGCGCGAGTGGTATATGCATCCGAATGGTCAGATCCCCGCCTACGAATGGGCATTTAGCGATGTGAATCCGCCGGTGCATGCATGGGCCGCCTGGCGTGTCTACAAGATCGACAAGAAGCGCACCGGCAAGGGCGATCTCACTTTTCTCAAGCGTGTGTTCCACAAGCTCCTCCTCAACTTCACCTGGTGGGTGAATCGCAAGGACGCCGATGGTTTGAACGTATTTCAAGGCGGGTTTCGCGGCCTTGACAACATCGGGGTATTCAATCGCAGCGAGCCGTTGCCGAACGGTGGATCTATCCAGCAGTGCGACGGCACGAGTTGGATGGCAATGTATGCGCTCAACCTGATGAGTATTGCCCTCGAACTCGCGCGTCACGACCACGGCTATGAAGATGTGGCGACCGAGTTTTCGAACATTTCATGTACATCGCCTACGCGATGAATAATTTCGCAGGCAAAGGGATCGAGCTCTGGGACGAAGAAGATGAATTCCCCTACGACGTGCTGCATCTTGGCGATGGCCGCAATGTCCGGATGAAGGTGCGTTCGATGGTGGGCTTGATTCCATTTTTCGCGGCGGAAACACTCGACCCGGAAACGCTGGCCGCGCTGCCCCGCTTCAAACGGCGCATGGAATGGTTTCTCAAGCATCGGCCGGCGTTCGCAAATCTGGTGTCACGCTGGCATATCGCCGGGCAAGGCGATCGGTGCCTGCTCGCACTGATGTGCGGACACCGCATGAAGCGAATTCTCGCGCGCATGTTGGATCCGAACGAATTTCTTTCGCCCTTTGGTGTGCGCTCGCTATCGAAGGTCCACCAAGCGAAACCGCATGTACTGAATGTCGACGGGATGGAGCATCGCGTCGACTACGAGCCGGGCGAATCCTCGAGCGGCCTCTTCGGTGGCAACTCCAACTGGCGCGGACCAATCTGGTTTCCGGTCAACTATCTATTGATAGAGTCTTTGTAGAAATTTCATCACTACTACGGCGACGAATTCAAAGTGGAGTGCCCGACCGGTTCGGGTCAATTCATGACGCTGCAGGCAGTGAGCGAGGAATTGTCGCGTCGATTGATAGGCATCTTCCTGCGTGATGCCAATGGACAGCGTCCTGCGAACGGTGGGCAAGCACTGTTCGATCATGACCCCCATTGGCGCGATCTCGTGCCGTTTCATGAATATTTCCACGGCGAGTCAGGCGCGGGCCTTGGCGCAAGTCATCAGACCGGTTGGACTGCACTCGTGGCGAAATTGATGCAGTCATCGGGAACCCATTGAACGACGTGACCGGTCGGCCTCAAGCCCCGCGTGCTTGTTACGCGAGCAGCACCACTGCCCCAGCTACTTTCCTCGTCTCGATATCGCGATGCGCGGTGGCCGCGTCGAGCAGCGCGTAGGTACCGCTTGCTTCGGCTCGCAAAATGCCACGGCGGATGAGATCAAACAATTCACCGCAGGCTTTCTGGAACATGCCTGGTCCGGCGGTGTAGGAACTGAAGCCCGGCCGTGACACCGACAGCGAGCCTTTCTTCGCGAGCAACAAGAGGTCCACGGGTGGCACATGGCCCGACGCATTGCCGTAGTTCACCAGCATGCCAAAGCGGCGCACGCAATCGAACGACGGAATGAACGTGTCCTTGCCGACGCCATCGAAGACCGCCGACACGCCCTCTGGCACGATCCGCTGCACCGCCGCCACGAAATCGGTATCGCGATAGGGAATCGTGTGATCGCAGCCGTTGGCTTTGGCGAGTGCGGCCTTCTCCGCAGAGCCGACGGTGCCGATCACGGTCGCGCCAAGATATTTCGACCATTGGCAAAGCAGCAAGCCAACGCCACTTGCCGCGGCATGAATGAGAATCGTGTCGCCCGCTTTGGGTGTGTAGACGCGAGTGATGATCATCGCCGCGGTGAGACCCTTCAATAGAAACGCGGCAGCAACGGCTTCCGAGATGCCTTCGGGCAGTCGTACCAGACAGCTTGCCGGCACATTGCGTTCCTCCGCATAGGCGCCGGTCTCTTCATAAAAGGGGCCGCCAGTCCCCACATAGGCGACCCGATCACCGGCGCGAAAATCGGTGACACCCGCACCAACACCGGCGACGACGCCCGCGCCTTCATTGCCGGGAATTAACGGAAACTGCTGCGGCCGGGCGATATAGAAGCCACCTCGCCTGATATTGATATCGGAAAAATTGACTGCGATCGCGATGTGTCGGATGCGGACTTCACCAGGCCTTGGCGGAGGAAGCTCGCAGTCTTCCCAGCGCATGACCTCCGGGCCGCCATTCGAATGAATGCGGATTGCTCTCATTGCCGTTCAATGCCTCCTGCGGTGACGATACTCTATCAGCTGGTCCGGGAACATCTCGAAGCGTTCCTCGAGCAGGCCCCGGTTGGCCCATCTCGATAGCGAGTGACGGTGTGGTAGGTTATGCGATGAACGGCCCGCTTGTGACGCAAAAAGTACACGAAGCATTTCACGCTGCCGCGCGCGCTGGTGCAACGACGGTCGAATGCTCGTTGGACCTTGATCGATCGAGGACCGCCGTCGACGTCAGCGTCGCGGCGTGGAGTTGGCACGGCCGGCGGTTTCCCTATCTGGACATCTGCAAGGACCGCACCATCTATCACTGGACTGGCGAGACCTTTCAGCCGGTGGCGCGTTTCACGACATCACTGATCAAGCTGGTGCCAACCGAGTGGGGACCGCCGACGTTCGAAATCGATGGCATCAAGATGTTACCCACGGCGCATGTCTCGCCGTATGCGGATGCCGAACGCAAGGTGGGCTTGATCCAGCCGAACGGCAAAGTGATCTTGGACACCTGTGGCGGCCTGGGCTATTTCGCCGCCTGGTGTCTGCTCGGGCATGCGAAGCACGTGCTTTCCTACGAGAAGGCGGCTGATGTGATTTGGCTGCGCACGCTCAACCCCTGGTCACCGGAGACGGGCAGTGGTTTGACGTTGACCCTGGGAGACATTGCCGAGCAAATCGCCATGCTGCCCGGAGCTTCCGTCGACGCGATTTTGCATGATCCGCCTCGATTCGGCATCGCAGGAGAACTCTACTCGCAAGTCTTCTATGACCAACTGGCCAGGGTGATCAAGCGAAAGGGCAAGCTGTTTCATTACACCGGCGCCCCCAACAAACTGACCAGCGGCCGCGATGTAGGCAACGAAGTGGTGAAACGCTTGCAGCACGCCGGGTTCGTCGCGACGTTAAATGGCGATGGGATATTCGCGGTAAAGAGGTGAGCGTTACAAGATCCAAACCCTTTGGCTTGGACAGGACCTTCATTGCCGTTCGATCCCACCATCGGTCACGATGCGTTGATTCACTGCGATCTCCGCGCGAACGTATTTCGCGAACGCCTCGGGGGACATCGGCATCGCTTCCATGCCAAGCCTGGCGAACTGCTCGCGAATCTCTGGCGCAGCGGCGCTGCGTGCGACCTCGGCATTCAATCGATTGACGATATGCGCCGGTGTGCCCGCGGGCGCCCACATGCCAAACCAAAGATTGACCGCGTAACCGGGCACCCCTTGTTCAGCGATCGTCGGCACATCGGGCAAGACTGATGTGCGCCGTTCGGTGCCCACGCCAAGCGCGATGAGCTTGCCTTCCTTGAGATGACCCATCGCCACATTGGCGGGTGCCATGTAGATCGCGGTGCGACCGGCGAGCGTGTCCTGAATTGCCTCTGCTGAACCTTTGTAGGGGATGTGCAAGAGCTTCACCTTCGCCAAGAGTGCGAAGTACTCCGCCACCAAGTGCGTGGAGGTGCCAATGCCGGCCGATGCGTAGGGGACTTCGCCGGGCTTTGCGCGTGCTGCCTCGATCAGCGCGCCGAGCGTTCGATACGGACCGGCGCCGCCTGCGACCATGACATAGGGCGTGGATGCGAGCAACGCCACATCGACGAAATCCTTCAGTGAATCGTACGGCAGGCTCTTATACAGCGCGGGGTTCACCGCATGCGAGGCCGACTGCACAAGTAACGTGTAGCCATCGGGTGCTGCGCGCGCGACCGCTTGCGTGCCGATTTGGGTTCCGGCGCCTGCGCGGTTGTCGACGATGATCGGCTGGCCCCATGCTTCGCCCATTTTCTTGGCGAGCAAACGCCCGACGATATCCGCGCCTGAGCCCGGTGTGAGCGGAACGATCATGCGTATCGCGCGGGTTGGGTATTCCTGCGCGTTGGCGCCGACGGCAAAGGCCGCAATTAATCCGATTGCGGCGGCGTTGTAAAGGGGATTCATTGCGTGTGATGCTTTCTGAGTTGTGACGATCTACCGATTGTGCCGCAAACGGACGTTGGGGCAGCATGCGTTGCTACAACGCGTCGCTGCACGCGATCCCCAACCTCAACAGGACGCACCATGCCCCTACCTGATTACCAAGTCACCATCTACCTGTTGCATGGCATCTATGGCGCAAAGGAGTATTGGCGCTTTCAGACCAAGCGGCTCATCGAGCGCGGCTATCGGGTTATTGCGTGGGAAGCGCCTGGTTACGGGCTCTCGCCGTTGCCGGACAATTTCAGTTTCGATGCGGTCGCCGAAGCCGGTGCGCAGCTGATTCGCGCCACCGCTGGCGAACGCAATGTCTTGTTCGGTCACAGCATGGGCGGACAGATCACGCCGCGCATCGTCTCGAAGGTGCGTGATCGCGTGCAGGCCGCTGTGATTACCGCGACGATCGGCTACTTCGGCAATCGCACGAAGGAAGAGCAGGAAGAGTTCGTTCGCAAACGCAGTACTCCACCGCCGCCTGGCACCGATCCGGCCGTTGCGCAGTTGATGGCGGTCAACAGCATGCTTGGTCCCACGTCATCCGGGCCGGAAGTCGAGCTGGTGCGAAGCGTGGCGGCCGCCACCCCGCCCAAGACCGTGCAAGCCGCGGTGAGGGCGGTGAAGGCATATCCGGAGGCCGAGGCGGTGGCGATGATCAAAGCGCTATCCGTGCCCACGTTGTTGGTCGCAGGAGAAGTCGATCAGACCGGGCACGCGGCAGATATGAAGCGGGTCGCCGACATGATCAAGCAATCAACCTTCGCGGTGATTGCCGGATCAGGCCACTATCCGTGGGCGGAGAATCCAAATGAATTCAACCGCCACTTTTTTGCTTTCCTGGACAAGCACGCGCCGACGTGAAATTCAAGGCGCCTTCGGATAGGCCGTTGCTTCGATCGTCGTGGTGTGCATGGTGCCGACAAACGCATAGGCCCAGGATTCGGTGATCTTGATGTCGGCCATCTGGTCGCCACCCGTTTGTCTTTGCAGATCCTGGAATGCCCGCTCATGCCGGGAGTTGATGTTGATTGGGATCAGCAGCAACAACTGGAAGTCACTGGCTGAAGAGGATATTTGGCGTCCCTTTGTGCGATCGATGCTGTCAGTCTTGGTTACGCCAGCGAGTTTGACCGGCGTACCAGAGCATCCAAGGAGGGAAACTCCGAGCAGCACGACAATTATCATGGACTGTCGAAAGTAAATTAGTTGTCCGGTTTTAGTAAGTAACCTGTCCGGTTTATTGAGGAGCGATATTGCTGCCCATAAGCCGGTCTGGCTACCGACAGGAGAACCGGAAGATGAGATTCGAAGAGGCCTACCAAGGATGGACGGC
>SHXR01000086.1 GCA_009693235.1 Betaproteobacteria bacterium | reverse complement strand
TAGGCCTCTTCGAATCTCATCTTCCGGTTCTCCTGTCGGTAGCCAGACCGGCTTATGGGCAGCAATATCGCTCCTCAATAAACCGGACAGGTTACTTACTAAAACCGGACAACTAATTTACTTTCGACAGGGACGAAACGCGGCGATTGACGCGAATCATAAGCCCTGCGCATGATGCAGCGCTGCCATGGCACGGACTCATCTTTGGAGGCGATCCTGATGAATACCATTGCGCTCGCCCGGACTGCCGTTTCATCCGGTGATGGGTGATGCTGCGCTGATGTGCGACATCAAGCGAACCATTACCGTGGCGGGTCTTACCGTGCTTGATCTTTACAGTTTTTATTTGCAGGCCGACACCAAGGTGGCAGCGTTCCAAGACGCGCTCGCCTTCGGTGCCGAGCTTGGCGCGCAGTACGCCATGGTGATGGGCGATGATTCGAACTGGCATCGGATGCGCGACAACCCGGCGCGCTTTTGCGATATGGCGATGCCGTTCGGCTTGACGGCGGTGCTGGAATTCGCCATTACCCGGCCGCTTGCGACACTACAACAGACCACGCAACTCATTGTGGAAGCAAGGCGGTCCAATGCGGCTGTGTGCCTTGATCCGCTCAACATGTTGCGTGGATCGGGCGGCCCCGAACTGTTGGTGGGTATCGATCCGCGGCTGTTTCTCTATGCACAGATCACCGACGGATTACTTGGCCCAGGCGAACCGGATCTTGCGCGCGCGCGGCAAAATGGACCCAATATTCGCCGCATGCCAGGCGAAGGTGTGGTGCCGATCGGTAAATTTCTCGATGCGTTGTCGGCCGGTATCACGCTCAGCCTGGAAACACCTGGGCCCGATCGCGCGGATCGCCCCGCTACGGAATGAGCGCGCATCGCGCTCGACAAATCGCGGAAGTTTCTGGCCGACTACTACGCTGCCAAGCGCTAATGCGTCTCGCGATTGCCCCGACCACTGTTCCGGACGCCGCGCCGCTCGACTATCTCGATGCGGCGATCGCCTCGGGTTGCGAAGCGATCGGGCTTCGCCTGCATCGTTCGCCGAATCTGCCTTACCACCCGGTGGTCGGTGACGCGACGTTGATTCGCGAGATGAAGAGTCGGCTTGCGGGTGCAGGATGCCGGTGCTCGATCTCTTCACGTTCTATTTGCAGGCCGCGTGCGACTTCGAACATTTCACCCGCGCGTTGGCGTTGGGGGCTGAGTTCGGCGCGCGTTTCGCGTTGGTGCAAGGCGACGATCCCGATCCGGTTCGACTCGTGGATACGTTTGCGCGTTTTTGCGATGTGGCCGCCCCGTTTGGTATCAGCGCGGTCATCGAATTCAATCCGGCGCGACCATTGGCGACCTGCAAACAAGCGGTGCAACTGATCGAGCGTGCGGGCAAAGCGAATGCCGCAATCTGCGTTGATCCGTTGCATCTGGCGCGATCGGGTGGTGTGCCGGATGATTTGCGCGGCATCGATCCTCGATTGCTGCCGTATGCGCAATTCTCCGATGGCAGATTGCATCCCGTTGCCCGGTGAAGGCGAACTGCCGTTGCGGGGCTTTGTAGCGGCGCTGCCGGCCGATACGATGTTAAGCGTCGAGGTGCCAAGGCCCGCCGGATCGCGTTTCAGCACCACGGGGTGGGTGAGACACGTCACCCATACAACGCGAGCCTATCTCGACGACGAAGCGGACCCGATCTGAATTCGATACCCGATTGGGGTGTCAAGCTTCCACTTTGAGGTTAAGCATCATGCCCTGATCCTCATGCTCAAGGTTGTAACAGTGAAGCATGTAAGTCTGATCGCCGCTGAACGGATGGGTGAAGTCGATGGCGATGCACACGGTTTCGCCGGGCCATACCAGCACTGAATCCTTCCAGCCGAGGTCGCTTGCCGCCAGTCCTTGTGCGTTGATCGTCAAAGTCTTCTGTTGATCGGGACTGCTTTTTCGCTCGAGCACCTGAAACTGAAAGCCGTGGATGTGAAAGGGATGCGGCATGCTGGCTTGCGCGTTTTCGATCGTCCAGGTCTCGGTCGCGCCGCGCTTGACCGTGATCGGTTGCTTTTCCTGATCGTAGGTCGCACCGTTGATGCGCTACACCATTTTTACATGATCAAGTTTGATGACGCGCGCGGTACCGCAGAGGGCGTTGATCGGCATAATGCGGGACAGCGTCTCCGGCACGGTGCGGGTGTAGGGTTCCTTGCGCCGCACATGAATGCGCATGAGATCCTGCGCTTCGCCGATTTCTGGGATGTCGCTTTTGGCTTCGGCGGTGGTTGCCGGTTGCTTATCATCGGCTTTGGCTTTCGCATCGCTAGCCGCTGCGGCGTGGGCAGCATGGCCGCCCTGTTCGGCGGGCTTTTCCGCTTTCGGCGTATCCGCGGGTTTGTTGCCGGCGGGCGGACCGTCTTCATGCTCCATGGCATCGAAGGCGACGCTTACCGACGTGATCGCATCGCCCACTTTGGCGTTGCGTAAATAAAGCAGCACATCGACCCGCTCGGAGGGCGACAAAAAGACTTCACTGATCTTGCGCGGGCGGTCGATCAGGCCACCATCGGTGCCGATCAACTGAAAATAGAGCAGTTGGTCACCACCCTCCGTGCGGAAGGCAAGCTTGTAGACGCGAGCGTTGGAGGCGTTCAGCACACGAAAACGATATAGGCGAGTGGCTGCTTCGAAATACGGTTTTGGCGTCCAGTTCACCAGCACTTGTGAGCCCAGAAATACGTCGGCCTTTTCATCGTCGGTGGGCTTGAACACGAGCTGGCCTTGATCATCGATGCGCCGGTCGTGCAGCACCAGCGGAATGTCGGTGGCACCGAGGGCCAGATCGAGCGCTTTCTGCATCGCGAGTTCTTCTTCGTCCTCGACGATAAAGAGACCGCCCAGACCGAGATACACCTGCTTGCTGGTCAAGTGATGCGGATGCGGGTGATACCAATACGTCGCCGCGCGATTGGGCACGGTGAAGTTGTATTCATACTTGGCGCCTCCCGCCACGGCGAAGTGTGGATGCCCATCGTTCTTGCCGTCGACCTTGAGGCCATGCCAATGGATGATGCTCATTTCCTCAAGGCCATTTTGCAGCGTGGCGTTCACCTTCGCGCCGGTGCGCAGACGCATCAGCGGATTGAGGAGTTTCTTGCCTTGATACACGACTTCATAGGCGAGCATCGCCGCGGATTTTCCGGGCAATATTTCCTGGGTGACCCCTTTACTGGAAATCGTGAATGCGCCTGCGATATCGAGCACGCCATAGAGAGCGTCGGTACCGGGTACACGCAGGCGATTGGGAAATGAGGCATCGGGCGTGAACTCGGGTGCGCCGCCGCGGAACCACCATGCGCCCGCGGTGGCGAGACCGGCCGCACCTGCCGCGCCGGCGGTGATGGCGTTTCTTTGTGAGGTCATTGTTGTGATGAGCCTTGAGCGCTGTAGATAGCATAATCAGCGTTTCCATAATACTGGAACGTCGCCTTGCCGCGGTATCGGGGTCAGAACGATTCTGTCAAGATTTGGCGAAGCGTCCTCTCCGTCGCTACCCCGCCTTCGCTCCGGACGCCTTGATGGCTTGCGCCAACGCCCCGCCTCGGTTGCCATGAACGCATTGAATTCGCCGGGTGTTGCGATGATCGATACGGCATCCAGCTCAGCGAAGCGGATCCTGATATTGGCATCGCGATGGCCAGCGTTGATTGCGGTATTCAGCCGGTTGATGATCTCGATCGGCGTGCCGCGCGGGACGCCAAAACCGTAGAAGGCACTCGCTTCATAGTCTGGCACCGTCTCGGCGACAGAAGGCACATCAGGCATCGCCTCGAAACGGTTCGTCGAAGTCACGCCAACCGCACGCAGCGCACCCGATTGGATATGCGGCATCGCGGACAGGCGATCGACGAGAATCATGCTCACCCTTCCACCGATGAGATCAGCGTACGCGGCCGCATTGCCCTTGTACGGGACATGCACCAGGTCGGTCCCGGTCATGCCTTTGAATATTTCCGTAGAAAGATGGCTCGAGCTGCCGATACCGCCCGATGCGAAGGTGATTTTTCCGGCGTTGGCATTGGCGTGAGCGATCAATTCTGTGATGGTGCGAATCGGCAGACCAGGGTGGACCGCGACGACATAGGAAATTCGTGCGAGACCCGCGACGCCTGTGATGTCGCGCAGAAAATTGAATGGCAGGTTCGGAAAAAGGGATGGGTTGATGACATTCGCGGTGACGATCACCAGAATCGTATAGCCATCGGGTGGCGCCTTGACGACCGCTTCGGTGGCAATGTTCCCACCCGCGCCGGTACGATTATCGACGATGAACTGCTGGCCAAGACGATCGCCGAGCCATTGCGTCGTCACGCGGGCGAGCACATCGGTCGGCCCGCCGACGGCGAATCCAACGATTACGCGCACCGGCCGGGTCGGATACGGGTCCGCCGCGAGCGCGGGTCCACTCAGAGCAAGCAGCGTAATGCCCAGTAGCTCCCATCAACGCTTTACCACCATGTTATCTCCTCAATACCCACGCCCGCTTTCCCGCAGGTGCTCTGATGCAGGCACCCTTGTGGCTTGTCCTCATGTTTGCATTCCCATCGACCGTGCGCCAGAGGCGCAAGGCGTCCGCTAAGCACCGCTGCACGCACGAGCGGCTCCAGGCATCATAGCGCCCATGACCATTCCACTTTCGATTCTCGATCTCGCGCCCATCGTCGAGGGCAGCGATGCCACCGAAGCGCTGCGCAACACGCTCGATCTTGCCCAACATGCGGAAACCTGGGGCTACCGTCGCTATTGGGTGGCCGAGCACCACAACATGGATGGCGTTGCCAGTTCAGCGACCTCGGTGATCATCGGCTACGTTGCAGGTGGCACCAAGACGATTCGCGTCGGTTCAGGTGGCGTGATGCTGCCTAACCATGCGCCCCTTGTCATTGCCGAGCAGTTCGGTACGCTTGCAACGCTGTATCCCGGGCGCATCGATTTAGGCCTTGGCCGCGCTCCCGGCACCGATCGTATGACGATGCAGGCGCTACGGCGCACCTTGTCAAGCAACGATGAAGACGGTTTTCCGCAAGATGTCATGGAGCTGAAGGCATATCTCGATACGCCGGACCCCCGTCAGTCGGTGCGCGCGATTCCCGGGCGAGGCACCAAAGTGCCGATCTGGCTGCTTGGCTCGAGCTTATACAGCGCGCAACTGGCCGGGTATCTCGGATTGCCGTTTGCATTCGCTTCCCACTTCGCACCGGAATTGCTGTTGCAAGCGGTTGACGCTTATCGCGTGACGTTTCGGCCGTCTGAGACCCTGGACAAACCGCATGTGATGGTCGGTGTGAATGCGGTCGTTGCCGACACCGAAGAAGAAGCCGCCTTTCATTTCACGTCATTGCAGTTGCGATTTCTCGGTATGCATCGCGGTCGCCGCGGTCCGTTGCCCCGCCCGATTCAGCCCGCCGAGTTGAAAGCGATGTGGGATCCGCATGAGCGAATGGGCGTGGAGCGCATGTTGGTCGCCTCGGCGCACGGCGCACCGGCAACCGCAGCGAAGAAGCTTCAAGCAATCATTGATCACACCAAAGCCGACGAATTGATCGTCGCTTGCGCCTTGCATAGTCATACCGCGCGACTGCGATCGTACGAATTGTTGGCGAAGCTCGATATCACGACGAGCGCTCGTAGTCCCGCCTAGCAAAGGCATACCATGATCACCGCACTTGCAAACGCTATTGCCGAAGCTGCCAAGACGTTCGCCGGCCGGCTGCTAGGGCCGGACGATCCCGATTACGAGGCGATGCGGCGCGTGCACAATGGTTTGATTGATAAGCGGCCGGCGGTGCTTGCCCGGTGCCGTGGCGTTGCCGACGTCGTCGCGGCGGTCGCCCTTGCACGGCAGCTGAATCTCACTGTTGCGGTCCGTGGCGGCGGGCATAACGTGGCCGGTCGAGCGACGGTCGATGACGGTTTGATGATCGATCTTGCCGACATGCGCGGTGTGTACGTCGATCCGAAAGCGCGTTCCGCTCGGGTGCAGGGCGGCGCGACCTGGGGCGATTTCAATCGCGAAACACAGCTACACGGTTTGGCATCGACAGGCGGGGTGGTATCGACCACCGGTGTGGGCGGACTTACGCTAGGGGGCGGGCTCGGTTACACGATGAGCAAGTTCGGCCTTGCGCTCGATAACCTGTTGGCGGTTGAACTCGTCACCGCCGATGGCAAAGTGCTGCGTGCGGCGCATGATGAACACACGGATCTTTTCTGGGCGCTGCGGGGCGGTGGGGGCAACTTCGGGGTCGCGGTCTCGTTTGAATTTCGGTTGCACCCGGTCGGGCCGATGATTACCGGCGGTGTCGTTGCGCATCCGTTCGGTAACGCGCGCGAGACGCTGCGGTTTTACCGTGATCTAACACAGTCGTTGCCGGACGAAATGTGTGTGTTCGGCGGGTTCATACACGCGCCCGATGGTTCCGGAACGAAGCTCGTCGGCATGGCGGTGAGCCATTGCGGAACGCTCGAAGCCGGTGCGGCCGCGACGCGCATCCTCAAGGACTTCGGACCTCCTGTGGTCGATCAGCTTGGGCCGATGCCTTACACCGCAGTAAATACGATGCTCGATGGCGCCTATCCGATGGGCGCGCTCAACTACTGGAAGTCAGGATTTCTGACCGAGTTGAGCGATGCGGCGATCGATGCGATGGTGAATGCGTTTGCGAAATGCCCGGCGCCGATGGGGCAGATGTTGCTTGAACACTTCCATGGTGCAGCAACACGCGTAGCGCCCACTGCTACGGCGTTTCCGCATCGAACGGACGGCTTCAACCTGTTGATCGCGTCCGAATGGACCGATCCCACGAAAAATGCCGCGTGCATCGCTTGGGCGCGCGACACGCATGCGCTAATGGCACCGTTCATGGCGCCTGGTCGCTATGCGAACTACCTCGCCGATGATGACGCGGGCGATCCGACCGGTGGGGCCTATGGCCCGAATCTGCAGCGATTGCAAGCGGTGAAAGCGCGCTACGATCCGACGAATTTTTTCCGCATCAATCAGAACATCAAGCCGCTCGCTTAGTGAGCGTTACTGCGATCCTGCCGTTACGCGCAGTTTAAGGCCTGCCAGTCGCTGCAGGTGACTGATGACGGCGAACAGATTGCGCGCTTGCGGGTTGCCGCTCGGTCCAAACATGCGGATCAAGCTCTTCGGCGATGCGCCGGTGTCGGCGCCGAGCTTCTCGAAGCCGACGGTTGCCTTGATGTAATCGCGCAGGATTGCCTTCCCGGTGTCCACGTCGCCCGCCAACATCATCTCAATGCCCTCTTTTAGCAGGGCATCACGGAATTTGGGGTCGGACTGAACCCGTGCCAGGATCGTGCCCTTGAAATCGCGTGTCAATACCATGATTTACCTCGCCAATCTTTTGCGCCGCTTGTAGTCAGCCCAGCGGGCCTGTGCCGCCTCGATATCGCGCTGCTGCCGTTTCTTCGTCCCGCCCGCAAGTAGGATGACCAGCACATCGCCGTCGCGACCGAAGTACACCCGGTAGCCCGGTTCAAAGTCCAGGCGGTACTCGAGCACTCCCTCGCCCACGCCCTGACGCTGGAGAGATTGCCTTGCCCGATGCGTGTCAGTACCACGGTGATCTTGGCTGCCGCCGTAGCATCCAGACTCGCAAACCAGACTGCGAAAGGACTGGCGCCGTCGACGGTCAGGTATTCCCGAATATCCAGCATATGGAGTAGTACCATATATGTTACCAACCGGCAAGGCGGAAATTCCAAATCTTCACGGTGCCGGCAATGCTATAGCCTGCGGCTGTGTCCGATTCGCCTACATGTCTTGCGCCACTTCTCATGTACTCCGCGTTGGATCAGCGCACCAATCAAGCGGCTCGCTTGATCTGCGCCTTGCCGTTGTTTAGCACGACGATGCCTCGCGCCGGAACGCTCGCGCGATATGACACGACTTCACCCGCTTGCCAAATTTCGGTGCGGATCGTTTCACCCGGAAACACCGGCGATGAAAAGCGGCCTGCCATGGCGACGAGTCGAGTCGGATCGTAGTCACAGCAAGTCTTGAGCAGCGCATGGCCTACGACACCGAAGGTGCAGCGGCCATGCAGAATCGGTTGATCATAGCCGCCGCGTTTTGCATAGCCGGGATCGGCATGCAGCGGGTTGTAGTCACCCGATAACCGATAGATCAGCGCGGCCTGTGGCAGCGTTGCGAGGTCGCATACGCGATCGGGCGCCGAAGTGGGGAGCGTATGGATCGGTGGGACCGGGCCAGTCGGTCCGCCGAAGCCGCCGTCGGCACGACAGAACGTGGTGTTGGTGAGCGTGGCAAGCGGCGCGTCGTTACCGGCTTCGCGAATGACGATCTCGGTATAGATGAGCGCCCCGCGACCCTCGCCTTTATCGACGACACCACTCACCCGCGTTTTACCGATGACCCTACCGGATACCGGCAGGGCGCGATGGATGAAAA
The DNA here is from genome assembly GCA_009693235.1 of Betaproteobacteria bacterium. Taxonomy (GTDB): domain Bacteria; phylum Pseudomonadota; class Gammaproteobacteria; order Burkholderiales; family SG8-39; genus SHXR01. The sequence goes on along the minus strand of SHXR01000086.1, from coordinate 3,027 downwards.
ATCCTTGCTCACCATGGACAACATGGGTATGCGTGATCCCGGTGTCACCGTATTGGCCAAGCGGACCTGCATAACCGAGCACGATCGCCATCGTGGGCAGCATGCGCAGATCTTTCTCATAGACGAATTGCAGTTGGCGCACATCGAGCGGATCGCTGCCAAGCCCGATGCCAAGCGCATAGAGAATAATGTCGCGCGTTTCGAGCGTTTGCTCGACTGGTGGGACGTTGAGGTTCGTTACGACGTCAAGATTGAGTGCCATCGCTGATCCTTAGGTTCTAAATTCGTGCGCACCGTCACTCGCGCCCGATGATCGTACTTTTCTTTTACTTATAGCGCGTCCCAAGTGAACACTTGGCGTGTGCGTTCGAGCGGTGTGAGGTTCGGCTTCAACGCGGGCAATGCAATCTCTGCCACGCGGGCGGGTGTCCACCCTTCACCGTGATGCACCGTGCGGATCGGACGAGATTGATTGAAGAGATAGATCTCGTTCCCGCGCGCGCCGAAGATCTGTCCGCTCACCTCGTGCGCGGCATCCGAACACAGGAACACGGCAAGCGGCGCGATCTGGACGGGCCGGGTCTTGGCCTTGCGCATCGCGATGAAGCGCGCGCGCTCTTCCGGTGATTGCCCCGGGATGCTTTCGATCATGCGACTGAAGGCACTGGGCGCGATGCAATTGGATCGCACGTTGAAGCGCTGCATATCCATTGCGATTGAACGAGACAAGCCAACGATACCCATCTTGGCCGCCGCGTAGTTCGCTTGCCCGATCGAGCCGATGAGTCCCGAGGTGGACGTCATGTGCACGAGCGCGCCGCCGTTCTGTTCGCGAAAACGCAGCGCAGCAGCGTGACTCATATAGAACGCGCCGAACAAATGCACCCGCACGACCGCTTCGAAATCAACGACACTCAGTTTATGGAAGATGGCATCGCGCAAGATGCCCGCATTGTTCACTACCGCGTCGATACGGCCGTAATGCTCGACCGCGGTTGCGATGATCCGCTCGGCCGAGCCGGCATCGGCGACGCTGTCCCCGTTGGCGATTGCCTCGCCGCCCGCCTGCCGAATCAGTGCGACAACTTCTGTGGCGAGTGACTGGTCCGCACCGTCGCCATCGAGTGATGCGCCAAGATCGTTCACCACGACCTTCGCGCCCTCGGCGGCGGCACTCAAAGCGATCTCACGCCCAATGCCGCGGCCCGCGCCGGTGACCACGACAACCTTGTCCTTTAGCATGCCATCACCATTCATTGTTTCCCCCCAGCCTTCCAATGTATGCGATTGCAACGCTGGTTGCGTTACGATACGATCATTGCGATCGAACCCCCGCAGGAGTCGACGATGGGTGTGGCGGACCGAATTGAATTGAATCCCAGGGTAATGCTGGGGAAACCCGTCATTCGCGGGACCCGAATTACCGTCGAACTCATTCTGCGCAAGATTGCCGAAGGCGCCGATGAATCGGCGCTTATCGCTGCCTATCCCCACCTGACGCGCGAAGATATCCAGGCAGCGCTCGTTTACGCCGCAGATACGCTCGCTCACGAGACGAATATCGAGCTGGCCGGTCGACCCTGACTTGACGGCCGATGCGCCTTCTCGCTGACGAGAGTTGTGATTTCTCGGTCGTGCAGGCATTGCGCACGGCGGGCCACGATATCACTGCAGCTACCGAAACAGCCAAGAGCGCGGATGATTCGGTGATCATCGACTTGGCGCGGGATGAAGCCAGGTTGCTACTGACCGAAGATCGGGATTTTGGACAGCTGGTGTTCGCTGCGGCAAAAGAAACCGCCGGTGTCGTCTACATTAGATGGCCGGTGTCGGTGCGTGCGACACTCCCGAAGACCATTGTCGAGCTTGTAGCGACTCAAGCACAGTCGTTATTCGGCGCATTCGTGGTTGTCGAGCCCGGCAGAATACGCATCGGTCGAGTGCCATGATCCCGATGGCGTGGCAACAATTGGTAACTCTGCACCAAAGTAGGGAGGTAACGCATGAGCCGGTTCTGCGGAGACAAGAACTCACGCCCCATTCTCGAAGCCGCGGCGCACTGGCGAGACGTCGCATTGTTAGGAGGAGGATCGGTCTTTACCGACCAATCCCTATGGACGCTCGGTGGCCTCCGTGCAATGGAGAAGTACTTCGTCAACAACCTCGACACTGGCGCAGGTAATTTCCTCGAAAAGCTTGAGGAGCAGCTGGCCCCCGCAGCGCCCGAGGTAAAGCGGCTAGCCGCCGAAATGATTTGGGTGATAAACCTGTGCCCGAGCAACTTGGGGGAAGACCGCAAGCGATTTGTCGTCAAGGTTGTTTGGGAATGGTCGGGTGAGCCGTTCCCGCAAGGCAGACCTTGGGTTTCAGGTGCAGTACTGGAAGGAATTGGCAGCGGCGGTGTTGCATTCCTCATGTATCAGTGGAAGGAACTCGTCTTCTTCGTAAACCTAGCGTGCGCGCCGGGCATGGCGCGTTACTTAGTCGGTGCAAGTCCGACTGCCAGGTTTTCGCAGAGCCGAAGGCAAGGAGAAGGGCAAGGGCGTCGCCGTGAGGCGGGGTCTGAAGGAAGCCCAATCCGAAACTGCGGGGCGATGAACAAAAACCGGATATGAGGCGTGATGCATCCGGGGCGAGCGGGCACGTGACCGCGAAGCCCTCCATCTGCGGTTGGGGTGCGTTTTGTAAATCCGGCGCCTATACAGGGAAGGTAACGCGTCTTACCCCGGGAGATCTCCCCGGTGCTTCGGAGGATTGAAGCAAGGCATCTAGAAACGGATGCTGAATACCGAGGAGAAGTCAGCAGAGGGCATAGTAGGCGGCGCCCGTTCGCAGTAACAGCAGTGCATCTAGCGGGTTGAAGTCCCGTCCGAGGAAGTGTCCGTACGCCTCGGTAGCATGAGGAAGCGGCGTCGTGGTAACACGGGTCGTGAGTTTCCTGGCAGCAAGACAGCAGGCCGTAATGCAAATGAACCGATGTGTAGCCTCGTAAGCTATTCGGAGATGCCGACCCTGTGGACGCAAGGG
>SHXR01000085.1 GCA_009693235.1 Betaproteobacteria bacterium | reverse complement strand
GCGCCACGGTCCCCTGAAATTTCATGGTCCTCGGTCGCTCCTCGGCCGCCATTCATGGCGAGCACGCCGACTGACGCCGGTCGAATTCAACCACACACCACCCTCGATACCCTCGATTTCGTCGAACAGCGCGGTTATCCTCCCGATACCCCCATGGAGTACCTTGAGGCCGTCTAAGATTCTACGACCACGTGGTACTAGTTTCGGGACAGTTACAATTTCCCTTCGCGTGGTGTGCGTGATGGCGTGGAATTTCAGTGGTATGAGACTCCATTTTGATCCACCCCACCGGATGTTGCGTTCCACCCGGACGACTTCATTTCTTCCGCTTCAATGCACTGACGTTCTTTGACCGACACCATTCAGGAGAACACCATGAAATTCGGATTGCTTAGCGAGGGCGATACCCCTGACGGGATGACCAACTATCATCGTTACCACGAGGTGCTGGAAGAGATGGTGCTGGCGGATGCGCTGGGCTTCGATTTTTGTGGAACGTCAGAGCAGCATTTCTTTCCTTCCGTAGCCACATTTTCGGCGCCGGAGACGTTCTATGGTGCCATTGCAGCGCGCACCAGTCGGATCAAGCTTCGTCACTCATCGGTTGTGATGTTGTCTTTCAACCATCCAATCCGGGTCGCGGAGCGGCTTGCGACCTTGGACATCATCTCAAATGGGCGAGTCGAGTTCTGTACGGCGCGATCGAACTCACCGCTGACGCTAGACGCGTTCGGAGTCGATCCCAACGAAACCCGCGCGCAATGGCGCGAAGGCCTCGAAATCACCATCCGCGCACTTACCGAAGATCCGTTCGAATTCAATGGACACTACTACAAGATTCCACCCCGCACTGTTGCGCCCAAACTTTATCGCGAGGAGATGTTTCCCGTCTCGGTAGTTGCAACGAGTCTGGAAACATTCGCCCTTGCAGGCAAGAGTGGCCTGGGCGCACTGACCAACGACAATTTTGCGGGCTGGGAGTATCTCGAGCGGGGAGCGATCGCATACAAGTCGGCAATAAAGAACGCTGAACCGTTCGCACCGTACAAAGTCAACAATTCACTTTGCTTCACGATTTTTGTGCCGAACTGCGACGCTGACGTTGAGAGGGCGTATCGCACGGCTCGTCATGTTGCAGAAGGTTTTTGTTCACTCTGCCATATGGTGTACATGCCGTTGGTGGAACGCTCAGAAAGTTATCGCGACTTCGCCGGAATTCAAGACGTGTACGAACACCGTACCGATCTCGACTACATGATGAACAAGACGCCGAGTATTGTGGTCGGATCGCCGCAGAGGTTCATCGAGACGATCAAGCGCCTTGAGGCGCTAGGTTTCGATGAGGTATGTATGCGTATTGATGGTTTCGGACATGAGCAGAACATGCGGTCGATTGCGATGATCGGGAAGTATGTAATTCCGCACTTCAAAGTGCCGTCAGCGGTACAGCCAAGCGAGTATCGTACTCATCTTGGCGTAAAGGACGTTCCGGGATTTATGTTGTAACGAGAAGCATGCGAGGTGAAATCGTGGTTTATCCCGGCAACAACGAAGCTCGACGATTGCGGATGTGTCCGTCTGCATCCACAGCGGCCTCGTTCTGCGTTACTTGTCCTCCTTTGACCATCTTTTCCATCGGAGTCGCCAGGTTGACGATGACCAACCAAAACGGACTGGAGGCGAAAAGAAAGTAGATAGCGCAGTAGAAGGGACAGACCATGATTTCGCACCTGTCACCTTTGGCCTCGGGTATAGGGAGCATAAATCGCCTTTTCGGTCCACGCGAGTGCTGGCTGGTATTCGTTGGACTGGCCGCCGGGTCTACGATCTGAATCGTCGCTGTCCCAGTCGGCGTGCTGTTCCTGGGCGTAGAGCGGTAGAGCAAGCCCGACCAAACCAATCGGGGGAGCAAGGCCCAGCAGCAGAGCAACAAGGGGTGCGCGCGAGGTTCATAGCAGTCCCTGAGGTTGCCTGAGAGTGATCGAAGTGCCTAGCGCCGGACAGTAATCACAAGGAGGCCGGACCGTAACCACCGAATAGCCCCGCGGCTGAGGGGCAATGCACACCTGAGCTGATGGCGCCGATCGCAAATTGAGCCATGGTGCCGACCCCCTAAGTCAAAACTGATGCGCTTCCACCTTGCATTCGCGCCCAACGAGCGTCGTCGAATTGAGGGGCAGCTATCTGGAAAAGAGAAACTTGGTACTGTGCGGCGGCTATGGGTCTATTCTGTTGAAAAACTCGCAAACCAGCGGACCAATAAAAATTGCGAAATGAACGGCAAGCTGAAAATCACGTCATATCACCACGCTTAAGCGCATAACCCGTCTTGGGTTCGATTTCTTTCGATGCGGTCAGTTGTGCACCATGAAGACTCTGCATCTGCGCTGGCCGACCTGATGGCCCGAACATCTTCCGCACAGGGACTATAATCGGTCCACCTGCGGAGGATGCGGCGATGGGCAAGCTGACGATCAATCAACGAGAATTTGACATTCGGGCCGACGACGACACCCCCCTGCTGTGGGTGTTGCGCGACGAACTGGGACTGACTGGCACCAAGTACGGCTGCGGCAAGGCACTGTGCGGGGCATGTACGGTCCTGATCGACGGCGCGCCACGACGCGCTTGTGTCACGCCCATCGCTGCGGTGGCGAAACAATCCATCACCACCATCGAAGGCGCGCGCTCCAAGCTCGCGCAAACCGTGATCAAAGCCTGGCTGGATCTCGATGTGGCACAGTGCGGCTATTGTCAGTCCGGCCAGATCCTGGCCGCCGTCGCGCTACTGGAAAAGAACCCCCACCCGAGTGACGCGCAGATCAATGAGGCCATGGATGGCAATCTCTGTCGCTGTGCCACCTATGTCCGCATCCGCACAGCCATTCATCGCGCGGCGGAGCAATTGGCATGAGCAGTACCATAAGCAAACTTTCGCGCAGAGATTTTCTCAAGGCGGGTCTTGCCGTCAGTAGCGGACTGACGCTCGGTCTGCGCGTCGGTCCTGCACCTGCCGATGAAGTCATGCCCTTCATGCCGAATGCCTTCGTCCGCATCGGCGCCGACGACGCCGTCACGATCATCGCTAAGCACGTCGAGATGGGACAAGGCATACATACCGGTCTTGCGACCCTGCTGGCCGAAGAACTTGACGCCGATTGGGCGCAGATCCGTGTCGAAGCAGCGCCGGCCGACGGCAGTCGCTATGACAATCTCAATTGGGGCGGTAATCAGGGCACCGGCGGCAGCTCATCGATCAATAATTCGTGGTTGCAGATGCGCGAAGCCGGCGCCACTGCGCGCGCCATGTTGGTGGCGGCGGCGCGCCTGCCCATACCGACCCCGGTCAAGCTCAAGGAAGCGCAAGACTTCGTTTATATCGGTCGCCCGCTCGCGCGCACAGACGGCGTCGCCAAGACCCATGGTCAGGCGCTCTACACTATCGACCTACGCCTGCCGGGCATGCGCACCGCGGTGATGCTGCATCCGCCGCGCTTCGGCGCTATTCCCGCCCAGGTGGATGACACCGCAGCGCGCGCTATCAAGGGCGTGCACGCGGTCTTGCAGCTGGCTGAGGGCGTAGCCGTGGTGGCTGAGAATTTCTGGGCGGCCGCGCGCGGTCGCGAGGCGCTCAAGGTCGAGTGGGACGAGTCCCGCGCGATCACCCTCGACAGCCAAGCACAACGCGCCCAATACCGTGAACTCGCCGACAGCGCCGGCCACAGCCTGCGCGCCGATGGCGATGCCGCCGGCGCATTCGCGACACCCCATAAGCTGGTGGAGGCAGTGTATGAACTGCCGTATCTCGCCCATGCCGCGCTGGAACCGATGAATTGCATCGCGCAGATCAATAAGACGGGTTGCGAACTGTGGTACGGCGCGCAATCGATGACGAGCGCTCAGAACCATGTCGCACACCTGCTCGGCATCGCCCCGGCCCAGGTCAAGATCAATCAGTTGTTTGCTGGTGGCTCGTTCGGTCGCCGCGCCGATATGCGCGCCGACTATGTCCTGGAAACGGTGCGAATCGCACAGGCACTAGGCGACGGTCAGCCGCTGAAGCTGTTGTGGACCCGCGAGGACGATATGCGTGGCGGTCGCTACCGTCCAGCGGCCACCGCCTTACGGGGCGCTGTGGATGCGCAAGGCGAGGTGCAGGCTTGGCAGCAGCGCATTGTCTGTCAGGCGCTGCGCGGTGGCGGTGTGCCTAAGGACGGCAAGGTCGACAAGACCCTCCATGAAGGCGCTTCGGATCTGCCCTACCGCATCAGCAATCTGGCCGTCGACGTCCACATCCCCGAGCCGGGCGTGCCGGTGCTCTGGTGGCGTTCGGTCGGCCATACCCATACCGCCTTCGCCGTAGAAAGTTTTATCGACGAACTCGCCCACGCTGCGGCCCGCGACCCGCTGGAACTACGGCGCAGTCTGTTGCGCGACGATCCGCAGCGCCTAGCCGTGCTGGAATTGGCGGCCGCCAAGGGCGACTGGGGTAGACCGCTGGCCAAGCGGCGTGGACGTGGCATTGCCGTGCATCGGTCGTTTGGCACTTGGGTCGCCGAAGTGGTTGAAGTCAAGTTGGGTGACGCCGAGAGCTTTACCGTGGAACGGGTGACCGTGGCGGTTGACTGCGGCATTGCTGTGAATCCCGACGTGGTCCGCGCGCAGATGGAAGGTAGCGTCGGTTACGCGCTGTCGGCCGCGCTATCGGGCGAGATCACCTTCAAGAACGGCGCAGTCGTGCAGGGCAATTTCGACAACTATCCACTCCTGCGTCTGTCGCAGAAGCCGGCCATTGATGTGCACATCGTGCCATCTAGCGCAGCGCCCAGTGGCGTGGGCGAACCCGGCGTGCCGCCCCTGGCGCCGGCACTCGCCAACGCCTTGTTTGCTGCCACCGGCAAGCGCTGGCGCACGCTGCCCTTCAGAACACCCAGCGCGGCCTGAGCCGGCATTGCCAAGCCTGCAAGTGATGAGGCCGGCAGCGAGCTGACCGCCCCTGATCAGATACTCGTCGGCTAAGGCAGAAAAGTGAAGCGCGCCTCGAATATCGCGATGCCCACCCCACCGCCGTCCTCACGCCGTTACACGCGCGGCCCCATGATCTGGGCGCTGGGCTGGGCACAGGTAGTGTCGTGGGGCACGCTCTACTACGGCTTTCCCTTATTCGTATTGCCGATGCAGCGGGAGTTCGGCTGGTCGCTGACGCTCATGAACGGCGCGCTCAGCGCCGGTCTGTTGATCTCCGGGCTGTGTACCTATGGGGTCGGCGCCTGGATCGATCGGTTTGGCGGACGCGGGCTGATGACCCTGGGCTCGGTGGGCACCGCCGTGCTGCTGGTGGCGTGGTCACAAGTACACAGCGTCGCGATGTTGTACGGCGTGTGGCTGCTGCTCGGAGTGTGCCTAGCGGCGATCCTCTACGAACCGGCCTTCATGGTGATTGGCCGGCATTTCGGCAGCGATGCGCGACACGCCATTACCACCCTGACCTTGATCGCGGGCTTCGCCAGCACGGTGGGCGTACCACTCATAGAAACCCTGCTCGTACACCTACCGTGGCGCTCGGTGCTATTGCTGCTGGCAGCCTTGCATGCCGTGATCTGCGTGCCCATTCATTGGTGGTTCGTGCCCCCGCATCACACGGCAGAAACCCACATCGCGCAGTTCGACAACGACGACGCCAATGCGCGCAGGGTTATGCGTCAACGTCTGCGCGATCCCGTGCTGTGGGGTATGGCGTTGTGGTTCACGGCTTACTCCGCGACTGGCGCCGGGCTGGTATTCCAGCTCGTGCCGTCACAAAAGGCCTTGGGTGTCTCGAGTGCGACATTACTGACGGCCGTGGCCCTCATCGGTCCCGCACAAGTAGCGGGACGGGTGGTCATGATGTGGCTAGGCGAACGCGCGGATCTACGCGTGCTGGGCGCGCTGACCACCAGCCTGGTGCCCTTGTCGATCCTGATTCTGATCCTCGGCCCCCCGACCTTGCCGGCACTAGCGCTGTTCGCCTGTGTGTTCGGCATGGCCAACGGCGTGACCACCATTCTGCGCGGCATCGCTCCGGGCGAATGGCTGGGACGCGAACATCTGGCGCGCACCATGGGCCTGATCGGCACGCCTATGCTGGTCATGACGGCTCTGACACCGCTGCTCACCGCCGCGGTGTGGAGCGCGAGCGGCAGCGTGCACATCATGCAATGGGCGGTGTTCGCAATCGCCCTGTGTGGTGCGCTGGGCTTCTGGTTCGCGGTCCTCATGCAAGGCCGCGGCGGGAGGAACTAAGGCCCTCGCTTCTCAACGCGCCGCGGTCGTCACAGCGCGAGTGATGAGCGCGACGCCGAGCGCAGTCAATGAAATGCCCAGCACCTGCACAGCCAAAAGCGTTTCATCGAATAGCAGCCAGGCTTCGAAGGCAGTGGCAGGCGGCACGAGGTAGAACAGGCTTGCAACACGGGCTGCGGCGCCACGCTGGATGAGATACCACAGCACGCCAATTGCCCCCAATGACAGCGTATAGAAAGATAACCGCCCTATTCGCCGAAACCGAGCCCCGCTGTCGTTGAGTTCGAACGCTTCAACCGCAACGATCGCGATGGACGGTGGCCACCTACCCTGGAATTTCACTGGACTCTCGCGGCTCCGGGTATTCTCTCACCGAAAATTTCGACCGCTTAGACCAGCGCGCACGAGGGGCTCCGTGCCGGGTGTCAGCCCAGCTTTGCGTGCCTGCATGAAAATTGCGGCAGTACCGTCAGCCTGGTTCCGTCAGGCCCGGTAATGCCATTGGCGGCGGCGCGCGGGCAAACAGTCTGAAGGCTGGGCTCGCGGGCTTCGCGCGCCGCTCAAGATGCTCAAGGATTTTCTTGATCACGATCGAAGCTTCGATGCTCGCGATCACCTTCACCGCACCGCCACCATGTTCACAGGTCTCGATATCGATCTTGTACACGCGCTTCAACCGCTGAGCCCACGTCATCGCGACGTACCGGGCTGGCGGAGAATCTCCGCTAGACTCGGTCGTGCGCCGACCGCGCTTGGCCGGCGTCACGTGTTCACCCAGCCGGTGATTCGGCGCAAAGACGCCACGATAGCGCGTGAGGTTGACCCGGGGCGTCGGCACCAATGCGGCCAGCCGGGCGATACAGTACTCCGGGCATCCTGCCCTTCGCCCTACGGGCCAGCCTGCGGCTGTTCACAACATTGCAGGAGCACATGTTGAGCGCCGCGCTACGCGTGGCGGCCCGCAGGGTGAGCGACAGGGATGTCGCGAATCAAATCGCTCCACGCGATTTTGTCGAGCGGCTCAAACACCACATCCGTGGTGCCGTCGCGGTAGGGTGTTTTGAGACGGTGCGATTGGGGCGACATTTTCAGTGGTGCTGACTATGCTCTATCGCACGTTCACGTTGTCGGCATTCTATGCCGCGCTCCTCAAGACGTTGAAGATTACCGCGATGATCATGGCGGTGCTCCTCGCCGGCACGTTGTTTACCGGCGTGTTCATCGGCGCGGGCGGCATCAATGTCGCCAACAGGGCGATCGTGGATCTGCAGCTTTCGCCCTGGATGCTGCTCACGTTGATGATGTTGATCGTGTTCATCGCCGGGTTCTTCCTCGACTGGATTTCGCTCGTGCTGATCTTCGTTCCCATTTTCACGCCCCTCGCGAAACTCGTGGGATTCGATGCGGTCTGGTTCTGCACGCTGTTTCTGATCATGATCCAGACGAGCTACCTCACGCCGCCGATGGCCCCCGCGATCTTCTACCTCCGTGCGGTGGCGCCGCCTGCGATTACCATCCGCGACATGTATCGCGGCGTTGATACCGTTTATCATTCTCCAGTGCGTAACACTTGTCGTGGTGGTGATATGGCCCAAACTCGTCACCTGGCTGCCCTCGGTGAAGCGTGCGCGCTGGTGCGCGGACGCTGTGAAGGGTGATGCCCGCACGGGTGTGCCGGCGCTGTGAAAAATGAAAAGGCTCCTTCTCCGGTCACCGAGCGAGAAGGCTGAGATGAGCGCGATCACCTTTCACTTTCCTCCTCTCACTTCAAAGTCTACGAAGGAGACATAGCAAATGACCCCCGACCAGATTCTCGCCATTGCGCCTCGCGTGCTTACGCAGGCGCAGCGCGAAGGGTATTTTCGCGATGGTTACATCCTGCTTGAGCGGGTGATCCCGGACGACTGGCTCAAGCGACTGCGCGACGCGACCGACGAGCTGGTCGAACAAAGCCGCACGGTAACGAAATCGGACAAGAAATTTGATCTCGAACCCGACCATCGGTCCGCCGCGCCGCGTCTTCGCCGCGTGTCGAGTCCGGACATCCATCATCCGGTCTTCTGGGAATACTGTACCAAAGGACCGATGCCTGACATCGTTGCCGATCTGGTCGGTCCGGATGTCAAGTTCCATCATTCCAAGCTCAATTTCAAATGGAAAAAAGGTGGTGAAGAGGTGAAGTGGCACTACGACATTTCGTTCTGGCCGCACACGAACTACACGCCGCTTACCGTCGGTACCTACCTTTACGATTGCGGGATGGATCAGGGGCCGCTTGGGGTCCTGCCGGGCAGCCACGAGATCGAACCGATGTTGTCGCAGTACGACGAAGCGGGCAAATGGATCGGATGTCTGCGTGACGCCGATGTCACGAGGCTCGATACCGGCAAGATCGTTTATCTCACCGGACCGGCCGGCTCGCTCACGATCCACAATTGCCGCATGCTGCATTCTTCGCCCCGCAACGATTCCGACTTGGGCAGGCCCCTGCTCCTCTACACACTGACGGCGGCGGATGCCTTCACCTATATGTGCAACCCGCTCGGCACCGTCCATAGCGGAACGATCGTGCGCGGCAAACCCGCTGCGTTTGCCCACCATGATCCGCGGCCCTGCCTGATTCCACCCGACTGGTCGGGTGGCTATTCATCGATTTTCTCGTTGCAGCAGGACGAGGCGAACGCCGACGCTGCGACGATGTAGCGCGGACTGCAGCGAGCGGCGGCTCTGCTCTGCGCGCGGGTTTCTCTTTCGAAGCATTGACGTTCGTCAATGTTTGAATGCTGTTAGGGTGCCTATAGTGCAAGAGCCGCGCTCCCCGAGACACAGAGCTCTCGCCCCGGAATGCGCCTTTCCCCCTTCGCCTTACCACTATCGCTTCGGAGACTGTCATGCCATCGGATATCGAAATCGCCCAGGCTGCAACGATGCAGCGCGTCTCGAAAATCGCGCGCGATCGCCTCGGTATCGCCGAAGAGCATCTCGAGCCGTTCGGACACTACAAGGCCAAGGTGTCGCTCCCGCACCTGGACAGTCTGCCCGAACGCGCCGGCGCCAAGCTCATCCTCGTCACGGCAATCAATCCCACGCCGGCGGGCGAGGGCAAGACCACGACGACGGTTGGACTGGGCGATGCGCTCAACCATATCGGCAAGAAGGCGGTGATTTGCCTGCGCGAACCTTCGCTCGGTCCGGTGTTCGGCGTCAAGGGCGGGGCGGCCGGTGGCGGCTGCGCACAGGTCGTGCCGATGGAAGATATCAATCTCCATTTCACCGGCGATTTCAGCGCCATTGCGCTCGCCAACAATCTGCTTGCTGCGATGATCGATAATCATATTCATCACGGCAATGAACTCGGCATCGATGTTCGCCGCATCGCCTGGAAGCGCGTGGTGGACATGAATGATCGCGCGTTGCGTGAGATCACCGGATCGCTTGGCGGCCCGGGCAACGGTTATCCGCGCCAGGACGGTTTTGACATCGTCGTCGCCTCCGAAGTGATAGCCATCTTCTGTTTGGCGACGTCGATCGATGATCTGAAGCGTCGCCTCGGCAATATCGTCATCGGCTATACCCGCGAGCAGAAACTGGTCGATACTCTTGACCTGAAAGCGCATGGTGCGATAGTCGTGCTGCTGAAGGACGCGCTGCCCCCAACCTTGTGCAAACGCTGGAAAACAACCCGGCGTTCATTCATGGCGGCCCGTTTGCCAATATCGTGCATGGTTGCAATTCGGTCATCGCGACCAAGGCAGCATCGAAGCTCGCCGACTACGTCGTCACCGAAGCAGGGTTCGGTGCGGATATTGGCGCCGAGAAGTTCGTCGACATCAAGTGCCGCAAGTCGGGCCTGCGTCCGAACGCCGCGGTGATCGTGGCGACGGTGCGGGCGCTCAAATATCACGGCGGCGTCGATCTCGAGATCATCACCGAGGAAAATGTCGCCGCGCTCGAAAAAGGCATTGTCAACCTGGAACGGAACGTTGAGAATGTATCGAAGGTGTATGGCATCCCGTGTGTCGTCTCCATCAATAAATTCACCAACGACACGGCAGCCGAGATCGAGCTCATCAAGACGCGCATGAAAAAACTCGGCGTCCCGGTCGTGCTCGCCAATTATTGGGCCGAGGGCGGTAAGGGCGCGGCGGAGCTCGCCAACGTAGTAGGGGGTCTGTGCGAGCAGAAATCGAATTTCAGCTTTGTCTACGAGGACGTCGACACGCTTTGGGACAAGATCAACAAGATCGCCAAGCGCGTGTATCGCGCCTCTGAAGTCACCGCTGATGCGAAGATCCGGGGCCAGATCAAGAAACTACAGGACGACGGCTATGGAAACTACCCGGTCTGCGTCGCGAAAACGCAGATGTCGTTTTCGACCGATGCGGCACTGCGTGGCGCACCGGAAAATCATTCCATCAACGTTCGCGAAGTGCGGCTGGCGGCCGGCGCCGAGTTCGTCGTGATGGTGTGCGGGGACATCATGACGATGCCTGGTTTGCCGAAGGTGCCGTCGGCCGAGAAGATCGACCTCGTCAACGGCAAGGTGGTCGGGTTGTTCTAAAGGGTCGTCTTCAGCAACAACCCGCTGGCAATTCATTTTACGCTGCGCGTCCTTTCGAGCGAAGGACTAGAATTTGGGCATTCCAAGGCGGCCCGCAGCAACTCGGCGCCTCCTGAAGACACGACGACAGGCATTCCAAAAGAGGAGCTGGCCCCAGATGGAAGAAGTGCTCACACAGGCGTTCTGGATCGGCCTGGCAAAGATCATTGGCGTCAATATCGTGCTGTCCGGGGACAACGCGGTGGTCATCGCGCTCGCCGCACGTTCGTTGCCGCCGGCACAGCAGGAGAAAGCGATCTTCTGGGGCTCCGCCGCTGCAATCATCTTGCGGGTTATCCTCACGATCTTCGCCGTCAAACTGCTGGCACTTCCATGGCTGAAGTTGATCGGCGCAGTGCTCCTGCTCTATATCGGTATCAAGCTTCTCCTTCCAGAAGACGGCGGCGACAACATTGATTCCAGCGACAACCTGATGGCCGCGATCAAGACCATCCTCGTGGCTGATTTCGTCATGAGCGTCGATAACGTGATCGCCGTCGCCGCTGCGGCCGGCGGCAGCATTACCCTGTTAATTCTTGGGCTGGCGATTTCGATTCCGTTGATCATCATCGGCGCGACGATGCTCCTCAAATTGATGGAACGCTGGCCGGTGATCATCACGATCGGCGCGGGGCTTCTTGGCTTCGTGGCCGGCGAAATGGCCATCACCGATCCTGCGATCGGCGAGTGGGTAAAGAGTACTTTTGAGCATATCAACGGCACGCCTCGGATCTTCAGCGTCAACCTTGAGATTCTGTGTGGAATTGTCGGCGCGATCGTTGTAGTGGTCGCGGGTGTGCAACTAGCCAAGAGAAAAGACGTCAATACTCCGGAGAATCAAACCGCGCACTGACCTCCGGCGGACGATCGAAGGCGGCGCATTATCGTATCGCAACACCAGGAGATGCATATGAAATCGGGGAAGCTGCAAGCTGCCGCATTGTTGTGCGGTGGCGTCGTGGTCGCCGCCGTGGCGACGGTCAGCGCTCAGATCTGGGAGCCTACCAAGACCGTCGAGCGTATAGATTCTATGTCG
>SHXR01000031.1 GCA_009693235.1 Betaproteobacteria bacterium | reverse complement strand
GGAGCGACGTGCCTTCCATTGTGCAGATCTCGATGCGGTGGAATGCGCTCCGCTTTTCCACCCTACGCGGACCGCATGGTCGGAGCCATGTTGCATCGCTCGCCCGGCTTCCTCCGTTTCTTCGGCGTTCCCCGTGGTGAATTTCTGAGGGAAATGGGTAAACCCCAGCCCGCGAGGGGCGAGGGTGAGATCAGTCCTAATTGGCTGTCGCGAATTAGGAAAAGATCAATAATCGGGACGGCGTACATTGGCCGTCACGATTTGTGCGCCCTCGCCCGACACCTACCGGAGTGTCGAACGAGGCACGACAAGCGCCCGACGATAACCATTGAATTTCGCGCGGGTATGCAGGACAATGTGCCCGGCACAGTTCTGTTTCATCCCTATAGAAGGAGTTACTCATGAGCGTCGTTGCCAGAATGCCCAAGACCGCCAAGGAGCGCGGCCGTATCGCCCCCAAGAAGCTCGCCCACTTTGTGCTCCGGACCAAGATGGATCGAGTACCGCTGATTCTCGATTGGTACAAGAGGGTGCTGGAAGGTGAAGCGATGATGGAAACGCCCATGATCGGCTTCGTCACGTACGACAATGAGCACCATCGCGTGGCGGTACTTGGCTTACCCGGCGTAACCGATCACGTCGATATGACCTGTGGACTGCACCATGTCGCCTTTACTTACACGAACCTCAAGGACCTGCTGCACACGTACGATCGCCTGAAGAACGAGCACGATATCAAGCCGCAATTCTGTATCAACCACGGACCGACCACGTCGATGTACTACTTCGATCCGGATAAGAACCAGATCGAATTGCAAGTCGATAACGTGCCGGAAGAAAAATTCGCCGAGTACTTCGCCAATGGCGAGTTCACCCAGAACCCGATCGGCATTAAGTTCGATCCGGAAGTACTGAACGCGCGGCTGCGGGCAGGTGAATCCGAGGAAGTGCTACTCAAGCGGCCAAACGGTGTGCCGCCCGATCTGACCGAATTCCCGATCAACTGAAATAGGAGGCCACGCGCTCCACTTCGTTCTTGGAACCGAGCACCACCCCGGTTCGTTGATGGAGCGCAGTCGGTTGGATGTCGAGGATGCGCGTCTTCCCATCGGTGGCTGCCCCGCCCGCTTGCTCGACGATCATCGCCATCGGGTTTGCTTCATACATCAGGCGCAGCCGCCCGTCCTTGTACTTCGCATCCCGCGGATACATGAAGATGCCGCCGCGGGTGATAATGCGGTACACGTCGGCCACCATGGAGGCGATCCAGCGCGTATTGAAGTCCTTGCCGCGCACACCAGCCTTGCCCGCAAGACATTCATCGATATAGCGTTTCACCGGCACATCCCAATTACGCGCATTCGATGAATTGATCGCGTACTCGGCGGTATCGGCGGGAATGCGAATATTGGGTTGCGTCATGACGAACGATCCGATCTCGCGATCGAGGGTGAAACCGACCGTACCGTTGCCGACAGTAAGCACTAATATGGTCTGCGGTCCATAAACAGCAAACCCGGCCGCAACCTGTTTGGAGCCTGGCTGCATGAACGCTTTCTCGTCGGGCGCGCCGCCTTCGGGCGGAGAACGCAGCACCGAGAAGATCGTCCCGATCGACACATTCACATCGATGTTCGAAGAGCCATCCAGCGGATCGACCAGTAGGAGAAAGCCGCCCTTCCGACCGGTGTCAGGCATCACATGCGGACGCTCCATTTCCTCCGACACCATGGCGGCCAGGTGACCGCCCCACTCGTTGGCTTCAATCAGAATTTCGTTGGAGATGAGATCGAGCTTTTTCTGCGCCTCGCCCTGCACGTTGTCGGATCCGGCCCCACCCAGGACATCCGCCAAGGCCCCTTTGCCGACGGCATGCGAGATCGCCTTGCAGGCGCGGGCGACCACCTCGATCAAGAGCCGCAGCTCTGAGGTGACGCTGCCGGAAGCGCGTTGCTGCTCAATGAGGTATTGCGTAAGGGTGATACGTCGCATGGGTGCTCCTACCAGTGGGATGGCGGTGAATGTTGGATTATCGCGCCGGAACGCCAACTGCGATGGGCCGCACCTTCCGCACCCTTTAGAATCGGCGTACACCGTACCGGACTGTATGAGGCCGGCAGCCCCCATCCATCGCGACGGGTCGCACGTATAGGTAAACAACTTGGCGGGCGTGTTGAAGGTCGTGGTATCGATTGGCGCGCTGGCGATCATGCGAAGCGGGCGCTGCGCGTTGCGCCATGCAGCCGATCAATACGGATACCAGACCATTGATGGCAAGCCGCGTCGCCGCATCCGCTTCACCCAGCCGACGCGCCACGTGCATGACGAATTCGTCCTCAATGGAACGATCGATCATGCTGAGCAGGTTTTGCGTCATGGCAGTCTACCGAATTGACAATTGAACTTGTGACCCTCGCGCGCATGGCCGGGTTGGTTGTCCCGACCAATTTCTTGGAGCCTTCAATAGTCCGAAAAATAGCCAGCCCACACAATAGGCCAAGCGGATGGAAAAGATCTATGCACAGCAGCGCGCCGATCTTTATCAATCCGGCACGCGTTTGTCACCTTCGAAGAATTCATTGAACAAGTGGGCTCGCCCCCTCGTAACTCCCCGAAACATTTGGTCACGCTGATTACACGAGAAAGATTAATCAGCGCTTTCCGAACGCTTTGGCCCGTGATTCCACGCTTCGAGCAAGTTTCCCTAGAATGCAAGGGTTCTCTCCCTTCACCGTCCGTTTGAGATCCCTCGCCCAGCCATGCCCACCGTTTTCGATGCCGTCAACCCGCTCCCACGCCTACTGATGGGACCGGGCCCGATCAACGCCGATCCACGCGTCCTTCGCGCGATGTCCGCCCAGATGCTCGGACAATTCGATCCGCAGTTTCGGCAATACATGCGGGAGGTGATGGTCCTCTACCGCCAATTGTTTCAGACCAATAATGAGTGGTCGCTCATCATCGATGGTACGGCTCGGTCGGCCATCGAAGCAGTCATGGCCTCCATCGTTGAACCGGGCGAGCGGGTGCTGGTCGCCAGCTTCGGCCGCTTTGGCCAGCTCCTTGCGGAAATCGCGCGGCGCGTCGGCGCGCATGTGCGCGTGGTCGATGCTGACTGGGGAACGGTCTTCACACCGGAACGTATCGAGGAGGCGATCAGAGCCCACGCACCGCGCCTGCTTGCACTATGCCAAGGCGACACCTCCACCACCATGCTGCAACCGCTTGATCAAATCGGGGCGATTTGCCGGCGCTATGGGGTATTGCTGCAAGTCGATGCGACCGCCACCTTTGGTGGCACACCCCTACCGATCGACGCCTGGCACATCGATGCAGCGACGGCTGGGCTGCAAAAGTGCCTTGGCGGTCCGCCGGGTGCCTCACCGATTACCTTGGCGCCTGATTTCGCCAAACAAATCTATCGCCGCCGCCATATCGAAGAGGGCTTGCGCCCCAAGGAATATCTGCCGGGGCCGGGGCGCATGATCGGATCAAACTATTTCGATCTCGCGATGGTGATGGACTACTGGAGCGAACAAGGGCTTAACCACCACACCGAAGCAACAACCATGCTGTACGGCGCCAGAGAGTGCGCGCGCATCATGCTGGAAGAGGGAATCGATCAGTGCCACGCCCGTCATACGCTCGCGGGACGTGCGATGGTGGCCGGTGTCGAGGCTTTGGGCCTGCGCGTCTATGGCGATGTGCAAAACAAGATGCCCAATATCACCGGTGTTGTCATTCCGGAGGGCGTCAACGCAGATCGAGCACGCGGTGCCATGTTGAGCGATTTCGGCATCGAGATCGGTACGTCGTTCGGGCCCCTGCAAGGCAAGGTCTGGCGTATCGGGGCAATGGGCTACAACGCGAGGAAAGACGCGGTGCTGGTCACCCTTGGTGCCTTCGAAACGGTACTCGCCGCCGAGGGCTTCAAACTGTCGCGCGGCGCGGGCGTCGATGCGGCACTGGCGGTGTACCGGCAGACGGCGCCGACTACTCCCAAATAACGTCAGCCCCGGCTTTGGCGGCGCGCTCTAACATGTCGATCAATGGTTTGGCGCGCGTGGTCAGCGCGATGGGCGGCTCATGGTCCTCCCGCGCTCCCTTTGGGCGTGGCGGCGGTACCGGTTCACCCACAGCACTTTCACGATTTACACTCTCCCGCAATCGCGCGATGGCGGCAGGCAGATCAGCAGCCATGAGGGCGCCGGGGACGACCCCGCTTTGCCCCATCAGGGCAAGCATTTTCTTGCCCACTTCGCCGAACATGGTGATGTCACCGGTCTTGCTGCGAAATGTGATTAACATGGGGCCCTTGGTCGGTGCGAAGCCATTGTAACGAACCTACGTCCCTCAACGCATTTCATTCATGACGACGTTCACCACCCACCCATCGGCGGATGGCCACTACACGATCACCCTCAGCGGTCGATTGGACGCGACGGGGGTCGCTGCGCTGTGGGAACCCGTGCATGCAGCATTGAGCGGGGAACGCATTACCGTCATTGATGCGAGCCAAGTGGACTATTGCGACGGCGCGGGCCTTGCACTCTTGTTCGACCTCAAACGGCAGAATCACCGCGGCATTACCGTGACTGGACTGGCACCCGATGTCGCCGCCCTGCTGGCGCAATTCGATCCCGCCGGTTTTGGCAAGGACACGGCAGATGCGCCGACCAGAGTGCCGTTGGTCACGGCGATCGGCCGAAGCGTACATTCGTATGCCGAACACGTTACCGCCCAAATCGAATTCTTAGGCGCAGCCACCGCAGCCCTTGGATCAGCGCTCAGACATCCGGCCTCCATCCGTTGGAAAGACGCGCTGTTGATCGCCGAACGCGCAGGGGTTGACGCCCTGCCGATCGTTGCGCTCATCGCATTCCTTATGGGCCTCATCATCGCGTTCCAGTCGGCGATTCCGCTGCGTCAATACGGCGGTGAAGTCTTTGTTGGCGATCTGGTCGGTCTGTCGATGCTGCGAGAACTCGGCCCCCTTATGACCGCGATTCTGATCGCCGGACGGTCGGGCGCCGCCTTCGCTGCCGAATTGGGCACCATGAAAGTCAATGAAGAGATCAACGCACTCACCACCATGGGTTTTGATCCGATTCGCTTCCTAGTGGTGACGCGCGTCCTCGCCGGCCTCATCGTCACACCGCTCCTCACCATCTTTGCCGATCTGATCGGCATTTTGGGCGGCGCGCTCACCATGCTCACCTTCTCTATTCCGACCCGCACTTACTTCACCCATGTAGGCGCCTTTGCCGACACCGCCGATTTTCTCGGTGGCCTTGCCAAGTCTGTCGTGTTCGGCATACTCATCGCCGGGATTGGTTGCCTCAAGGGTTTGCAGACGGCGAGCGGTGCGGCGGCGGTCGGGCAGGCGACCACGCGCGCCGTCGTCGCGGCCATCATCATGATCGTGGTGGTGGATGGCCTCTTTGCGCTGATCTACTTCATACTCGATGTCTGAGGCCAATGGCGACACCGATCATTCAGGTCGAAAACCTTCGCATCGGTTACGGCATCCATGTGCTGCTCGACAATCTCTCGTTCGATGTCGAACAGGGCGAAATCCTTGCCATCCTGGGTGGATCGGGTTGCGGTAAGTCGACGCTCATGAAGAACATGATCGGGCTCTATACACCACTTGCCGGACGCGTCCTCATCGATGGCGAAGACATCGCCCAAGCCGACGGACGACAGCGACGCGCAATCCTGCGTAAGTTCGGCGTGACCTATCAGATGGGCGCGCTGTTCGGCTCGATGAGTTTGCTGGAAAACGTGCGCCTGCCGCTTGAAGCCCACACCGACTTGCCGACCGAAGCGATCGATTTGATCGCACGGATGAAGTTGCAGATGGTAGGCCTCGCCCAAGCGGCCGGGAAAATTCCGGCCGAACTGTCTGGCGGTATGCAAAAACGCGCCGCCATTGCGCGCGCCATGGCCCTGGATCCGAAAATCCTGTTTCTCGACGAACCGTCGGCGGGACTCGATCCGATCACCTCCGCTGGGCTCGATCAACTGATCGCGACCCTTGCGCGAACGCTCGGCATGACGTTCGTCATCGTGACGCACGAACTCGCCAGCATCTTTGCCATCGCCGATCGCGTGGTGATGCTGGATAACCAATCGAAAGGTATCATCGCCTTCGGTGAGCCTGCGCAACTGCGCGACCAGAGCGACCACCCCTGGGTTCGTCAATTTTTCAATCGAGAACCGTCTTCCGCGGATGCGTTTAAGTAATGAGCGCAGCCGCCCGCCATGT
The DNA here is from genome assembly GCA_009693235.1 of Betaproteobacteria bacterium. Taxonomy (GTDB): domain Bacteria; phylum Pseudomonadota; class Gammaproteobacteria; order Burkholderiales; family SG8-39; genus SHXR01. Next base: position 45,124 of record SHXR01000031.1, on the reverse strand, counting down.
GAAGCTCGGCATCTTCATGCTTGGTGCGGTGGTGGTGTTCGTCGTCATCGTGCTCATCGTCAGTGCAACAAGTTTTGGTGTGCAGCGAGTGACGATGGAAACGTATTTCAACGAATCCGTCCAAGGCCTTGATATCGGGTCACGAGTGAAGTATCGAGGTGTCACGATCGGGGAGGTCACCCGGATTTCATTTTCCAGCACCAACTACGAACAGAACAAACCGCCGAACGATCGCAAGCAATACGTACTGGTGGAAACGGCCCTCAACCTGAAGTTTATTTCCGCGCGCCTTGGCGACGTGCGGGTGCGTGACAGCATCTTGAACCGGCAGATCGAACAGGGCCTCAGGGTGCGGATCAATCCGCAAGGCATCACCGGAACCAGCTATCTCGAGATCGACTTTCTTGATCCGGGCGCCAATCCGCTGCTTGCCATCGATTGGACCCCGGAGAATCTTTACGTTCCGTCCGCACCTAGCACGGTGAAGCAGTCGTAGACGCAGCCTCTGACCTGCTTAATGAATTGCGTCGGGTCGATTTGGCCGGCATGAGTACGGCCGTCAAGCAGACCGTGACGCGATTTGATCAACTCGCCGTCACTGCCAACGACCGTCTCGCCAAACTGCCGATCGACACCCTCGCGCGCGACCTGTCCGGACTCATGAGCGAGCTGCGCAGTTCCAACAAGCGGTTCAGCGATACGCTCGCCGCCTTTCCGGTCGAGGGAATTGGTCGGAACATTTCACTCTTAGTGGGCGAGCTGCGGGAATCGAATCAGCGTCTTGCCAAAGCGCTGGCCGATCCGAAGCTGACGAATTTATCGGCACAAGCGAGCACCATGGTCGAAACCACCACAGCGGCATTCGGTCGGCTGCACGAGATCCTCGACAATCCGGAGCTTGGGCGCGCAATCTCTAAGTTGCAACGGAGCGTCGGCCGCCTGGAGCGCATTCTTGTCGGCCGGGAAGGCGACATCGCGACGACCCTGGAGAACTTGCGCATCATTTCAGACAATCTTCGCGACACGACGGAAACGGCGAAAAACTATCCCTCGCAGATTCTCTTTGGCGAACCACCGGCTGCCGCAACGAGTCCAAGAAGATGAAAGAACGCGCAATGACTTGGCTGGCCCGCGGGGCGTTGATCGGTTGCGTACTGCTGGCTAACGCATGCAGCCTCTCCGGACCCTCGCGTCCGGCCCCGGTCAAGCAATCGTATTTACTGAACGCCGAGCGAACCGGCCCCACCAATGCCGGACACATACCACTTGCTTTGCGCGTCAATCGCTTCGTCGTCGCCCAGCCGTTCGATAGCCGGCCGCTGGTGTATCGCGCTACCGACCTCCGCTTCGAGACCGATTTCTACAACGAATTTCTCGCCTTACCCGCGACGATGGTGACGGAACGGACCATGCGTTGGCTCGCCGATGCCCGCTTGTTCAGCGCCATCGTGCCGATGAATTCCAATATTGATGCGCGCCTGGTCCTGGAAGGTTCGGTATGGACGCTGCACGGCGACTATCGCAATCCGCAAGCGCCGCGGGCGATCATTGGGATCCGATTCCTCCTCGCGCGGGACGACACTGAAGGCCCCACGCTCCTCGACCGATCATTCACCCGAAGTGTGCCGGTCGCTGATCGAAGTCCGGATCAGCTGGTTGCCGCGTTCGATGTCGCGCTAAGCAGGATTCTTGCCGAACTGGAAGTGGCGATGGCGGCGGCATTGAAAAACGACAAGGGGCGCTGAGGCGAGGGGCCTCTCCGACATCCCCTCATGTCACCATCAATCCTTCCCGCTCGATGAAGCCGATCACGACATCGAGACCATGGCCGGATTTCAAGTTCGTGAATACGAAGGGTCGCTCGCCCCGCATCTTGCGGGCATCCCGATCCATGACGTCCAGTGAGGCCCCCACCATCGGCGCGAGATCGATCTTGTTGATAATCAGCAGATCAGACTTGGTAATGCCGGGGCCGCCCTTGCGTGGAATCTTGTCGCCCGCCGCGACATCGATCACATAGAGCGTCAAGTCGGACAGCTCCGGACTGAACGTGGCGGCCAGATTATCACCGCCACTTTCAATGAAAATGACATTCAAGCCCGCAAAGCGCCGGTTGAGTCGTGACACCGCTTCGAGATTGATCGAGGCGTCTTCGCGGATCGCGGTATGCGGACAACCGCCGGTTTCCACGCCGATGATGCGTTCCGGCGCCAACGCTTCGTTGCGCACCAGAAACTGTGCATCCTCTTCGGTGTAGATATCGTTCGTGACCACGGCAATGTTGTAGCGATCGCGGAGCGCGCGGCACAGCGCTAGCGTGAGCGCCGTCTTGCCGGAGCCAACCGGGCCACCGATGCCGACCCGCAACGTTTCGGTGGAACCAGGTCGTTGCGAGGTAATCATGAAATTTTCCTATGATGTCGATGGTGCATGCTTTTCGCCTTCGCCTATGACCGGAACAAGCGGCTGTATTGCGTTTCATGGCGGCTCGACAGAATTGCCAACCCCGGCGCGAAATTCGATAACAGCTCGTCGGGACGCAACATTGCAGCAGACGCGATCGCCGGCAATCGCTCACCCAGCGCTAACAGCAAGCGTTGACCATCCGTCTGCCCCAATGGCAAGGCTTTCACGACTGCCATGACCTGGTTCTCGCACCACGACCAGAGATACCCAAGCAACGTTTGGTGCGGGTCGATGCCCATCGCCGTGGCCACACAAGCAAACGCCGCCGGAAAGGAAACTTCCTCGATCGCGTTCAATGCCTCGATCGAAGGCTGGTCGATGACCGCAACCTCCACGATCAAGCGGCGTAACGAATAACCCATCTGCACCGTTTCGGCGCGCAGCTCGGCGGTCTCACGGCTCGCCAGAAATTGATCGTTCCAGCGACAGATCTCGTTCATATCACCGCTTGACCAGGCACGACAGAGACGCGCGAGGACGGGGGCTTCCATTGTTCCGGCGGCAAGCTCGAGCACATTGCCTATCCATTGCAACGCGGTGGCCCGGTCACGGATGATTCCTGCTTCCAACGCCGCTTCGAGCCCTTGCGAATAGCTATACGCGCCGACCGGCAGCGTCGGACTCACCAGCTGCAGGAGCCGCGCTAGATTATTTGTGGTGATGACCATGCTGCTCATGACCACAGTCATGGTGGTGATCATGCTCAGACCCCACCGGCGCGCCGAATTCATGGATCCTCGCACCAGATGAATGCTCGTCAGCATGTTGGTGTCCGCCCCCATAGGCGCCCGCTTCCGGCTCGAAGGGTGCTTCGATTTTCTTCACGACCGCGCCAAGCCCTGTCAGCAGATCTTCCAGTACATGGTCGGCTACCAATCGCAAGAAACCATCGCCGACCTCTACCGCGACATGGCGATTCCCAAGGTGGTACGCGGCGCGTGCGAGCGCGACCGGTGATGCGCATTCCACATGGAAAACGCTTTCCACCGCGGCCTCGATCGCGACGACGCGACCATCCGAGGCAACCAACAAATCCCCACCCCGCAAAATCTCACCGCGCGGCAGCATGAGGGCGAGGTCTTCACCCGATACGAGGGTCGCGCGCATACGGCTTTTTTGCCGCTGCTCGAACGGCAAGCGGAGCACACCGCCCACCGCGAGCTGGTAAGCGCTTTGCCGGATTTTCAGTTTGGTACGGATCTCGATCATGGAGGTCAAAATAGAAAATAGCGCTGCGCCATCGGCAGCATTTTGGCCGGTTCGCACACGAGTAACTCGCCATCGGCGCGCACTTCATAGGTTTCCGGATCCACATCGATGCGCGGTAGATAGTCATTGTGGATCATGTGACGCTTGCCGATACCGCGCGTGCCGTGCACTGCTTCCAGCGGACGCGTGAGGCCAAGTGAGCGAACCGCGGGATTGGTGAGCGCATCATGAGAGACGAAGGTAAGCGAGCTACGCAACGCCTTGCCGTAGGCACCGAACATCATGCGATAGTGCACCGGTTGTGGTGTAGGAATCGAAGCGTTCGGATCACCCATTGCGGCGGCCGCGATCATGCCGCCTTTCATGATGATGGAAGGCTTCACACCGAAAAATGCCGGTTTCCAAACGACCAGATCAGCGAGCTTGCCAGGCTCAATCGAGCCGACGACATGTCCCACACCATGCGCGATGGCCGGGTTGATCGTGTACTTGGCGACATAGCGCTTGACCCGCGCGTTATCAGCGTCCTTCGAATCGCCGGTCAGCGCACCGCGCTGCACTTTCATCTTGTGGGCGGTCTGCCAGGTACGAATGATCACCTCGCCGACACGGCCCATCGCCTGCGAGTCAGACGACATCATGCTGAATGCGCCCAGGTCGTGCAGGATGTCTTCGGCGGCGATCGTTTCGCGGCGAATGCGCGACTCGGCGAAGGCCACGTCTTCAGCGATCGCTGGATCGAGGTGATGACACACCATCAGCATGTCCAGATGCTCGGCGATGGTGTTGACGGTGTAGGGCCGCGTCGGATTGGTCGATGAGGGCAGTACGTTCGGCTCGCCCGCGACACGAATGATGTCCGGCGCATGGCCACCGCCCGCCCCTTCGGTATGGAAGGTATGAATGGTGCGACCCTTGAATGCAACGATGGTCGCTTCCACAAATCCGGATTCATTCAAGGTATCGGAATGAATCGCGACCTGCACATCCATTTCATCGGCCACCGACAGACAATTGTCGATTGCGGCGGGCGTCGTGCCCCAGTCTTCATGCAACTTGAGGCCGATGGCGCCTGCGCGGACCTGCTCCCGCAGCGGCTCTGGCACGCTGACATTACCCTTGCCAAGGAAACCGAGATTCATCGGAAATGCTTCGGCAGCCGAGAGCATCGAATGAATATGCCAGGGCCCCGGCGTGCAGGTGGTCGCGAACGTACCGGTTGCAGGCCCCGTTCCACCACCGATCATCGTGGTGACCCCCGACATGAGCGCCTCTTCGATCTGCTGCGGACAGATGAAATGGATATGCGTGTCGATACCGCCTGCGGTGACGATCATGCCCTCACCGGCGATGATCTCGGTACCGGCCCCAATTGGAATGGTGATCGCCGGTTGGATATCGGGATTGCCTGCTTTGCCGATACGCCAGATATGGCCCGCGCGAATACCAATGTCTGCTTTGACGATGCCCCAATGATCGATGATGAGCGCATTGGTGATCACGGTATCGGCGATGTCGGCCGCGACACGCTGGCTTTGTCCCATGCCATCCCGAATCACCTTGCCGCCGCCAAACTTCACTTCCTCACCATAGACGGTGAAATCTTTTTCGACCTCGATCCATAGTTCCGTATCGGCTAGGCGTACGCGATCGCCAACGGTCGGACCGAACATCTCCGCATACGCTTGCCTAGAGATTTTTGCGGTCATGGCTTCGCCCCTCGCACTGGCTTGCGTCGCGCACCATCAAGCGGTCCCATCACCTTCCCCTGGAATCCGTAGATCTCGCGCGCACCGGCCACCGCAACCAACTCGACCGTGCGGGTCTGACCGGGTTCGAAGCGCACCGCGGTGCCCGCTGCGATATTCAATCGAAAGCCGCGCGCAAGCTTGCGATCGAACGAAAGCGCATCGTTCGTTTCGAAGAAGTGATAATGCGACCCGACCTGAATAGGACGGTCGCCGGTATTGGCCACCTCAATGGTTACGGTCGGTCGGCCCTCGTTCAAAACGATATCACCGCCGGCAATGCGCATTTCGCCTGGAATCATCGGGGCCGCTCTCAGGGGATGGGATGATGCACGGTCACCAGCTTCGTGCCGTCCGGAAATGTGGCCTCGATTTGAATGTCAGGGATCATCTCGGGCACACCCTCCATGACATCGGCGCGCGACAGCAACGTCGCACCATAGCCCATCAAATCGGATACCGATCGACCGTCACGCGCACCTTCCATGATAGCAGCACTGATGAAGGCCACCGCCTCCGGATAGTTCAACTTCAAGCCGCGCCCCCTGCGTCGTTCGGCGAGCAGCGCGGCAGTGAAAATCAACAGTTTGTCCCGTTCGCGTGGAGTCAATTCCATAGTGTTACCTTAAGTTCACCAGATGCGGGGTATGTTTGCTGCACGGTCGATCAGCGCCGGTCGAATCAAGCTCCATAGCTCGATGAAATAGGCGCGCGCGGCTTCGCTGCTTGGTCCTAGATATCGCGCCACCAACACACCGGGCAGCATCGTGACAGCGCCGTCGCCGGTACGCGGTCGCGGCGCACGACAGGCCTGCAGAAGTGCCGTCGTCACACCGCAGCCGACTGCGACCAACACGCCGGTCACCGGTTCGCCCGCAAGCCCAGCCGGAGCACTCAGCAATGGATCGCCGCCACGAACGATGCCGCGCTCCATCCAAACGGGCCTACCACCCTGACGAATCGTGGTCGACAACCGGCACTCGCCACGCTCAAATCGTTCACGCGACGCGGTTCGGCCAAAACAAAACACGTCCCAGCCGATGAAGCTCGCATCGGTAGCGAGCGAGACATCCAGTCGCACATCGGCGCGCGTCTCGTTGAAGAAAATCGTCTCTTGGGGGAGCCATTCGAGCACCGCACCCGCACCAATCTGAAGATTGACCGATTGTCTCGCAAACGGACCGGACGACCGATACCACTTGCCCGCCCCGGGCGTGGTGAGCAGCGCATGGGAGCCTGTGCCGAGCGTAGCGTTGATCTCCAGTTCGTCGCCGGAGACCAGACCGGCCGGCGGATGCACGAGAATCGTGTGGCAAATCGCAGGCCCTTCCGAATAGAGCGGCTTTTGCACCACCAGCGGCCCATCATGGCGGCGGGATGCCAGAACGGTGCGCCCATCACGGAGTTCATAGGTGAGGGCAAGCGCGGCGCGCCAACTCGCGGTGGCAATTGGTTCATGCAAGAGCATGCAACCATCATACCTTCATCAATTCACGCACACCGTCGGCGTCCATCGTCGCACCCTGCCCGCGTCGCACGATTTCGCCCCGTTCCATGACGATGTATTGATCGGCAAGCGAGCGGGCAAAGTCGTAATACTGTTCAACGAGCAGGATCGCCATCTCGCCGCTATTGGCCAGGCTGCGAATGACGCGCTCGATATCCTTGATGATCGACGGTTGAATTCCTTCGGTGGGCTCATCGAGAATGAGGATTTTCGGCTGGGCGGCGAGCGCTCGGCCGATCGCCAATTGTTGCTGCTGACCGCCGGAAAGATCGCCGCCACGGCGCCCGAGCATTTTCTTCAGTACCGGAAACATGTCGTAGATCTGCTCAGGAATGCGCGCATTGCGTCCACGCACCGCAAGCCCCATGCGTAAATTTTCTTCGACGGTGAGACGGGGGAAAATCTCCCGCCCCTGCGGCACATAACCGATGCCGGCCCGCACCCGCTCATGCGAAGGGATTTTGGTAAGGTCATGCTCCCCGAACCGGATTGATCCGGTGCGTGGCGGCACCAAGCCCATCAACGTCTTGAGCAGCGTCGTCTTGCCCACACCATTGCGGCCAAGCAGCGTAGTGACCGAGCCGTGCGGTACGTCGAAGCTCACACTACGCAGAATGTGGCTGCCGCCGTAATACTGGTTGAGGTTGGTGATGGTGAGCATTGGCTAATGGCCAGTTCGATTTGAACCGCAATGGACGCCAAGGACGCAATGGGATAAGAAGATTCGCAATGTTGCAAACGCTGCAAATTCAATCCGTACAGTTGGGAATGCCCAAAGGAGTGCGCCTTCATTCTCGAAAGCTTTGCGTCCTTGGCGTCCATTGCGGTTCATCTTTACCCTATCGCCCAAGGTAGACCTCGATCACGCGTTCATCGTTCTGCACTGTGGCGAGCGGGCCCTCTGCGAGCACGCTGCCTTCATGCAACACCGTGACCTTGCGGGCGATCGAGGCGACGAATGCCATGTCGTGTTCGACCACCACCAGCGAGTGCTTGCCGGCCAATGACAGAAAGAGTTCGGCGGTCCGCTCGGTTTCCTCGTCGGTCATGCCTGCCACCGGTTCATCAAGCAGCAGCAGCTTAGGTTCCTGGATGAGCAGCATGCCGATCTCCAGCCATTGCTTCTGGCCGTGCGAAAGGAGCCCTGCAATCCGCTGACGGCTGTCACTTAAGCGGATGAGCGTGAGCGTTTCATCGATACGCGAGTGCTCGTCGCCGTTCATACGCGTCAACAAGGTGCGGCGCACGCGCTTGTCGGATTTCATCGCCAATTCGAGGTTCTCGAAAACGGTGTGATGTTCGAAGATGGTTGGCTTTTGGAATTTTCGGCCGATGCCGGCTTTGGCGATGTCCGCCTCATTGAAGCGTCGGAGATCAATGGTCTGTCCGAAAAACGCGCTACCTGCATCCGGTCGGGTGCGCCCAGTGATGACATCCATCATCGTCGTCTTACCCGCGCCGTTCGGGCCAATGACGCAACGCAACTCGCCGGTTTCGATCATCAGCGAGAGCTTGTTAAGCGCCCGAAACCCGTCAAAGCTCACCGTGATGTCATCCAGGTAGAGGACCGCCCCATGCGAAGCATCCAAACCAGGCAAGGCGATATGGGAGAAATTCACATCGACCGATACGCTTCCCCCTTCATAGGATTGCATAGCAGTGCTCATCGCGCCGTCTCGCCGGCGACCGGCGGGGTTTGCTGCGGCCGCACGCCTGCTATCCCAACTTTTGACGCCATTCTAGAATCCCCACCGCGCCAGCCGATTTTTTCGGTGATCCAACCAACGATGCCATTGGGCAGATAAAGCGTGACGACAATGAACAGCAATCCAAGCACATACAGCCAGTACTCGGGCATGAGAACCGTAAAGACGCTCTTTGCGCCATTCACGAGTCCTGCTCCGAGCACCGCACCGATCAAGGTGCCGCGCCCGCCGACTGCCACCCAGATGGCAATTTCGATCGAATTGGCGGGCGACATCTCGCTTGGGTTGATGATGCCGACCTGCGGGACATACAGTGCGCCCGCGATGCCGCAAAGCGTGGCCGATAACGTCCAGACGAACAGCTTGTAGCGGCTGGTGTCGTAGCCGCAGAACATGACGCGTGATTCGGCGTCGCGAATCGCGGTGAGCACGCGACCGAAACGTGAGGTCACGATAGTGCGCGCGATAAGGAGCGTTGCAATCAGCGCGAGGCCCGTCAAAATAGACAGGCTCATCCGCGTTTCCGGGCGCGCGATCGCAAAGCCCACGATGCGCTTGAAGTCGGTAAAACCGTTGTTGCCGCCAAACCCCGTCTCGTTGCGAAAGAACAAGAGCATCGCGGCGTAGGTCAACGCCTGCGTAATGATCGAGAAGTACACGCCTTTGATGCGCGATCGGAACGCGAAGTAACCGAATGCATAGGCAAGGAGACCGGGCACCGCCACGACCAGAATCATCGCCCACCAGAATTGGTCGGTGTTCCACCACTGCCAGGGCAATTGCTTCCAATCGAGAAACACCATAAAGTCGGGCAGCTCGGTCTGGTAATGTCCATCGGTGCCGATCGAGCGCATCAGGTACATCCCCATCGCGTAGCCACCCAGCGCGAAGAAAAGTCCATGCCCAAGGCTCAAGATGCCCGCGTATCCCCAAACGAGATCCAGGGCCACCGCGACCATCGCATAGCACATGATCTTGCCCGCCAGCGTCACGAAATAATCCGAGACGTGGAAGGCACTACCGGGTGTGGCGACGAGATTGGCAAGCGGCATGGCCACGCACAAAAGGACGATGCAAACGCCGATCGCCGTCCAACCGCGCGTGCCGTACAACCTGGTAAGGAGCGCACGCATCGCTCAGGCCTCCTGCGCCCGGCCTTTGAAGGCGAAGAGCCCCTGCGGTCGTTTCTGGATGAAGATGATGATGAATACCAACACGGCAATCTTTGCGACCACCGCGCCCGACCATGACTCGATCAATTTGTTGACGAAGCCGAGTCCAAGTGCTGCGTAGACGGTGCCGGCAAGTTGCCCCACCCCACCCAGCACCACGACCATGAAGGAATCGACAATGTACGACTGTCCAAGATCAGGGCCGACATTGCCGATCTGCGAGAGGGCGCATCCGCCCAGTCCCGCAATCCCGGAACCGACGCCGAAAGCGAGCGTATCCACACGCGCGGTCGCCACGCCGACACAGCTGGCCATCGGACGATTCTGCGTGACACCGCGCACGAACAGGCCAAGCCGGGTGCGGGTGAGAAGGAGCCAGATAGCGACCAGGACCAGCGCGGCGAAAAGAACGATGAATATGCGGTTCCACGGCAACACCACATTGGAAAGAATCGCGATGCCCCCCGACATCCAGGAAGGATTTTCGACTTGCACATTCTGCGCGCCAAAGAGCGTCCGTACGCCCTGGATCAGAAGCAGACTGATACCCCAGGTCGCAAGCAAGGTTTCAAGCGGACGCCCATACAGATGCCGAATGACGGTCCGCTCCAACACCATGCCGACCAGCGCCGAGGCAACGAATGCGATGGGCACCGCCAGCACGAGGTACCACGCGAACCATTCCGGCGCATAGACTTTGAAAGCATTCTGGACCACATAGGTGGCATAGGCACCAATCATCATGAGCTCGCCATGCGCCATGTTGATGACGCCCATGAGGCCATAGGTGATCGCCAGGCCCAATGCAGCAAGGAGGAGCACGCTGCCAAGACTCAAGCTGGCAAACACGAGCCCCACGCGTTCACCCCATGCGAGCCGATTTTCAACCGTCCGCAGGCTGATGCTCGCCGCGCCCCGCACGCCTTCATCCGGTTCGGCATACGTCCCATCGGATTTCTTTTCGAGTAGCTGGACCAATAACGTGCGGGTCTGCGGATTGCTTGAATGCTCCAGCGCACGCACCGCCGCGATACGCTCTTCGACTATGTCGCTCTTCAAGCCGGCACTGGCAATGATGGATACGAGAATGGCCTTGATCTCGTCGTCCGATTCCCGTTCGAGCGCCTTCTTGACGCTTGGCAACGGCGCATCGTCCGAACTGAGAGCGAGCGCTTTCGTCGCCCCCAGCCGAACGGCACGTTCCGTTGACAGTAGTTTCAACACACCGAGCGCACCGGCAATTTCGCGGCGCACCCGGTTGTTGGCAACGACATCTTCACGGACGGGAGGAAGCGGCGACACGCGCTCGCCGGTCACCGCATCGAACGCGTCCTTGCCCTTAACGATCAAAACCCGCTTGCCGGCCGTTTGCAAATCACCACTGCCCAATGCTTCGAGCAGTGCTATAGCACGTGGATCAGCCTCATCCACCAACTTCGCAATCGCAGCGGAACGCTCATCGCTATCGCCAAAAGCAAGCGCATCGACCACTCCGATATCGATTGCCGTCGCGCCGCGTGCGCCAAGTGCGCAGGCGAAGAGGACCAACAGTACGACGCGGCGAGCAATGGATTTGGTTGACATGGCGATCGATACAGTGAAGAGGGGAAAATAAAAGGTGGCGAAGGAGCGCAGGCGGCGGGCTAGGTTGTGGGAATCACCCTTCACCGTCTACGCCGCCTTTACCTTTCAACGATCACCCGCGCTGCGGAAAGTTATTTCTTCATCGCCGCCGTCACGACCGGCTCGTCTTTCTTCGTCTCATTGCCGGCGATGAACTTGCTCCACGGATTGGCCTTGACCGGGCCGGCCGTCTTCCAGACGACATTGAACTGGCCGTCGGCCTTGATTTCCCCAATGAACACCGGCTTGTGGAGGTGGTGGTTCTTCTCATCCATCTTCACCGTAAATCCAGACGGGGCAACAAAGGTCTGCCCACCCACTGCGGCGATCACTTTGTCGATGTCGAACGTCTTTGCTTTCTCAACCGCCTGCTTCCACATGTAGATGCCGATATACGTCGCTTCCATCGGGTCATTCGTGAGCGACTTATCAGCACCGGCGAGTTTCTTCACCTTGGCGTAGTTGGCCCATTTGTTGCGAAAGCCGTCGTTCGCCGGGTTCTTGAGAGACATGAAATAGTTCCATGCGGCAAGGTGTCCAACGAGCGGCTTGGTATCTACGCCACGCAGCTCTTCCTCACCCACCGAGAACGCCATTACCGGAACGTCAGTTGCCTTCAGGCCCTGATTGCCAAGTTCCTTGTAGAACGGCACATTGGAATCGCCATTGATCGTCGAGATCACCGCCGTCTTGCCACCGGCGGAGAATTTCTTGACGTTTGCAACGATCGTCTGATAGTCGGTATGCCCGAACGGCGTATAGACCTCGTCGATGTCCTTCTCGGCGACGCCCTTCGATTTGAGGAACGCGCGCAATATTTTGTTGGTCGTGCGCGGATAGACGTAATCGGTGCCAAGCAGAACAAACCGCTTGGCGCCACCGCCATCCTTGCTCATCAGGTATTCCACCGCGGGAATCGCTTGCTGATTCGGTGCGGCACCGGTGTAAAACACGTTCTTCGACAACTCTTCGCCCTCATATTGCACTGGGTAGAAGAGAAGGCTGTTCAACTCTTCGAACACCGGCAACACGGATTTGCGCGACACCGAGGTCCAGCAACCAAAAACGGCCGAGACTTTGTCCTGCGTGATGAGCTGGCGGGCCTTCTCGGCAAATAGCGGCCAGTTGGACGCCGGATCAACCACCACCGCCTCGATCTTTGCACCGAGGACACCACCGGCCGCATTGATCTCTTCGATCGCCATCAGCGCCGTATCCTTCAGCACGGTCTCACTGATTGCCATGGTCCCGGACAGGGAATGGAGAATGCCAATCTTCACGGTCTTTTGCTGGGCCACGACGGCGATGGAACCGAGTCCGATCGCGGCGCTCGCTGCGGCGAGCGTCACCGCCTTGAGTAAGACACGACGTTGCATGTTGAATGCTCCTTTCGAGGAATAGGATGGTTGAGACGTCTTGGCATGCGACGCTTCATGCGCCTCAATCGCAAGTAACGTGCCACGCCATGAATTAATCGATAACATCATGAATGGATGGACAATCCGTTTATGCCCTTCACGAGGGAACGATGGCAACGCGCACTTTGCTGGTGCTATTCGCACACCCGCACGCACCAATACAATGCGTTCATGTACCCTCCTGGGGATAACAGCGCCGCCCAATATCCGACGCGCGAGTGTCAGAATCAGGTCCAATCCTTCCAGTTCCAAGCCAGCCGATGAAACCTGCGCCGTTCAAGTATTTCGCTGCCGAGTCGATCGACGCCGCGCTGCAACTCAAGGCCGAATATGGCGAGGACGCGAAATTTCTCGCCGGCGGGCAAAGCCTCATGCCGGCGATGGCGTTCCGGCTCGCCCTGCCTGAGGTGCTGATCGATATCAATCCGATTGCGGCGCTCGCCTATGTGACGACGACGGTAACCACGACACGCATAGGCGCCCTGACCCGATACCGATCGCTCGAACGCCATGCGGAGATCGCGCGCTCGCAGCCCTTGATGACGGCCGCGTTGCCGCACATCGCGCATGTCCAGATCCGCAATCGCACGACGATCGGCGGCAATCTCGCGCACGCCGATCCGGCCTCCGAAATGCCCGCGGTCATGCTCGCACTCGATGCGCGAATGCAGGTGCGCTCGCAGGCCGGGCAGCGGGTCGTAGCGGCACAGGCCTTCTTCGCTGGAACGCTGAGTACGGCGCTATTGCCGACTGAAATGCTGATCGAGGTGGAAGTGCCTATCGCGTCGGCGCGCACTGGCGTCGCCTTTCTTGAATTGGCGAGGCGGCCGGGCGATTTTGCGATGATGGGCGTTGCGGTGACGGTGCAAATAGATGAAGACGACCGCTGCATTGCTGCGCGTATGGCCTATTGCAACGCCGGGGACGTCCCGTTACTCGCGATCAAAGCTGCGCAGTCATTGATTGGCGAGCGGGTTTCCGATGCACGCATGCGTGACGCAGGCGTGCTCGCGCAAACAGAGATCCGACCGCTTGGCAATGTCCATGCGACACCGGCGTATCAACGGCATTTGGCAGGGGTGCTGACGCGCCGGGCCCTCGCTATTGCATGCGAACGCGCCCGAGCGGGAGAGCACGCATGACGACCCGCTATTTCGGTGCTCCGATCACCCGCAATGAGGACCAGAAACTCCTCTCCGGCCGCGCGCTCTTCATCGACGACGTCGAATTGCCCGGCATGCTGCATGCCGCGCTGGTGCGCAGCCCACATGCCCATGCCCGCATCCGCGGGATCGACACCAGCGCCGCGATCCAGCGCGACGGTGTGATCGCCATCTACACCGCACGCGATCTTGGCGACTACTGGCAACCAGGCCCGTTGCTGGTGCCACCACCGCCGATCAAGGACAGCGTATTCAACGAACGCACGCAGGTGCCACTAGCCAAAGACAAAGTTCGTCATGCGGGCGAACCGGTGGCGATCGTGATCGCCAGGAATCGCTATATCGCCGAAGACGCAGCGGGTGAGGTGATCGTCGATTACGAGCCGCTTCCGGCGGTGGTTGATCTCGAACGCGCGCTGCAGCCCGGCTCCGTGCTCGTCCATGACGATCTTGGCTTGAACGTCTCCGCGCAGGTGCGGCAGGCCAAAGGGCATTACGCGAGCATCGTCGGCAAGGCAGCCCGCGTCATCCGTCGCCGCTTCAAGTACGACCGCGGTACCTCATCGCCGATCGAGACACGCGGCGTGGTGGCGCAATGGGACGCCAAAGCCGATCGCATGACGATTTGGGATACCACCCAGGCACCGGTCTTCCTGCGCAATGGTCTTGCGGCGATGCTGGGCTTAAGCGAGCGGCAAGTGCGCGTCATTGCGCCGTTCATCGGTGGTGGGTTTGGCCCGAAGATCATGCTCTTCTATCCGGAGGAAGTTCTCGTCCCCTGGATCGCCCGCAAGCTGGGTACGCCGGTGAAATGGATCGAGGACCGCTCCGAGCATTTTTTCGCGACCACCCATGAGCGTGGTCAGCTCCATGATGCCGAGATCGCCTTCGATCGGGACGGCAAGATCCTCGGCGTTAAGGACGTGTTCTTGCATGATACCGGGGCGTACGACCCGTATGGCCTCACCGTGCCGATCAATTCGCAGTGCACGCTGCTTGGGCCCTATGTCGTGCCGCACTACGACAGCACCTTCACGGCAGTCTTCACGAATCTACCCACCGTGACCCCTTATCGTGGCGCAGGCCGGCAGCATGGGGTGTTCGTGATGGAACGGCTGCTCGACATCGGTGCGCGGGAACTTGGCATAGATCGTGCCGAGATCCGGCGGCGCAACTACATTCCGCCCGACGCATTCCCCTACAAGAACGAAATCATCTACCAGGATTTCGAGCCGCTCGAATACGATAGCGGCAACTACGTACCGATCCTCGATCAGGCCCTCACCTTGATCGACTATGAACGATTCATTAAGGATGAGCAGCCTCGCTTACGCGCAAGGGGCCGGCACGTCGGTATCGGCGTCGTGTCGTATGTCGAAGGCACCGGCATCGGCCCCTATGAAGGTGCGAAGGTGCAGGTGCAATCAAGCGGCAAGGTGTCGGTCGCGACCGGTATCGGGACGCAGGGCCAAGGGCACTACACTGCGTTTGCACAGATCGTCGCCGACCAGGTGGGTGTCAATGTGCGCGATGTAGAGGTGATCACCGGCGACACCGATCAGTTCTATTGGGGCGCGGGCACCTTCGCCAGCCGCGGTGCAGTGGTCGCGGGCAACGCAATCAACGATGCATCGAAGATCGTGCGCACCAAGATCCTTGCTACCGCGGCACGCCATTTTGAATGCGCCGAAGCCGATCTTGAACTGGCAAACGGCCGGGTGCATGTCACTGGCATTCCCGATCGTTTCATCCGTCTGGGCGATCTCGCCAATCTCGCCAATCCGATGCGAGGCGCGGTACAGCCAGGCACCGAGCCAGGACTGGAAGCGACCAGCTATTTCGGGCCACCGATCGGTGCAACGGCGAGCGGCGTGCATGCCATGATCGTGGAGGTCGATCCGGAGACCTTCATGCTCACCGTGCAGAAGTATGTCGTTGTGCACGACTGCGGCACCGTCATCAATCCACTCATCCTCGCCGGCCAGATCCACGGTGGCGTTGCACAAGGCATCGGCAATGCGTTCTACGAGCAGCTCGTATTTGATAACGACGGACAGTTGCAGAACGCGACGCTCGCCGACTACTTGTTGCCCACCTCGATGGATGTGCCGCGCATGACCCTTGGACATACCGTGACGCCATCACCGTTGAATCCGCTTGGCGTCAAAGGTGCGGGCGAAGCGGGTGCGATTCCGGTCGGACCGTTGTTCGCGCAGGCGATTGAAGATGCGCTCCGACTCCCCGATCGTGGCGTCGAATTGAATGAGATTCCGCTGAGCCCAAATCGATTATGGGAGCTCACCGGCGAGCGGAGTTGAGGGCGCGAGAAACCACACCTGATAGGCCAACACGACGAGGTCGTAGTCCGCTTCGCTGGGAGGCGCGTTCACCGCCGGCGGATCGAGATAGACGGACTCGGGGAAGGCGTCGAGGAAGGTACGAAATGTCCAGGGAAACGGATAGGCGGGTTCCGGCACGACCGCATGCCAATCGATCCGGACATCACTCTGCCCGGCAAGTGGTGCCAGCATTGATCGCACAATGCGGGTGAGCTGGCCCGTTTGGGAGTAATGGACGACAAGAATGCGCAAGGCCATAGTGCGTGCAATATGCCACAAGCGTACTCACTGGGGGACGCTGCTCGGGCAAGCGGGCTGGCGGTATGATCCATCCGATCAATCCTTGCGGAGAGTCTCCCATGCACACCGCCGCTACGAAGACCCATTGGCCGTTCGAGGTGCGTCCGCTCTCGCCCGCCCTGGGCGTTGAGATCATCGGCGTCGACTTTGCCAAGCGCATCGAGGCGCCCCTCTTTGCGTCACTCTATGAGGCCTTCAATCAGCACAAGGTCTTGCTGTTCCGCGGACAGGAAGTCGCACTCGGCCGGCAGGTGGAACTCGCCAGCCTGTTCGGCGAAGTGCAGATCCATGTGATGAATCAATACCACGCAGGCGGCTATCCGGAGCTTTACCGGCTCTCCAATCTCGATGAGAACGGCAATCCGAGCGGCAAGCATCCGGACAAGGGCACCATGGCCTGGCACACCGATGGCTCATGGCAACGTCGCACTGGGCTGGCGACCATCCTCTTCGCTGAGATCTTGCCGAATAAAGGCGGCAATACGCGCTGGGCCGATATGATCGGGGCCTATGACGCGCTCGATGTTACCTGGAAGGCGCATCTCGCGCCGCTGCGTGCGATTCACAACCTCTATTTCTCGCGCAATCGCCGGCATGGCGAAGACCCGATGACGGAAGAACAAAAGCGCAAGGTGCCCCCGGTTGATCATCCGGTCATTCGCACGCATCCGGACACCGGATTGAAGTGCGTCTATCTTGGCGATCATGCCGAATCGATTGTCGGCATGGACTACGACGCAGGCCGTGCGTTGATCGAGGAAGTCAACGCGATGACGATTCAGCCGAACGTCGTCTACGAGCACAAATGGCAACCACGCGATCTCATGATCTGGGACAACCGCAGCACGCTGCATCAGGCAATGCCATATGACGAAGCGCGCGAGAAAAGAGTAGTCAGGCGCTGTACTGTGATCGGCGACGTGCCGAGGTGATTCGGCACTCTTGGTGTCCGCTACAGATACTCAAAAATCACCGCGGAGGAAAGGAGGAAACGGAGGAACCCGGAAACCGCGCACGACAATCGCCATGTTCTCGTTGCCGTGAATCGTTACGGCGTTTCCCTCTGCGTCCTCCGCGTCCTCCGTGGTAAATTTTGAGCGATTGAGGGTTGAACGGGCCCTCTCAAACCCCCGCCTGCGACACGAACTTCGCATTCAGATACGCCTCCAGCGCATCGGCACCACCTTCCGTGCCGTAGCCCGAATCTTTCACGCCGCCAAAGGGCACCTCAGGCAATGCAAGCCCAAGATGATTGATGGTCATCATGCCGGTTTCGACTTCGGCTGCGATCGCGTTTGCCGTCTTGGCCGAGCGCGTGAAGGCATAGGAAGCAAGCCCGAATGGCAGCCGGTTGGCTTCCTTCACCGCATCCTCGAAATTGCGGAATGGATTGATCACTGCCATCGGACCAAACGGCTCCTCATTCATCACACGTGCGTCGTTGGGCACTTCGGTCAAGACGGTCGGCTGAAAGAAATTCCCTTTGCTGCCGATGCGATCACCACCGGTTTGGACTTTCGCGCCGTGTTTGATCGCATCCTGAATCCCGGTTTCCATCGCGGCAATGCGGCGTGGATTGGCGAGCGCGCCCATCGCGGTGCCCTTCTCCATGCCATCGCCCACCTTCACGTTTTTCGAGGCGGCCACAAATTTCTCGACGAACGCGTCGTAAATTTTCTCCTGCACGAGAAAGCGCGTCGGGGAAACACAGACCTGCCCGGCGTTGCGGTACTTGCTGCCAGACAGCATCTTGGCCGCCGCATCGAGATCAGCGTCGTCAAACACGATCACGGGCGCATGCCCGCCAAGCTCCATGGTCGACCGCTTCATGTGTTTGCCGGCGAGTGCCGCGAGTTGCTTGCCGACGCTAGTGGAACCGGTAAAAGAGATTTTTCGGATCACCGGATGCGGAATCAGGTACTCGGAGATTTCCGCCGGCACGCCGTAGACGAGGTTCACCACACCGGCCGGCACGCCGGCATCGGCAAATGCGCGAATCAATTCGGCGGGTGAGGCCGGGGTCTCTTCCGGGGCCTTCACGATGATCGAGCAGCCGGCGGCCACCGCGCCCGAAAGCTTGCGCACCACCTGATTGATCGGAAAATTCCATGGCGTGAAGGCCGCGACCGGTCCGACCGGCTCTTTGATCACCAACTGATAAATATTCTCAGCGCGCGCCGGTACCACACGTCCGTAGGTTCGTCGCGCTTCTTCCGCAAACCAATCGATGATATCGGCACCGGCCATCACCTCGGCGCGCGCTTCAGGCAGCGGCTTGCCTTGTTCCTGCGTCATGAGCGGGGCAATCAGGTCGGCCCGCTCGCGCAAGAGATCGGCAGCCTTGCGCATGATCTTGTAGCGATCGAACGCCGAGACTTTGCGCCACTTCTTGAACCCTTGGTCCGCCGCTTCCAGCGCCCGGTCGAGATCGGCCTTCTCGGCACGGGCGACGGTACCGATTTGCGCGCCGGATGCCGGATTCACCACCGGCAACGTTCGCCCGGCGGCGCTGGGGCCCCATTGGCCATTGATGAAGAGCAATACGTTCGGGTACATGGCGCGGTCTCCTGAATAGTGAGCGAAGCCCGCAATGGTAGCGCCCGCCGGGATTTCACGAGCGGCGCGGTTGGCAGTACCATCGCGCAGAATGCGTGCGGCACGCCGGCCGCACTATCCCACCCGGAGACTGCCTTGTCAGAACTGAAGCTGGACATCTTTCCGCACATCATTCCAAAGCCCTACTTCGAGCGGATGAAAGAGCTCGCGGCAGCCAATCCGAGTCTGGGCGCACAGATTAAACGCTGGCTCAACGTCCCGGTGCTGTACGACCTCGATGCGCGCATGCGCATGATGGACAAGTTCAAGGGCTATAAGCAGATCCTTACGCTTTCGATGCCGGCCGTGGAATTGCTGGGCGGGCCGCAAGAAACCCCCGCCCTGGCACGCCTTGCCAATGATGAAATGGCGAAGATCGTCCAGCAGCATCCGGATTACTTTCCGGCGTTCGTCGCCGCCTTGCCGATGAACAATGTGCCGGCCGCACTCGAAGAAATGGATCGGGCAATCACGCAGCTTGGCGCCAAAGGCATTCAGATCTTCACGAACGTTCTGGGGCGCCCGCTCGATGAGCCGGAGTTCTATCCGATCTTCGAGCGCATGGCCAACCGATACGATTTGCCGATTTGGGTACATCCGACGCGTCCGCACAAATTCTCCGACTATGCGAGCGAGAAGAGTTCGAAATACGAAATCTGGTGGCTGTTCGGCTGGCCGTATGAAACGAGTGCATTCATGGCACGCCTCGTCTTCTCCGGCATGCTGGAAAAGCTGCCCAATTTGAAGGTCATCACTCACCATCTTGGCGCGATGGCGCCGTTCTTCGATGCGCGGATCAGTCTTGGCATGGATCAGATCGGCACGCGTGCTTCCGACGAGGACTACACCCATCTGTTGAAGAGCCTGTCCAAGCGCCCGATCGACTATTTCAAGATGTTCTATGGCGACACCGCGGTCAATGGGTCCGCTCCGGCAATTCGTTGTGGACTGGATTTTTTCGGCGCGAATAACGTTCTCTTCGGGACCGACTGTCCGTTCGATCCGGAAGGTGGGCCGATGTTCATTCGCGAGAGTATCAAGGCCATTACCTCACTCAAGCTGAAAGAGGGCGACCAGCGCAAGATTTACTTTGGCAATGCGCTGAAGATGTTAAAGCTCGTTGTGCCCGAGGCAACAGCGCCAGTAAAGAAAGCAGCGAAGAAGAAAGTTGCTGCGAAGAAAGTAGTCACGACTAAGCGAGCGCCAAAGAAAGCAGTGGGGCAAGGCCGCAAGTCGGCGAAACGATCTTGATTCGGCGGAATGCGCTCCGCTATTCCGTCCTACGTTCGGTCAGCATGAAACGCAATCTGATTGCATTTCCTCCGTGTTCCTCCCCTACCTCCGTGTCAAACTTCTGAGGCATTGCGGCTTGGCCGTGGTGAATTTCTGCGATCAATGGGTAATCATCGGTACGTGCGCAGCTCCTTGATCGCCCAAATCGGCACCGCCGAACAAAGAAGCAGAATCAACGCCACGACGAATCCGGCGCGGTAACCCCCGGTGAGGTCGTGTAGCAGCCCACCGGTGAATGCGCCGATCGCCGCGCCCACGGCATTCAACGCATACAGCGTCCCGTAGATCGTGGCCACCCGCGGGCCGGCGAATTTGCGCGCCGACATCGCCGAAATGATCGGTGCACGCACGCCTTGACTGAGGCCAAATACCAGCACATAGATCATCAAGAGAACCATGACCGCATGGAATGACATAAGAAATAGAAGCATCATGCCAAGACCGGTGCCGATGTAGCTCGCGGTGATGACCGGTCGTGGCCCGATGCGATCAGAAAGATATCCGGTGACCGTCACGCTGATCACCGACATCACGCTCGTTACGCCATAGGCGGTCGCCGCCACCACGGGAGAGAATCCTTCGTCGATGAGGTACGCAACCGATTGCGGCAGGATGATGAACATCGACATCGACGTCATGCAGAACATCACTGCAAGCCCGCGGTAGAACGACGTACGGCTCGCCGCCCGCAAGGTCCAGCCGATTTGCCCGCTGTCTGCTTTCTCGGCCTTCTTGATTTCCGGGTTACCCGCGGCAAAGCGCCGCCACGGCACGACGAGCCCCAGCACCGGCACCGCGGCGAGGAAAGTAATGCCGATCCAACGATACGTCGTTCGCCAATCGGAACCGTCCAGCATCAGTTGCGTCAACGGCACGAATACCAGCGTACCGCATCCGGCGGCCGTAAATGCGAGTCCAATGGCCGACGACAATCGCGCGCGATACCAGCGCACCAGCAATCCGGACGCCGGCACCATGCCCACCAGTGCGACGCCAAGGCCGACGACGAAGCCCATATAGAGATAAAACTCGAACAATGTGGAGGTCGTGCTCGCCAGCAGGTTGGCAAGACCAAGCGCGGTGAGACCGCACAGGTACACCACGTGCGGCCCGACCCGATCGAACAATGTGCCTACCAGTGGGGCAATGAAGCCGCCGATCAACAGATAGACGGAATAGACGCTCGTGAGCTGCGAGCGTGACCAGCCGAACTCGCGTTCGAGGGGCAGCAGGAAAACAGCGTACGTTTCCGCGCTGCCGCGACCCAGTAAATTGAACAGGAACACGATTGCCAGGACGGCAATCGCCGTGCGCCCGAGGTTTTGGGTACGTGGAATGTCAGCGCTCCATCGTGTTACGGAACCTGCTGCGATGGGGAACGTGCCGGCCATACGCCACGATGGGTCACCTTTTGTCCATCGACCACCAACCAGCTCTGCCTACCGTAATGTGGCAACGGCCTCGCCAGCCCGGCCAGCGCTTCGGCATCGCGCGCGGTAATCACCAGCGCGAGCACGCCTTCCCTATTCCGGGTGGTCCAAACGCGAGCAGTGCCACTGGACGGCATCTCGCGAGGTGGCGCGGTGAAGTCATGCGCGCTCAACCAAGCTTCACCGTCGCCACCCTTCAGCATGACCAACACTGGCCCCTTCACGGGCAACCGGTCCGGATCGCCTGGGTGCGGCGGATGATCGAGAAACTTCGCGGCAAGATTGTTCGCCTCTGCACGGAATCGGGCGTCCGTTGTTGGCACGATCAACGTCGTGTCAGGGTCCAGCATCACTTGTCGAAAGATGGGTGGCAGTTCCGCCGGATCCAGGCGGCGCAATACACGGAAATCCGGATCAAGCACGATCCCAGTCGGCCGCTCGTGTGCGGTCAACGTGAATACCTGCTCCGCGGCCTCCATCGTGACTTGACGCCGCAGCATTGTCGTCGGCGTGTGAATGTCGATCGGCACCTGCAGACGGTAGGGCGGCGACGACTGCACGAGCGTGACGACCAGACCCGCGGCATCCGACATCCAAGCGACGCTCTTGATTCGAACATCCGGTAACCCCGTCCGGTTCAACCACTGTGCGAAGACTGCGCTAAGCGGCCTCTTCGAGACCGTCTCGAACGCGCGCCGCAGGTCTTCCCACGACGCGTAGCGGAACTGCTGTTCGCTCCAGAAGCGTCGCAGCGCCGCATCGAACGCTTCCGTACCGATCTCATCGCGCAACATGAGAAACATCATTGCGACCTTGTGGTAACCGATGATCTGGGAAGTACCATGATGGCGCGCGCTAAATGCGGCGACCGGGCGATCCTCGGCGACCGGCACCGCGGCAAGATCGCGCAACCATTCGATGCGCATCGCCCGCGCGTCCGCTTCGCCTGTCTTTTCGCGAAACGCATAATCCGCCATGAAGGTCGTCAATCCCTCCGACCAGTTCCCGCGCTGATAGTCGACGAACACGCCATTGCCCCACCAGTTGTGCAGGACCTCATGACGAAGCGAGGTGTCGCGTATGAACGGCAAACGCAGCACCTGGATGTCAAGATAAGTGAGGGCCGGCATGCCAAAGCCGGTCGGCGTCGGGCCCGATACCACGCTGAAGATTGAATAGGGGTAGGGCCCGATCTGCGCATCGTAGTCATTGATGAATGCGCGCGTAGCACTGATATATGCATTAGCTTGATCGGCGAGTTCAGTATGAAAATACGTTCGCACCGTCACGGCTTTTCCGGTGCCGGTGCGCAGATCGACCGATGTCACGCGGTAGGGACCTGCCATCAGATCGACGCCGTTATTTTGGTGAGGAAACGCAAAGGTCGCGCGATACCGTCCGCCGGCGGTCGATTCGACAATGAGATTCCCAGGCGCGATGCCGCGATGCGGGTCGGGCACATCGATCTGCACCTGGTACGACGAAAATCCCTCGTTCAGCACCGGATGCCAGAAGCCACTGGCCGGCAGAAAACTGCCGCGTTCATCGGCCACCGGTTGTGCCGCACGAAGCGTTTCCCGATGCGTCGCACGCTCATTCAACGCTTCAAGCATGCCTTTCCATGCGATCTCGATGCGCCGCGGATGTAGACTTGCCTCAACGCGCCACCGGCGCATCGGACCGGCCACCTCCTCAGCGGTGATCCGCCGTCCGCCTACGGTGATGTTCGATACGTCGAATCGCCGATCGAGATGCAATTCAGTCGCCCGGCCCGCCGGCAATTCAATGATCGCGCTGGCCGACAGGTTGCGCGTTGCCGGTTCAAGTGAAACGGTCAAGTCCAATGCAGCGGCATGCACCAACAGTCCGTGACAGACCAGCAGGGCGCCCGCGGTGAATCGCCAAGCCAGTATGCGCAGTGCGACCATCATTTCGGCACGGGCGGGAACTTCGCAATCAGTTCGATTGCCTCTCCACTGCGAACGATTTTGATCGGCAGCCACGTGCCGGGCGCTTGTCGCTGCACGGCTTCGGCGATATCAGCGATCGCTTCCACCTTGACGCCCGCGATTTCGACCGCGATATCACCGGCCCGCATTCCGGCCGTCGCACCGATGCTGCTCGCTTCGACCTGTTTGATCAGCACGCCGTTGGTGGCGCGCTCCAACACGACCCCGAGCCTCGCGCGCTGCGGCCGGGCTTCATTCGGCAACCCCGACATGCCATAGACGGCGTCCGCGTAGCCTTTGACGAGTTCACTGCAATCGCCCGTCGCATCCCAAGGAAATAAGGACATGATGTCAGCCACGCCGAGCGCGTTCAACTGATGCGGCACACCAAAGCCACGCACCACATGCCCGCTGCCAAGGATGCCGACGGCAAGAGGCTTCCTCTCGCGCCGGTGCGCGGCAACCAAGGCTTCCGCCATCGCCCGATCCCACACCTGCTGGCTCTCGACGAAGCGGCGAAAGCCCGGGTCCGCTACGGTGACAGCTTGCGAACCCGGACACCGATGTTCGCGAAAGATGCCAAGCAGCCACCTTGTGTAGTTGTCGGTAGGCTCAGCGGGTCGCGACACGCCTTCGCGTCGTTCGACCGGTATCGAGTCGAATCCTTTTTCCGCCACTTCGCGGATCAGCGCGCGATCGACATTCAACGCGATCATCGGCACCCGATTGATGCGTGCCCAATGAAACAACGGCAAATAGAGCGCTGCGTCCATCTGCCAGACATTGCGCCAGTCGGCTTCGCCGAGAAATTGCGACTCGGTCAACTGGCCGGCGATCCACCGATCGAGCGCGCCTTGCACACGGCGCGGAAACATCTCAAAGCCCACCACCATATCCGGGCGCGCAGCATGCAAGGCCGCCAGCATTTGGAGCTGCCAGCGATGATGATCGACGCTGTCATGCTGCTCGCCAAGCAACACGATGTTGTGGGTCGACGCGCGCGCGATGATGTCTTTGGTCGTGAGTGGCGACTTGACCGGATCGCCCGGCAGCACCCACGCCGCCGCTGGCACGCACTGCGCGAATGCGCCGGCCGACATCAATTCGACCGACAGCACGACGCCGCAACAACATGCCAGCATTGCGGCGAAGCGTCGCATGGGCCGCCCTACTTGCCTTGGTACTTCGCCTTGCGCTTCTCCGCAAACGCGTGGATGCCTTCCTTGTAGTCGGCGGTGCCGCGCAGTTTCTCGTACGCATGGCCTTCGAGATCGAGGCCGGCGGCCGTGCTTGTGTCGTTGGCAAGATTGAGCACGCGCTTGAGCGACGAGCGCGAAATCGGCGCGAGGGCATTGAGCCGCTCGGCATAGCGATGCACGAGCTTGGTGAGCGCATCGCTATCTTCAACGACTTCCGCAAGAAGTCCCCAATCGCAGGCTTTCTCAGCGGGAATGCGCTCGCCCAGCAACACCATCTGCTTGGCGCGCGTCAAACCGATCAACTGCACGACGCGCGGCGCCCCGCCAGAACCCGGCATTTGACCAATCGACGACTCGGGCAGCGCGACGACGCTATCCTTGGTCGCCAGGCGAAAATCGCAGGCGAGTGCAAGCTCGAAGCCCACGCCCATCGCATATTTTTCAATGGCGGCAATCACCGGTTTCGATGCACGCTCCGGTGCACCGATATTCCACGCCAAGTGCGACATGCCATCCGGCGGAATATCGAGAAACGCCTTCACATCACCACCAGAGGTGTAGACCCCGTTCGCCCCGCGTATAACGATCACACCGATATCGTCGTCATCGTCCATTTCCTCGATGAGCATGCGAATCTGCGTGCGACCTTTGTATGAAATGATATTGAGCGGCGGCCGATCGAGAATCAACATCCCGATACGACGTTCAACGTCGAGTTCGACCCGCAGGCCATCGAGGGAGCGCAGCATTTCCGCGCGGCGTTTGAGGTACTTTTCGATCATTGGCTTGCTACTCCTGCAACAGGAAATTATCTAGTTCTGAAAAAGCAATGAAGTAAAAATCTAGACGTCAAACATCTCGACCTTAGGACGAATCTGCTTTCGCGCGCGCCACAGATCATGGCCCACCTGCATTTCCAGCCACATCTCAGCACTAGTGCCGAGCGCCGCTTCCAGGCGCAGTGCCATTTCGGCACTCACGCCGGCGCGGCCATTAAGCAATGCCGACAGCGCCTGCCGGGTTACGCCCAGTCGCCGGGCTGCCTCCGTCACAGCGAGCCCCTCCGGCAGAAACTCTCGAAGTACCTCGCCCGGATGCGCCGGGTTATGCATACGCGCCATGCTCGCCCCCCCTAGTGATAGTCCAGATAGTCGACCAGTTCGACATCCTTGCCCTTAAACCGAAAAATGATTCGCCAAATTCCGTTCACGGTGACTGAGAAGCTTCCATTCCGGTCGCCGCTTAGTGCATGCAATCGCCATGCCGGCGCACTCATATCATCGGGCTTCTTGGCGTAATCCAACGCAGTGAGCAGGATACGCAGCTTGCCGGCGTGATGGGGCTGAATCCTTGCCTTGGATCCGCGCTAAAAAAACGCCTCAAGCCCCTTGTGATTGAAGCATCGAATCACGAGACAGATTGTATAGTGTCGCGCGACGCTTTACAATTTTCCGGTACCGCTCTAAGACGCACCGGTCGAAAGCGAAGACGTCTGCTTGCGACGGGCGCCGGGTCAAACGGATATGGTGTCCCCCATCAATTCGCAAGTCTCTTGTAATTCCCCGCCCGCAATTCCCGGCGCAGGATCTTGCCCACCGCCGATTGCGGGATCTTCTCGACGAAAACATATTCCCGCGGACGCTTAAATCGCGTGAGCGTGCTGCCCGTGCAGTAGGCATCGAGTTGCGCCGCGGTGACATTAGCGGATGCGGGCTCGACGAATGCGACGACCTTCGCACCAAGCCGATCATCGGGTACGCCTGCGACCGCGACCTTGCGAACCAGCGGGCAGTGCGACAGCGCATTCTCCACTTCTTCGGGGTGAATGTTTTCCCCGCCGGAAATGATCATGTCGTCGACGCGCCCCAGCAGATAGAGATCGCCATCCTCATCGAACATGCCAAGATCGCCGGTGAAATACCAGCTGGCGCGAAGTGCGCGCGCGTCGGCATCGGGCCGCCTCCAATAGCCTCTGAACGCTTCCGGACTAAGGAGACTTGCGATGACTTCACCCGACTCCCCCTCTGGAACAAGATCATCGGGATCAACGCCGTTACCCGGATCAGCCCGCACCAACCGCAACGCCTGGTTGATGCCCGCACGGCCGGCGCAGCCCGGCTTGCGATCCAAATAATCGCAATAGGAAAACGTATAGATCTCGCTCGATCCGTACAAATTGACCCAGCGGTCCGGCTTGAAAACCTCAGTACAGACGGCCGATAGCGCATCGGGCATCGACATGCCCGCATAACCAAGCTTCGACAACGATGAGAGGTCGCAAGAACGAATTCTTGGGTGATGAACCAGATCGTGATAGAGCGTCGGCACGAGAAACATCGTCGTGATCCGTTCGCGCGCGATGACATCCAGCAGAGCATCCGTATCGTATTGCGGCATGCAAACAAATACGCCGCTCAAGAGCGCGCTCGACAGGAGGACACGTACGCCCATCGTGTGATAAAGCGGCATGACACCCAGCGCGATCTCACCAAATTCATAGCGGTTGTGCGCGATATGCGACACTGCGGCGGTGCGTTCGTTGCCATGCGAGCGCGGTACCCCCTTCGGGCGGCCGGTGGTGCCCGAGGTGTAGAGCATCATGCAAATTTCGCGATCACTGTTGCCGGATGGGCAGGCCACGGATGCGCCACTAAACAGATCAGTCCAGGTCGTTGCGCCATCAGGGCGCGCATCGGCTACGGCAATGCGAGGCAGTGCGCCCAGGCTGGCGATGTCAAGCGCACGGTGCGTCGCCTCCTGTGAAACGCCCTCGTAAGCGACCGCACGTGCATCAGCGTTGGTGAGACAGTAGGCGATTTCTTCGGCCGTCGAACGCCAGTTGAGCGGCGTATACACCAGACCCAGCCAGTGACACGCCCAGTACAACGTGGCGAGTTCGTAGCGATTCTTGATGACGGTAATCAGATGATGACCGTTCGACAGACCCATCGCCGCCAAGCTTCCGGCAACGCACTGTATGTCTAAATGCCATTCCTCATAGGTTCGAACGATATCGCCATCGATGATCGCCGTTACCTCGGAGCGGCGTGCGGCGGTACTGCGAAAAGCTTGGCCAAGATTCATTGCGAGACCGGCCGGGCGGCGTCGAGAATCGCCTGCACGATACCGTGATAGCCCGTGCAGCGGCAAATATGACCCGACAACATATCGCGCACCGCGTCTTCCGTGGGTTGCGAATTGTCGCGCAAAAAATGCGTGGCCGAAGCGAGGATACCCGGGGTACAAAAACCACATTGCAGCGCGTGATGGCGGCGGAACGCCTCTTGGAGCGCGTTCATCGTATTTCCAGGCGATAATCCTTCAACGGTTGTGATGCTCGTGCCGTCCGCCTCGATCGCACGTTGCAGGCAGCTGCGCTGCGCGACGCCATCCACCAGCACCGTACAGGCGCCACAAACGCCATGCTCGCAACCAACGCGCACTCCGTAGCATCCGAGCTCATGACGGAGAAAATCCGAGAGCAACATGCGCGGTTCGGCGCTGCCTCGAACCGTACGGCCATTCAAGTCAACCGAGATTGCGGCCTTGGTATGACCGCCGATAACCTCGCCTGCCGCCTTGCTCGCCGTATCGTGCAACGCCTTCGGGATGACGACGACACCTTCCCGCGCCGCATGCTCAACGCTAGCCGCCGCTTGCTGGAAAACGCGTTCCACGAGGAGCCGGACCAACGCTTTTCTATACGCGGCGCTCGCTTTTACATCGCCCGTCGGCGCGACCAGGCCCATTACATGGTCGGCCAATGCCCGCGCCAGTGCCGCATCCGGCTTCGCACCGATGAATTCATGCAAGATGAAGGCGAGCGGACGATCTTCTACCCCGCCCAGGCCCACATCCAATTGGTTGATCAATCCGCTTTCAGTCAGCTTCACATGGCAGGCGGCGGCAACAATGGCGAAATCACCATGCCGTTGCGCAATCTCGTCGAAGCCGAAACCCGATCGCAATGAACGTGTCGGCCAATGAATTGCCGTGAGCAGTTCGTCGGGCCGGCGAACGGTCGAGAGCACGCCAGTGAAAAACTCCCGCGCTTTCACAGTACGAATACCGGCTCGCGATTGCAATTCGATCGCCCCATCGAGGGTCACCAAACAAAGCGGCAGTTCCGCGCTGGGGTCCGCGTGTGCGATCGAGCCGCCAAGCGTCCCCCTACTGCGGGTCTGCATATGACCGATATGCGGAAATGCTTTGGCAAGCAATGGCACCGCCGCCATTGCCGGCGCGCTCACCATGAGATCCGCCTGACGTACAATGACACCGATGGTGAGTTGCGTGCCGGCGTCGTGAACGGCGCTGAGCGCCTCGATGCCCTTGATGTCGATGAGAATGCCCGGACGAACCAGGCGCATATTGAGCATTGCGCCAAGCGACACCCCACCTGCGAGGACCGTCGCTTCATCACCATGCTTGGCGAGGAGTGCGATTGCCTCATCGATTGAAGTGACGCGTACGTAGTCGAACGCGGCCGGCTTCATTTGCGCTTCCCGGTGTTTGCGTAGTGCCACACGCGATCAAGCGTCAAAGGCAATTCGATATCGTCCCGGCCCAGCGCGTCGGCGACTGCGTTGGCCACGGCGGCCGGCGCCAGCATCGAGCTGCCATCGCCCATGCCCTTCGCGCCAAGCAGATTGGCCGTGCTTGGCGTTGAAACATGGCCGATATCGAGAGGTGGTATCGACGGTGCGGTCGGACACAGATACTCAGCCAGTGTGCCCGTCAGAAAATTTCCGTCGCGATCATAGGCAAGCTCTTCCATCAGCGCCGCGCCCAGGCCGTGCGCAAAACCACCATGGATCTGCCCCTCGACGATCAACGGATTCAGCATGGCGCCGACATCATGGACGGACACGTACTTCACGATGTCCAGCCAACCGCTGGCCCGGTCTATTTCCACCGCAACCAGATCGCAGACAAATCCGTACGTCAGGGCAGAACCAACCTTGTCATCGGGGGTGACTTCATCCAGTTGCCGCGGCGAAAGGGTCGCCGTCTCGAAAATGCCCGGCTCCATATCTTCTGGAAGACTTCCCGTGTGCCAATGGGTACGCAAGGCGAGCTTACGCAGTGGAATCGCCTTGGCCGGCACGCCCACGACGCGCGCGACGCCATCGGCGAGTTCAATATCACCCACATTGACTTCGAGATCTTCGGCCGCAATGCGCTTTATTTTTTCGGCAACTTTCGTTGCGCTCAACGCGAGGGCATCTGCAACGATCGATGAAAACCGATTTGCGTAATTGCCGGACGCAATGGACCATGAGGCGCTACGGGTATCGAGTTCGGTAATCACCTCGATATCCTTCGGATCGAGCCCGAGACGATCCGCCACGATCTGCGCGGCCACGGTGGCGTGACCTTGACCATTGGGCGTACTCGCTATCGTCACCGTCACTTGACCGGTCGGATCGATCGCGATCGTCGCGGTGCCATTCGCACCCGATTTGGGATCGCCCTTGGCGCGTTCGGCCGGCGTCTGCGCCAGGGACACATACGCCATGTTGGAGCCCGATGGCTCAACGCCCACCGCGAGCCCAATCCCAAACAGCCTGCCATCACGACGCGTCGCATCACGTCTTGCCAACAATGCGGGATAGTCCGCCCGATCGATCGCCGCCTGCAGCACCGCATTGAAGTCGCCGGCATCATAGGTTGCGCCCGCCGGACCTTTATAGGGAAACTGGTTGCGCGGAATAAAATTGCGTCGTCGCAGCTCGGCCGGATCGATCTGCAACCCACGCGCGGCGACTTCCATCATCCGTTCCAGTGCGAAGTAAAACTGTGGGCCGCCATAGCCGCGGTTCAACCCACACGGCACTTTGTTCGAGACGACCAGATGATTGTCGATCGCAAGGTTGCGCACCCGATACGCGCCATTGGAGGCGGCGTGCATGCGATAGACCGATGCGGGCTCGGGCGCTCTAATATAGGCACCAAGGTTCACATGATTCACGAAGCGAATGGCCTGCAACTCGCCTTCGTTGGTAAAGGCGCCCTCCACAACGCCGATGCGGTCCGATGCCGCGGAGGATGCCATCAGGTGTTCAAGCCGGTCTTCCGTCCATTTCACCGGCACACCAGCGAGCCGGCTCACCCCGCATAACAATACGATATAGGGGAACACCGCCTGCTTGACACCGAAGCTGCCACCGCTTGCCGGTGGCGAGATGAGCCGCAAACGGTTGCCCGGCACACGCAAGGCCCCGGCCATCAGCGGTTGCAATATGTACGGGCCTTGAAAATTCGACCACACGGTGAAGCGATCGGGCGCGCGCTCGAAGTTCGCGATCACCCCGAAAGTCTCCATCGGCGTCGCAAACGAGCGCGGGAATCGATAGTCCAACCGGAAGACACGATCGGCGGTCGCAAACGCCTGATCCGGATCACCGTAACGAAAGGTGCGCGACGACAGCACATTCGATGGCGCATCCTCAAACAACCGCGGGGCGCCCGGTGCCATGGCATCGTCAAGGCTTGCAACACCCTGCAAGGGCTCGTAGTCGACGTCCACCAGTTCCGCGGCGTCTTCGGCGATATAGCGGTCACCGGCTACGACGACGGCGACCGGTTCTCCGGCATACCGGACTTTGTCATGGGCGAACGGAAAGTAGCGGGCCGGCGTGCGCACGACCGATGGAACGCTGCCAACAATTTCCAGCAACTCCTTGCCGGTCACCACCGCGACGACACCAGGCAGCGCTTCGGCGCGTGATTTGTCGATCGCGCGGATGCGTGCATGAGGATGCGGTGAACGCACGATCGCGGCATGTCGCAATCGTGCTACGGGTTCCAAATCATCGATATAGCGTGCGCGACCGGTGAGAATCGCTTCGTCTTCCTTGCGGACGAGCGGCTCACCGATCCAGTGCGTTCTGTCGGTCATGTGAAGCGACCGGCCGGTCTGCGGTCATCGCGCCGGGCGCGACTAAACAAATGCCTTTTCCCCAAGCAATGCCTGTCGGAAGCGATTCTTGAGATGCGGACCATCGCGTGGTGGCAGCGCGATCGAGACTTTCTCGTTGCCGACTTTCACTACATAGAGATGCGGGCCGCTCTTGCCTTCGTAAATCGCCTTCCTCGCTACCGCAAGTTCGGCCATCGTCGTCACCACCGATGCGGACTTGAAGCCACAGGCAAGCGCCACCTTAGCGATATCGACACCATGCGCGGTATGCGTTTTCTGCATGCCTGTTTCACCGTAATGTTCGTTATCGAGCACCACGATGGAAAGATTCGCCGGTCGTTGCACCGCCACCGTACCGAGACTGCCAAGGCCCATCAGCATCTCGCCATCCCCGGTAATGATCAGGACGCTCTTGGCCAGTTGTGCCAATGCAATGCCAAGCCCGATCATGCAGGCCCCGCCCATCGCGCCCCACAGCGGAAAGGTAAGCGGATGATCGCCCGCCGCAGTGCAATCCCACGCCGGTGCACCAAGCCCGGCGACGACCATTAAATCACCACGGTCACGCAGCAATTCACTCGTAACCGAGCGTCGTTCAAGAAGTTTCGTTGCCATGAATGATGCCTCTAAGGAAACGCTGATTAAGCTATCTCGCGCAATTAGCGTGATCATATCTTTCGGGAAGTTACGAGGGGGCGAGCCCCCTTGTTCAATTATTCTCTAGTCATCGACCGATTTGAATGCTTTGCTGCCGATCAAGCGCTGACCAAGCAACACGGCGACCAGGTTATAGCCGTTGAACGCGAGCTTCGCACCCGCTTCAACGGAGGGCTGCACCTCTTCTGGGGAATCCGCACGAAGGACGATCGTCTCGAAGAGCTTGAGGCTTGGCTCAACCGCCTGCCCCATCGGCACCTGCCACGGGTTGAACTCGCCCCATTCGCCGCGCATGGTGATGATCATGAGCAACGGAAAGTTGCAGGCCCGCGCGAGCGACAACATGTTGATGCAATTGCCAACGCCGCTCGATTGCATCAGGAGCACACCGCGCGCACCACCAAGCCAGGCGCCGGAGGTCAGTGCGATGCCTTCTTCTTCAGTCGAGAGCGACACGGCGCGCATCGTCGTATCGGCGTGGCAGAGTTCGATTAATTTGCGATGCCCCGCATCCGGGACATAAGCAACCTGCTTGACATCAAAATCTCGCAGTGTTCGATGTATTTGCGCCGGCCAGTCGATCGCGACCGGTACGGCTTGGTGCTGGGTTTGCATTGCGTTGCGGCCTTGTTGTGAAGGAGAGAGGTAACACGGGATTTCCCGATCAATTGTGCCAGATCGGAATTGCCGATGGTTGCGGACCACTGAAGGTCGGTACGGCGGCACCCAAGCTCACTCGCCGCCGCCACGCGATCGCAGGTGATGCATT
Organism: Betaproteobacteria bacterium; assembly: GCA_009693235.1. Lineage (GTDB taxonomy): Bacteria > Pseudomonadota > Gammaproteobacteria > Burkholderiales > SG8-39 > SHXR01. Next base: position 11,659 of record SHXR01000031.1, on the reverse strand, counting down.
GCGCAAGCGGCGCCGTCCTCTCAGGTTGCCTCGCGCAGAATAGTCGCACTGATCAAGAGGGCTCGACCAGCGGGCCCTTTGTGGTCAAATCCATTCACCCTCACCGCCGGAAGCCGCCCCATGTTGCCACGTGAACGTTTGCCTTTTTCGCCGATCGAAGGCCGGCGCCCACTTGCTTTTCCAAAGGAAGGGCGTCTCATCGTGTGGCCGGTTTTGGCCCTGGAAGACTGGGATATTTCCCGTCCTATGGCGCGCACCGTCATTCCGCCGCCGCAGGGACAAGTGATGTTGCCTGACGTGCCGAACTGGAGCTGGCATGAGTACGGCATGCGCGTGGCATTTTGGCGATTGCGGCGCATGTACGAGCGGCTCGGCATCCGCCCTACCGTGACGCTCAATGCAAAGGTATGTCAATCGTATCCACAGGTGGTCGAAGCCTGCATGCAAAGTGGTTGGGAGCTGAACGCCCACAGCTACGAACAAATTCCGATGCACAAACTGGAGAACCAGCGCGCAGTGATCGAACAAACGGTCGACATCATCACAAAATTTTCCGGGCAGCGGCCGCGCGGATGGTTCGGGCCGGGTCTCACGCAGACCTATGACACACTCGACTATCTCGCCGACGCGGGCATCGAATACATCGGCGATTGGTCGTTCGATGACGAACCGGTCCGCTTGCGCACGACTAGCCAGCCCGTCGTCGCGCTACCCTACAATTTTGAGTTGCACGATATCGTCATGATGGCCATTCAGCACAATACGGCCGATGCGTTCTATACCCGTACCATGGATTACTTCGAGTGCCTGTACGAAGAAAGCGCGCAACGTCCGAAGGTCATGGCGGTCGCATGCCATCCCTATCTCTCCGGCTCACCGCACCGGATTGTCTATGTAGAAAAAGCATTCGCTGCGCTGGCAAGTCGGCCCGGCGTCGTGTTCTGGGACGGCGCGCAGATTCTTGACTGGTTCAATAAGCAAGAGCGTTGACGCCTGCGGCCCTCGGTAACGCTAGTGTGACCCGCCTTTGCCTTGTAGTTCGGCGGGTTCTTCCGCGCCAATCAACACGAACGCGATCCGGCAGTTGGATTGGCTGCGGTTGACCCACGCATGGTTGGTGCCCTGTTGCACCATGACATCGCCCGCCTTCATATGCACCTCGGAGTCATCGAGCAACATGTCGATTTCGCCTTGGATGACGATGACGTAATCGATGCTCTTGGTACGATGCATCAGTGGATGACGCGAGGGCGCCCCGCCCTGCGCATGGCCATGCAGTCCCATCTCGCGAATCACAGCCTCATGGCTCATCGCAGCGCCATCGGTCGGTGGAAAATCGACGATGCGAAATACTGATCCCTCTGCAGGCGGTGCAACACCTATTTCGCGCTGGGCCCGATCCTGCGCGCCGGATACATTGACTGGCGTCTGATCGGTGACCCACAGCAACGTAGACACCAATCCACCGCTTGCTTGGCGGACTTTGACGTTGGTCGCGGCGCCATCGGAGAGAAGGATTGCTTTGCCGGTGGCGTCGTGCCCGGTAACGATACGGCGAATTGTCATGAGAATTCCCTGATATTAATCGATGAGCTTCCGCATCGTCGCATACAGCGCTTCTTGACCCTCAAAGCCGCTGCCTGGCCAGTCGGAAGATTTCAAGTAACCGTCGACAATGCGTGCATCATCGGCATAGCCCGCAAAAACGCCGAAGACGCCGGGATACGACTCGCATCCACCCAGGCAGAGCCCGGCCGTCAATGCAAGCGACATTTGATTGCCGCCATGCGGCCAGAGCGAGGTACGAGACCAACCGCGCGCCTCCAGCATTGCTAGCGTCTGCGCGTAGGTGCCGTATCCGTACGTCTGCGGTGGATCGACTTGAATGACATCCCAGCCGGCCCGAAAGCCGCCGAACGCAACGAGATTCTTCACGTCTTGCACCGAGTAGAGGTTCTCGCCTGTGCCTAATGGCGGATCGTACACGCTGGCCAATTCGGCATAGGCCTCGAAATCAATCGGATCGACCGGCTCTTCAAACCAACGCAACTTCAACGGGGCGAGTGCCTTCGCGTAGGTCAAGGCTTCCTCGCGATTGAATTTCGCATTCGCATCGACCGCAAGACGCTCCCCGAATACAACGATCTTAAGCGCTGCCTCGACCCGCCGCAGATCCTCAGCCAAAGGCAGTCCACCCACCTTGATCTTGATCATGGTGTAGCCCGCATCGAGATGGCGACGCATCTCGTCTTGCACATCGGCGATCGTCTGGCCCGGCCGATACCAGCCGCCACCGACATAGCAAAATACTTTTCAGCGCTCTTGCCGCCATTGAAGCGCTCCGCCAATACGCGATGGAGCGGCTTGTCTTCGATCTTTGCAATGGCGTCCCAGGGGGCCGTTTCAATCGTACCAATGGCGATCGAGCGATCGGAATGCGCACCCGGTTTTCGCCTTGCATCATGCAAGTCAACGCCTTCGCCGGGTCGAGGCGGCCCTTCTCGTCGAGCAGCGCTTCTGGCTTCGCGCGCAGCACCCGCGGAATGAATCGTGCGCGCATCTGGGCGCCGCACGCATAGCGACCGGTCGAGTTGAAGGCGAATCCGACCATCGGCTTGCCATTACGCATGACATCGGTCACTACCGCGACGATGGAAGCCGTCATCTCCGAAAAATAGAAAACGGCATTTCGAATCGTCGAGTTGATCGGGACGGCCATCTCCCGGATATCAACAATGCGCATGAACAAGCCTCCGAATCATTCCAGTAACGCGAAGGCTATCATGCGCTCTGCGCCCATCGCGATGCCGCATTGGCCAAGCCCCCCCCTCCACGACGAGAAGAGCATGTCATTCCTCCATACCCGTACCCAGGATGCAGCGCAAGGATTCGGCAAATCGGTATTGCGTCGCGAGGATCCGCGCCTGCTGCGCGGCGAAGGCACGTTCAGCGACGACTTCAATCTGCCCCGCCAAGCCCATGCGATTGTGTTGCGATCCCCCCATGCGCATGCGTGGATTCGTGGCATGACGGTCGATGAGGCACGCCGATCGCCGGGCGTATTGGCGGTTCTCACCGGCGCCGACATGCAGGCTGATGGGCTGCAGCCGATTCCGCATCGACCGGTCCCGGCGCATCCGCATGAAATCCCGCTCAAGAATCGCGATGGATCGACGATTTTCGTCGCCCCGCATTGGCCATTGGCGATCGGCAAGGTAAGGACGGCGGGCGAAGCCGTTGCGATGGTAGTGGCCGAAACCATTCAGACGGCAAAAGATGCGGCCGAGAAAATCGTCATCGATTACGAACCCTTACCGGCCACCACCGAATCGCGCGAGGCCACCAAGGCGGGCGTTGCGCCGCTGTGGGACCAAGCCCCATCGAACATCTGCGTCGAAACGGGTGGCATCGGCGATCTGGCGAAGACCAGTGCGGCCTTCGCAGCGGCGAAGCATATCGTCGCGGTGGACACCTGGGTCAATCGCGCCACCGGCGTTCCGCTCGAGCCGCGCGCTGCACTGGCCGTGTTTGACGGAACAACCTACACCGTCTATGCAGGTGGCGGCAGCAATATTCGCATTCGCACCGATCTCTCAGGCGTTCTTGGTGTTCCAGAGACTGCAATTCGCGTCATCGCCAAGGATGTCGGCGGTAATTACGGCACGCGCAACAATACCTATCCGGAATTCGCGCTCGTCGCCTGGGCAGCGAAACGAATCAAACGACCAGTCAAATGGGTGTGCGAGCGATCGGAATCCTTCCTCACCGAATATCACGGGCGCGACCTCGTGTCGACCGTTGAGCTGGCACTCGATGAATCCGGTCGCTTCATCGGCTTTCGCGGCACCAATACCAGCAATGTCGGCGCATTTGGCGTTTCATTCGTGCCACTTGCCAAGGGCTCGGAGATGTCGAGCAGTGTCTACAACATTGCTGCCGCGCATCTGGTGAGCCGCGCAGTGCACACGAATACCTCGCCCACAACGCCCTACCGTAGCGCCGGCCGCCCGGAAGTGATGTACGTGATTGAACGGCTGATCGACATGGCCGCGCAACGCCACGGCTTCGATCGCGTTGCGATTCGCCGCCTGAACCTCGTGACGGCGATGCCCTATCGCAATCCGTACGGCATGCTATACGACAGCGGGGACTATGCTTCGGTGCAGGCAAAGGCGGTCGAATTGTCGGATTGGTCGGGATTCGACGCCCGACGCGCGGAGGCGCGTTCACGCGGCATGTTGCGAGGCATCGGGCTTGCCAACTACATCGAAGTCGCCACCGGATTTCCCCGCGAGCGTGCCACCATCACAGTGCACGCGGACCAGCGTGTGGATGTCGCGCTTGGCACGCTCTCGGCCGGACAGGGCCATGAAACCAGCTTTGCGCAAATGATGGCGGAATGGCTGGGTGTCGAGGTCAATCAGGTTAACCTGATTACCGGCGATACCGATGCGGCACCGATCGGTGGCGGCTCGCATTCGGGGCGTTCGATGCGCATGGGTGGGATCGTAATGGCGGTTGCCGCAGACCAGATCGTCGAAAAAGGCAAACGCATCGCCGCCCGGCTGCTGGAAGCGGCCGAAGGGGATATCGAATTTGCGCGGCGGCGTTTCAGCGTAAAGGGCACTGACCGCGGCGTCGATCTATTTGAGGTCGCGCGCGCCGCAACACGTTCGGATATGCCGGACGATCTGCGCGGTCCACTCGCCGCCGTCCATGAAGAGAATCTGCCGCAGCCCTCGTTCCCGCATGGATCGCACGTCTGCGAAGTCGAGATCGATCCGGAAACCGGCGTGGTCGATCTCGTGCGCTACACCGCTGTCGATGATGTGGGCCGCGCCATCAATCCGATGATCGTGCATGGACAAACCCAAGGCGGCATCGCGCAAGGCGTTGGGCAAGCGCTGTGGGAGCGCTGTCATTACGATGCCGCGACGGGGCAACTATTAGCCGGTTCGTTCTTCGATTACACGATGCCCCGTGCCGACATGTTGCCGTTCTTCACCACGGCCGTAAGCGAAGTTCCGTCGACCACCAACGCACTTGGCTTGCGTGGCGGTGGTGAGGGCGGCACCACGGGCGCGCTCGGCGCGGTCGTCAATTCGGTGGTCGATGCGCTGGCCGAATTCGGCGTGGAGCACATGGATATGCCGGTGACCCCCGAGCGCGTATGGCAGGCCATCAGGGGCCGCGCGAAGGCGTGAAGCGCCGATCAACCTTCGTGAACCCTACCTCGAACGCGCCGCGTCTGGTAAGGTTCAGCCCTCGCGTCCGTAGCTCAGCTGGATAGAGTACCGGCCTTCGAAGCCGGGTGTCGGGGGTTCGAGTCCCTCCGGGCGCACCACTATCTTCGCTCGACGACTTGCGCCTGCAACATCTCCCCCGCCGCCTCGATCACACGCGACGCCGGCAACTGCTGCAGGCAATCGCTCAGGCTGTCGATGTGCCGCTGACAACCCTCTTCCATGCAGGGCACACAGCCACCGGTCCCTTGAATCAATGAGACGTTGCCCGCACGCTTTGACCCGATCCGCTGCCACACATTCGTGCCATCGCGATGAGCGGCGGGCCAAGGCCCCCATTTGACCGGATCGGTGGGGCCGAACAACGCAACCACCGGCGTATGAACCGCAACGGCAAGATGCGTGACCGCGGTATCGGGTCCGATATAAAGACGTGCCCGCGACAACACATAGCCGATTTCAGCAAGAGAAAGCTTGCCGGCGAAATCCACGGCGCCCGGAAGCGACGCGGCGATCGAAGCAACATAGTCACGCTCAGTCGCCTCCGGTCCGCCGGTAAGCATCAATCGATATCCGGCCGCCATGAGCCAGTTCCCCACATCGCGCCAGCCGGCGATGGTCCAGGTCTTGTAGGCGAACTTCGGCGATGGATGCATCACCACGAACTCGCCTGTGATGGCAGCGTCGTTTAGTTTGGCATTCGCGCTGATGACATCGTGATCGGCCCAACCCGCAACAACCTCGTAGCTCGGCGCAACGCCAAGTGCCGACAACACTCGCAAATACGTCTGGATCGTATGCGACTCAGCATTCTCGAATGGTACCCATTGGTCCATGAGCCAGCGCTTCCAATAGTGCTTTGGCGAAGCGATAACGAGTCCGATGCGCCTCCGCCCCGCCAGCCACGCATAGATCACCGGTCGATCGCCCGGAATCAGCGAGAGCGCGATATCGTAGGTGCGCCACAGCCGCCTCGCTAAGTCGAGATGGTGTTGGAAGGTCGGACGCTCCGCGATCTTGATGACACGGCGGATATCGGGATTCCCGGCGAGGATCTCTTCGGTACCGGCAAACACGAGCACGTCGATCGCGGCATCCGCCCATTTGCGACGCAACGATCGGATGACCGGCGTCGCGAGCAGCACATCACCGATGCGTCGCGTCACGACCACCAGAATGCTGCTTGGCGTCATGGATTCATCGGCGACATTCATCCACCATATTGATCGAGACCCTCCTCGGCACGCACTCGCCTTGAGGCGAGAATCGTATCAAGCCTTTTCTGGTTTTCGGCCAGACCCGCGCGATCATTTTCTTGGTGCCAGAGATGGAAGACCGGCGCGGCGCAGCGCGCACTCTTGTGTTTAACGCCGGCGTGCAGCAATCGAATGATGAGATCGCTGTCTTCCAGACCCCATCCTGAATAGGTCTCGTCCAGGCCATTCACGCGCACCAGATCGTCACGCCATACCGCGACATTGCAGGTCTTGACACCTTCCCAGCGATCCGGCGAGGTCTTGCGCCATGCCCCCCCCTCCGGTAGTCGAATGAGGGGCGACAGGCGATTGATGTCACCCCGCATGCGTGCAAGAAACCACTGGATACTGCTGTAGTGACAAAGAGAATACGACTTTGACAGCGTCTCCGTGGTAAATCGGTCGCTCAACAGAACGCGGTTTCCCGCCACAAAATAACCAGGCTCGGCGAGGCGCTGATGGGTCGCGACAAAATCGCGACCGGGCACGCAATCCCCATCGGTGAAAATGATGTAGTCGGCGCTCGAGGTTGCCAACGCGCGATTCCGAATGGCCGCGGCGCGAAAGCCGAGGTCTTCATGCCACACATGTTGCATGCTGCCTTTGGCGCGCATGGAAAACCGATCGACCACTTCGCGGGTTGCACTGGTCGATCCGTCATCGGCAACCAACAGCTCGAATGACTTCGTTGATTGCGCCTCGTAACCGGCCAATACGGCGGCGAGCGCGTCCGGACGATTGTAGGTCGTGACGATGACCGCGGTTTTCATTTCGCTCGTTTCGCAAGGAACATCAATTTCACATAGCGGTAGTAGGCGCCCTCGGCGTTGGCGACCGCCAAAACGAAGCCTTCCCGCCCGTCCAGAAAGCCGGCCCGCAGCACATAGGTTCGAATGAACGCCCATACGCCGTGAGCAATGGCGCCGGTGAGCGATGATGATTTTCTTTGCGCATGCAGCATGTGGGCGCCGGCGGTGGAATACGACGCCATTTTGCCAAGGGAATCGTCGATGTCGCGAATCGCTTCATGAGCCAGAGGTTGATTGAGCGTCCCGATTTCACCTTGAACAATCAGTCGTTCATGGACGAGATCATCGGAGAACCGCGCTCTGCCGCGCCGGAACAATCGCGTCACATGATCCGGCCACCAACCCGAGTGGCGCATGATGCGACCGCAAAAGCTGGAAAGTCTTGGCATCCGCCACCCGTTTGCGGCACTCTCACTTGTAATGACGTGCTCGATTTCGGCCCTAAGCGCCGGCGTGACCCATTCGTCCGCATCGATCGAAAGGACCCAATCGCCGGTGGCAAGCGCCAGCGCACGATTCTTTTGCGGCCCGAAACCTGGCCAGTCTGTGGTGCTCTCGACGTGCGCACCCATACGTCGCGCGATCTCGACGGTGCCATCGGTGCTTTGTGTATCCACGACGACGATTTGGCCAGCCCACTCCACCGACGACAAACAGCGCTCGATGACCGACGCTTCGTTCTTGGTGATGACGATGACCGAGAGGCTCATCGTAGGGATGCTGCGGTAGCGGGGCTCAACAGGTGCTCATCGCTTGCAGATGGGAACAGCCGCTATTCTACGGGAATCAGATTGTGGAAGGCCACCTTGTGGGTGGCCGCGCGTGAGGTACAGATGAACGGTAGCGCTAATCCACCTTCGCACCGGACGCCCGCACCACCTGCGCCCATTTCGCGGTTTCTGCCTTCACATAATCGGCAAATGATTCAGGACTGCCGCCAAGCGGATCAATGGCCTGCGCCGCAAATTGGGCACGCAACTCCGGCATGGCAAGAATCTGCACGACTTCGCGATTGATGCGCTCGATCACCGCGCGTGGCGTCGCGGCGGGCGCAAAGAGGCCCATCCACACTTCGCCCGCGTAGTCGGGGAGACCCGCCTCAATCATCGTCGGCAGATCGGCTGCCGCGCTCGCCCGTCGTGCGCCGGTCGATGCAATGCCACGCAGCGTGCCCGCTTTCAGATGCGGCAGCGCGGTCGAAGGCGGCGAGAAGGTCGCATGCACCCTGCCCGCGAGCAAATCGGTCATCGCTTGTGGGCTACTCTTGTAGGGCACATGAACCAGCTTGATACCGGCCATCAGATTCAGCATTTCACCGGCCAGATGCGGGGCCGTGCCATTGCCCGATGACCCGAACGTGACTTCACCGGGACGCTTCTTCGCATAGTCGATGAGATCACGCACCGAATGAACCGGCACCGATGGATGCACGACTAGGAGACTTGGCGCCGTGCCGATCAGGACGATGGGTGCGGTATCGCGAATGAAATCGAAAGGCAGGCTGGCATACAGCGTCGTGTTAATCGGATTCACCACCCCACCCATCAGCAGCGTATAGCCATCGGCGGGTGCACGAATCACTTGCTCGGTCGCGATATTGCTGCTCGCCCCCGGTTTGTTCTCAACGATGACCTGTTGACCGAGCGCATCGGCAAGACGTGGTGCGACCAAACGCGTGGTCAAGTCAAGCAGGCTGCCCGACGTGAAGCCGAGCAGGATCCGGATCGGCTTCACCGGATACTGCGCGTGTGCCGCAGGCAAGCCGATGGCAGCCAGTGCTAGGAAGCCAATCAGTGCGCGGCGCATCAGCCCGGCTCCATGCCGAACTTATTGATCGTTGGGACAGCGGTCGGCGCAGTGAGAAACTTCACCCAGGCTCTTGCCGCCCCTGCCTGCGTCGCGCCACTATGGATGCCCGCGGAATACACCGTGATGTTCTGCAGGTCCGACGGCAACGGGCCGATGTAGTCAACCCCTGGGAAATGAATGAGTTCGCTGACTTGCTGGAAGCCGATGTCAACCTCTCCGGCCGCGATACCGGACGGCGTTTGCTTCAGCTTCGTTTTGACCTGATCGGCGATGCCCATTCGCTCGAATAGGCTCGCTACATGAATGCCGCTCGGACTGGTCGAATAGCCAATCGATTTTGCGGCGAGGAGTGTCTTTTTCAGCGCATCGCGGGAGGTCGTATCGAGTTTCGGCGCGCCGGCGCGCACCGCTACCCCCACGCCTGGCTTCATTAAATCAACCCGACTTCCTGGCGCGACCTTGCCTTGCTGGATGAATGCGTCGATCTCCGGCGCACCGACGATTACGAGGTCGTAGACTTCGCCGTCGGCGATCCGTTTCTTGATGTTGAGGGTACCCGACCAGGTCGTCACGGCCCTGTGTCCCGAACTCTTTTCAAACTGCGGGAGGAGTTCCAGGTAGGTTTCCTTGGTCGCGCCGGCGGCGAGCACCTTGAAATCTGCGGCACTCACCGAATCGACTGACAGTGCCAGTATCAAACCGGCAAGAACCGGCGGAATCGAACTCAATGCGAATTTCATTGATACCCCCTAACTGGTCCAGATCACCGACCGGTTGACTGCCACTATCTCAGCGCACTTGGAACACCAGCTTCCCTCGGAGATGCCGCGACTCGCTCACTCGATGCGCTTCGATCGCATCCGAGAGCCGGTAGAGCTTGATCTCAGGCGCACGCACTGCCCCGGATAGGTACAGCTCGGCGATGCGTTCAAGCGGCGCGCGGGTGCGTTTGACGGGCGGACGCAGCGACATCACATCATCGCGCGGCGGCTTGGGCGCCTGCGCACCGGATGCGATGAAGGCTGCGCGGCCACCAGGTCTGAGCACCGCGAACGACTTGGTCGCCACATCGCCGCCAACAGTATCGAAGACAGCATCGCAATTCGATACCACGCGGGTGAAATCGGTGGTGTTGTAATCGATGATCTGATCGGCGCCGAGTTTTTTGAGATAGTCGTGATTCGATGCGCTCGCAGTGGTGATCACACGAGCGCCAAGATGCTTGGCAAATTGAATGGCGAAACCGGCGACACCACCCGCACCGCCTTGGATCAGAATCGTCTCGCCCGCCTTTAGTTTCAATGTTTCGTCGACCGCGCTGATCGCGGTGAGGCCCGCGAGTGCCAGCGCAGCCGCATCGACATGCGACAACCGATCAGGTTTCTTGGCGATGATGGCAGCCTTCATTGCGATCTTTTCCGCGTAGGCGCCCTCTTGGCCCGCCTCGCACACGCCGAACACCGCATCGCCCACGCGGAACTCGCTGACTCCTTCGCCCAACGCGCTGATGGTGCCCGAGAAATCGCGCCCCAGCACATAGGGCATTTTCATTTGCGCATAGGAACCCGCGCGCGCCTTCCAATCGGCCGCATTCACACTGGCCGCGACGATATCGATCACGACTTCGCCAGGGCCGGCCTTGGGGTCAGGCTGATCGCCGTACTTCAGGACCTCTGGCCCGCCATGTTGTTCGATGTATGCGGCTTTCGTAGTGTCTTGCCTCGGTAGTTGGGAACGATGGGTGGAGGGACGAATGTCTGCTCGCGTGCATGATACTGGCACAACGGGATACCGACAGCACGTCCTGCGCCACCTGTCCAAGCGCACCGAGAAATTCGGCATCAAACGCATTGCAAACCCGCAACCAGCTTGCTTACACCTTTACCGTTCGATCACTTGATGGGTGTTTCTTTAGAGGCCTAAAACGAAACCCACGAAGGACTTTACTGAACGCATCCCGGCAGGCGAAAGCAGCCAACCCAAGGCTGCGCAGTTGAGCGCAACCGTTAGCCAGTACGTCAACTGAAACGATTGCTTCTGCGTCTTGTGGCGAAGCGTTCGCTGAGCAAGCATCGCGCCAGGCCACCCACCCATCAAACTGAAAAGATGCGACGTGCTCTCCGGCGTTCTCCACTGCCCCTTCAGAGACGCGGCTTTGTCAAAAACATAAACCACGTATGCCACACAACTCCCGGCAAGGTACGCGACAAGCACCCCAAAAGGTACCTTACCCATCGCGACCATCACTGCCATGACGGCAAGAAAGACCGCCGCGAAAATCAAAGCTCCAACCCCGGGGCCGGGCGCGGCGGTTGGAGGAGAAAATGGACGATCGCCAACGAAGGCGATATTTACACCTTGTGATCTACCTCGTGCATCAGATGTGAGTTCGTAGGAGCATGTCCCGCCCGTAGTTGAAGGTTGAGTTGGTGGTTGAAACGATCGAGGGCCCAGAATGCGGGTTCTTGACATCCTCAACCTGAACCGAAGAAAGCTCAACCACCATGAAGAAGTCTACTCATATGGGACGTGCTCCGAAGCC